>NZ_JAENXS010000005.1 GCF_016612535.1 Bradyrhizobium diazoefficiens
CAAATCCGAAATTCGGTAAAGTAGAATATTTTTGCGAAAACCGATTGACAGCGTGTCGGGGTGTTTTGCCCGTCGTCGGTCAACGGCTCATTTTGCTGGAGCACACTCGCGCCGCCTGCGTGACCAGCATCACTCAGGTGCCCGTTGACATGGACTGCGAGTTTCCTCGACAACTTATGCCATGATCAGTTTTCCAAATCTTACAGACCTGCCGACGACGCCTTTCTCCGGGGCCGATGTGGTTCGGGGAGTCGAATGCGCCACGTCCGATGGCGACGGTCCGGGACGCGTTCGGGTTGAGGTCGACGGCAAGCCTGACGTTCTCGCCTTCTATGGTGCCGCGCCCGAAGCTGCGCCGGCCGATCCCGTCATCTTCCTGCGTGGCGATGCCGTGGAGAAACGCGATGGTGAGGTCGTGGCCAACGAATGGTACGTCGCGACGACGGCCTATGACGTGCAAGCGCTGGCTGAACAGTTCAGCGCCAGCTTCCATCGCCCCTACGTCCATCTGGCGCGTCCCGGCATCCTGGGTTCGAGCGGACATCATCTCGACCGGCGCCGGCCGCGCGAGGTCGCGCTGGTCGATGCAGCGTTAACCCGTCTCAAGGCGCATTTCGGTTGGCGCCGCCTCAATCTCGTCGGCCAGTCCGGCGGCGGCCATCTCGTGGCGGCGCTGATCGCACGCCGCGACGATGTCGGTTGCGCGGTGATCACCTCGGGCAATACGGCGGTGGCGCAGCGCAACCGCGAGAACGGCTGGAGCGCAGATATCACCGGACATACGGACTTCCTCGATCCGATCGACCATGTCGCCGAGGTGGCGCGCCATCCTCCGCTGCAGATCATCGCGCTCACCGACCCGCACGACCAGCGTGTGTCTGCGTCGGTCCAGACCGCCTATGTCGAGGCACTGCGCCGCGTCGGCGTCGCAGTGGACCATCGTCTCCTGCCCGCAACGGGCAAGCTTCGTCATGATCTGCAACTGCCGGGAATTTTGGCAGCCTTCACCTGGCTCGCGAACCACAGCGCGTAGCCGTAGGAGCGCGTAGGATCGACAGAGCGGAAGCGAAACCCATCAATCACCGTCGTAGAATGATCGGTTTGGCAAGTGCTCTGCCCATCCTACGCACCGGCGATCTTCCCTACGACCCGAAATCCTGCGGTGTGAATGAAAGGTCCATCACCTTCCACTCCTGATATTTGTCCACGGGCAGCATCTTGTAGGGCTGGCAGGCCTGGATCGCGCTCATCGCGGACTTCACGATGGCCACGCCCTTCGCAGACGGTGGGGCTTCGATCAGGATCGGCGGGCGCGCCAGCGTGCCATCGGTGGCCATCACCGCGCGCAGCTTGATGCGCACGGCGTCGGCCGGCGCGACCCCGGCCGGGAGTTTCGCACAGCTCCTCAGGTGACGGCGAAGCTCGGCAATGATTTCGGGCGGCAGCTTGGCTCCGATCGAATCCTTGGCATCGCCGCCGTCATCCTTGGGGGCATCCTTCGGCTCCGGCGGCAATTCGGGCGGCAGGCCCAGCATCACGCCGTATTTGACGGTGACGTCGGGCTCCGGCGCCTGATAGGCCGGGGGGGCGGCCTGCGGCTGCGGCATCGCCGGAGCCGGCTGCTGTGCCTCCTGAGGCGGCGGCTGTTGCGGCGGGACCTGCGATGGCTGTGGCTGTGGTTGCTGCGCTTGAGATTGCTGAAGTTGCGGCTGGGTGTTGGCCTCTTGCTGCTTCGGGGCCTGTGACGGCTGAGGCTGCGGCTGTTTCTGTTGCGGTTCGGTCGAGACCTGCTTCTGCTGCGGCGACGGTTGGGACGCTGCGGTCTCCTTGGCCGCGGGCTCCTTGGTGGCAAGCTCCTTGGTGGCAAGCTTGGGCGCCGCCGCCCTGTCCTTGTCGGCGAAATCGATCTTCGGCAGTTGCAGGTCGGGGGTCGGATCCGGGGCCTTCTCCTTGGCCTGTTCCTCCGCCTTCTCCTCCTCCTGCTTCACCTGCTCCGGCGTGACGATATCGACCGACACGGTCTCGGGCGGCGCGGAATGAAATGGATGGACCTCGCTGATCAGGATGATCAGCCCCACCAGCGTCAGATGCGCGATTGCTGACGCTGCAAGGTCCGTCCGTATGATCTTCCGCGGTTCCATCGCCCGATCTTGGGTTGCCGCCGTCGTCCTAGCATAACGGAACAGCCCCTCAATCCCATTTCGGCGCGAAGCCGAAATCAGTCAGACGCCCCTTCGGACTGGCCAGTGCCGAGATGATGGCCATCTCGTCCTCCGTGAGCGCGAAATCGAAGATCTCGATGTTTTCCGACAGCCGTTCGACGCGCGAGGTTCGGGGAATCGCCGACACGTTCTGTTGCACCAGCCAGCGCAGACAGATCTGCGCCGGCGTCTTGTGATGGGCGTGGCCGATCTCGGCGAGCGTCTGGTCGGACTTGATGCGGCCCCTGGCGATCGGGCTGTAGGCAACGAGCGCCATCCGATGTTGGTCGCAGGCTGCCCTCACCTTGGCCTGATCGAGATAGGGGTGATATTCGACCTGGTTGCAGACCAGCGGCTCCCCCGACAGCGCGGCCGCCTGCTCGATCAGCGCCACCGTGAAGTTGGAGACGCCGATGTGGCGGGTCAGGCCCATGCGCTTGGCATGCGCCAGCGCGCCCAGCGTCTCCTCGAGCGGCACGTGCGGATTGGGCCAGTGCAACAGCACGAGATCGACGGAAGAAAGCCGCAGCTTGACCAGGCTTTCCTTGACGGATCGCTCGAGATCGTTGGGCACGAAATGGCTGGTCCAGACCTTGGTGGTGACGAAGACGTCGTCGCGGCGGACGCCGGAGGCGCGCACACCGTCGCCGACTTCGCGCTCATTGTCGTAGATTTGGGCGGTGTCGACGTGGCGGTAGCCGAGCCGCAGCGCCTGCTCGACCACGCGGGCGCAGGTCCGTCCACTCAGCTCCCAGGTCCCGAGCCCGATCGCCGGGATTTTTGCGCCGTTGGCCTCGACGAACAGCATGAGGAATCCTCCCTGTGCGGCCGCCCCACCTGCCATTATGGACCCGCGTCGCCAGAGTGCAACGGAGGGCGCCCACCACCGGGCCGGATCTTCAGCGCAATGCGAACGGGAGGCTCGTTTCAGGCTTTCGCCAGCGCCTGGAATACCGTGTCGGGCGCATGCGCGATCACGGCGAGCAGCGCGCGGGCGGGTCCGCGCGGTGCGCGCTTACCCTGCTCCCAGTTGCGGATGGTCTCGACGGGCACGCCAAGCTTGGCGGCGAACTCCATCTGGGTGAGACAGGCGCGCCGGCGCAAATCGCGCACCGCGAGCGAACCGGCCTCCGGTGGCGGAGTCTGGATCGCAGGCTGGACAGGAAACGGCTGGACCGGAAACGGCTGAACAGGAAGCTCCTGCCCGTCCCGCAACTCAACGACCCGTCCGTCTGCCTTCAGCCGCAACCGCATGCTCATTCCCCCAAACGCGGGCGATGATGCGACAGCACGCTTAAGGTCGAATTAAAGCCGCATCTTGCCCGCGATGCGAGAGTGAGAGTGCCCCGTTACTCACCCCGTCATTGCGAGGAGCCCTTGCGACGAAGCAATCCAGACTGCCGCCGCGGAGGGATTCTGGATTGCTTCGCTGCGCTCGCAATGACGGGCGGGGAGAGCAGCGCCCGAAAACTGGCCGCTACCTCAACCCGAACCACAGCGTCGCGATGCCGAGGAAGGAGAAGAAGCCGACGACGTCGGTCACGGTCGTCACGAACGTGCCCGAGGCCACGGCAGGGTCGGCGCGCACACGTTCAAGCGCCATCGGGATCAGGATGCCGCCGAGCGCGCCGGCGAAGAGGTTGCAGATGATCGCGAGCCCGATGACGATGCCGAGGCCGGGAATCTTGAACCAGGCCACCGCAGCGATCCCCGTGATCACGGCAAAAGCCACGCCGTTGACGAGGCCGACCGTGGCTTCGCGCATCACGACGCGCCAGGCGTTGGAGGAGCCGAGCTCGCGGGTGGCGAGCGCCCGCACCGCGACCGTCATGGTCTGAGTCGCGGCATTGCCGCCCTGGCTCGCCACGATCGGCGCGAGCACGGCGAGCGCCACCATCTTCTCGAGCTGGCCTTCGAACAGGCCGAGCACGGAGGACGCCAGGAAAGCGGTGGCGAGGTTGACCAGCAGCCAGTTGAAGCGGGCGCGCGCGATGGTGAACACGGTGTCGGAGAGTTCTTCGTCGCTGTTGACGCCGCCGAGCGCCTTGAGGTCCTCGTCCGCCTCCTCCTCGATAACGTCAACGACGTCGTCGACGGTGATGACGCCGACGAGGCGGTCCTGGGTGTCGAGCACCGGCGCCGCGACGAGATTGTATTTGCCGAACATGCGCGCCACCTCTTCCTGGTCCTCCAGGACGGAGACGCGGCGGCGATCCTCGTCGGTCAATTCGGTCAGCGGCACCGGACGGCGGGCGCGGAGCAGCACGTCAAGCGAGACCGCGCCCTGCCAGTGCTGGTCCTTGTCGACGACGTAGATCTCGTAGAAGCGGTCGGGCAGATCGGGCGTGTCGCGCATGTAGTCGATCGCCTGCCCGACGGTGAAATCCTGCGGTACGGCGATGAACTCGGTCTGCATCCGCCTGCCGGCGGAATTTTCCGGATACAACAGGCTGCGCTCGAGCGCGACGCGCTCCCGCAGCGGCAGCTTCTCGAGGATTTCCTCCTGCTCGGCCTCGTCGAGGGTTTCCAGGAGCTCGACCGCGTCGTCGGATTCGAGCTCGCGGACGCCTTCGGCCACCGTCTCCGGCGGCAGTTCGTCGAGGATCTCGTCGCGGACGGCCTCGTCGACTTCGTTCAGCGCGGAGAAGTCGAAGTCGCGGCCCGTCAGCTCGACGAGGCGGACGCGGTCGTCGGGCGCGAGCGCCCCGATCAGATCGCCGAGATCGGCCTCATGCAGCTCGGCGACGCAGGCGCGCAGCGCGGCGCTGTCACCGGCCTCGATCGCATGCGCGATCTCCTCGACGAATTCGTGCCGAATTTCGCCGTCTTCATTGCGCATCGGTACGTGGTCGAGTACCGAGGCCTCGGCGGAAGCGGCTTCCATTTGTTCATCCATGGTACGCCTCGCCGTCTGACAGATTGGATCAGGGGGTCTGAGCTGACGGTCAGGCAATACCCACAAGGCAATCGCGAGCGCAATGGCAAAGATGCATCCTCTGAGGACCTCGATCACGATGGGCCTGACTCTCGCCGCCCTCACCGCGATCGGCTCAGTCAAGGCCGCGGACTGCCCGCGCAAGGATGCACTCGGCACGTCGCGCCTGCTGAGTGTCGACGCCAAGACCACGCCGCGCGTCGGCTTGAAGAGTTTTCCGCAGACACTGCCGCTCGCCGATCATGAGGTCGTGCTGACCTTCGACGACGGCCCGCATCCGCCGACCACCTCGAAGGTGCTGGCGGCGCTGGCACAGGAATGCGTGCGCGCGACCTTCTTTCTGCTCGGCCAGCACGCCGCCGAACATCCCGACATGGTCAAGCGCATCGCCCGCGAAGGTCACACCATCGGCCATCACACCTGGTCGCATCCATTCCTGGCGCGGATCCCATTCGACAAGGCCAAGGCCGAGATCGACCGCGGCATCGCCGCCGACGAAATGGCGCTGCATGGGGTCTCGACCACGGCGCCTTCGACGCCGTTCTTCCGCTTTCCCTATTTCGAGTCCACGCAAGCCGAGCTCGATTGGCTCCAGTCGCGCGGCATCGTCGTGTTCGGGGCCGATCTCTGGGCCAGCGACTGGAACGAGATGACGCCGGAGCAGGAATTGAAGCTTATTACCGAGCGGCTCGCCGCTGCCGGCAAGGGCATCATCCTGTTCCACGATCCGAAGGCGCGCACCGCCGCCATCATGCCGGCCTTCCTGCGGTATTTGCGGGAGAACGGCTTTCATGTGGTTCATGTGGTCCCGGCGGGGACATCACAGAAGAACGCCGACGCGCATTGATGCCGGAATGTCACGCCGGCGCAAAATGGGGTGACTTGGGCCCTATTAACACTCTGTTCATGCTACGCCATGCAAAGATCGAGGGGCTTTTGCGCCTGAACCGTTTCCGGGCGTCTCCGACCTACTATGGCGGCATCGCTTATGAGGGCAGACCAGGTTCATGATCGGTAGTAGCGTTGTTGTCCGGACGCGATCGTGGACCGTCCTCCTTCTGGGGTTGCTGACCGCAGCGTCGCCGGCGGCCTTCGCCGCCGAATGCCCGGGCCATCCGGGCGCGCTCGGCACCTCCCGCACCCTCGTCGTCGATCCGCGCGAGCATCCGCGCATCGGCACCATGCAGTACCGCGAGACGCTGCCGCTGAAGGACCACGAAGTGGTCCTGACCTTCGACGACGGTCCGCTGCCGAAATATTCAAACCAGGTGCTCCAGATCCTGGCCGACGAGTGCATCAAGGCGACCTTCTTCATCATCGGGGAACAGGCCAAGGCGAACCCGGAAGGCGTGCGCAAGCTGGTCGCGGCGGGCCACACCGTCGGCACGCACAGCATGACCCATCCGCTGACGTTCAACAAAATGCCGATCGAGAAGATCGAGGCCGAGGTCAACGGCGGCATCGCGTGGACGTCGGCGGCGATGACCGACCCGGCGTCCCAACTTGCACCGTTTTTCCGCATTCCCGGCCTGATGCGTGCTGAAGGCGTGGAGAACTATCTGATCTCGCGCGGCATCCAGGTGTGGAGCGCCGATTTCCCGGCCGACGACTGGCGCCACATCTCGCCCGACCGCGTCTACCAGCTCGCGATCCAGCGGCTGGAGGCCAAGGGCAAGGGCATCCTGCTGCTGCACGATATCCAGGCGCGCACGGTGGCGGCGCTGCCCAAGATCATCCGCGAGCTCAAGGCGCGCGGCTATCGCATCGTGCAGGTGGTGCCCGCGACCGCCGACCGGCCAGCGACGCCGACCACCCCGGTGGAGTGGCTGTTGCATCCGCCGAGCGAAACCACGCCGATCGCGCGCTGGCCTTCCGTGCCGAATTTCGCGTTCGCGCAGACTGCGACCCTGCCGGCGCCCGGCTTGGCCGATCTCAACGCGCAGACCGCGCATCAGCCGCTGCTGCTGCCGCGCAAGACCATGGCGCAGGCGAATGTCGCGGCCACCCTGCCCGCGCCCGGCCGCGATCTGTTCGCGATCCCCGAGGGCTCGGTCGAGGTGCTGCTGTCGACGACCTTGTCGCGGCGGGCAGCGACCCGGCTCGCGATCGCAGCCGAAGGGCCGCATGCCGGCAAAGGCAAAGCCCGCGGGCGGCGAACCGCACATGCTGTGCACGCCGCACCGAAGCATGCGGCTCAGCCCGAGAGTGCTGCGCCACATCCGACGCGGCTTGCGAGCCTGAAGAAGCGGGCGCAGTAAGTCTTTACTGCCGCATGATGGCGGCGACGCAGAGCAGCACGATCAGCGCCATGAAGAACAGATCCATATAGGATTTGAGCTCGCCGTCGCGGCGCAGCCGCGCGACATCCATGACGATCTGCCTGCGCGCGTTGGTGCCGCCCGAACCGTCATTGATCGGGCCCTGGAGACGCCGCGTCTCGGCCTCGAGCTTTTCGATCTTCTGGAAGAAATAGAACGCACGCAGCGTCGAGACGGCGCGCATGCCGCTATAGACCAGCACCAGGATCGCAAGGATCGCCCGGTTCGGATACTTCTCCATGAAGTTCAGGCTGAAATAGACCAGCGCCATGAACGCGAAGTTGGTCAGGAAGCGGTAGACGAAGCTTAGAATGACCATGCTGGCTCCAGCCGAGAGAAGGCGTGCGAGGCCCGTCTACGCCAACTTTGTTTCAACAAAGATACCATCGCCCCCGCGCCGCCGCCTTTTAGCCACGCGCCGCCATAATGCAAGCGAGCGCGCGGCCACAGGCCTGTTCCACGCGCCACGCCGGCTCGATGGAGATTCAATGGAAGCTACGGTAGACTGCTGCCGCCGCACCATGTGAAGTCTGCGGATTGGGGTCTGCCGATGCCGAAAAAGGGAATCACGGGCCACGACGACTGGGTTCTGACCGAGGCGCTGGCGACCGCGCTGGTCGCGCTGGAGCAGCTCGATACCAAGCACCAGCCGAGCGCGCATATGGATGACATACGGAAAATGCTGGCGAACGGCAAGGAGCCGGCGGCGGTGAGCCTGCACCTGGCCCAGGCCAAGTGCCGCCTGTTCCCGGATACGGATCCGCTCGAGATCTACAAGGAATACGGGATTGGAGAGGAATATGGCTGAGGCGGCCCGCGCGGGGCCAGTTCTCGCCAGATCAGGATTTATGAGGCTTGGTACGCTCGGGCGGCGGTCGCATTTTATGCGATTTCAATGGCTTGTCGAGACAGGCAAGCCTTCAGGTGCGCTTCGTGCCCTCGAAGTGCCTTTTCAAGGCTGCGATCTGCTGGCTAATTTCTGATCGGCCAAACAGAGCCGCGTAAACACGGCAGCTGATGCTGCGAGCCAATGCCCCCGACGCCGGGCGCGCGTCCGGCGCGCACAGCGAAAAGGCTGGAAAGCGCGTACACAACGTCACAATTATCGCATCCGGTCCCAAAAAGCCTACCCGTATATTGGATCGCGTAGCTAAGCTGTCAGCAGGCGCCGAAGCCCGGGCCTCGCACGCATTGTCTGACAACGGCCAAGCGGTTCGCGTGCGGCGACTTGCGAGGAAACTGGGAGCAACATGCTGGGAATCTCGGGTGTGGACCTCCGACAGCTGTTCACCATCTTCGAGCAGCGCGACGCAATCGACCTTGCAAGCAGGCTGGATGAGTGTGCGTTGATTGCACAACGGGCGCTAGTGCTAGGTGAGCCGCTGCTGTCCTACGATTTCTGTACGTTCGGGCTTGGCAAAGCCGCCGATCACTTGAGATTGCAACAGGTACAGTGCCTGGCTTTGGCACGTTCCGGTGCATACGAACAGGCGCAGCAGCTTCTCGAGCGACTGTACTCGCACGGACACCGGGATGAGGAAACACTCGGTATTCTGGCGCGCACGTACAAGGATATCTGGCTGGAGAAGCGCCCTGTTACTCCGGAACACCCCAGTTTAAAGCGCTCGCAAGAGCTCTACGAAGAGTCCTATTTGGCAAACGGCGGCCATTGGCCGGGAATCAACGCCGCGACGCTGGCGATGTATCTCGGTCAAGTGGAGAAATCGAAGCAGCTTGCAGCCAAGGTTCGCGACGAGTGCCTAGTCGCCAGGACGGCCTCCTCCGGTGAGGATCACTGGTTGGCCGCCACGATAGGCGAAGCATCCTTGTTGTCCGGAGATCTTGAGGTAGCTCGCTCTTGGTTTCAGGAGGCACTTGCTCAGGCGGAGCTAGGCGACCGCGCTTCAATGCGACGAAATGCGCGCCTTGCTCTGGAGGCCCAGGGGCTAGCGCTCAAGGTCCTCGGCAGCCTGTTCGCGCCAGTGACCGTCGCGGTCTTCACGGGACACCGAATTGACGGGGAGGAGCAGGCGCCGCCCCGCTTTCCCGCATGGCGGGAGAAAGACGTCGCGGGCGCAATCAGGGCGTATATCGAGAACTCTGATGCGCAGGTTGGATTTGCCTCAGCGGCCTCTGGGGGGGACATCCTCTTTCATGAAGCGATGTTGGGTTCGGGACGCGAGACACACGTCGTGCTGCCGGCCCCGCCCGATGAATTTGAGGCTCGGTCTCTGGCGGCGGACAGTGCCGAATGGTCGGCACGCTTTCACTCAGTTCTAAAAAGCGCCCAGAGTGTGATCGTACACTCAGGCTCGGTATCGGGGGACATCGGCTACGCGTTCAACAACTGGGTTCTTCTAGGACTTGCCCGTTCACGGGCTCGGCAAATCGAAGGAAACATCCTCGCTTTCGCTATTTGGGATGGGCGGCCGGGCTTGCCGGGAGGAACTTCCGATGCCGTTCGCGACTGGCAGCGATTTGGTCAGCCGGTCGAGTGGATCGCCCCGCTTCAGGCAGGCCGCTCGAACTGGAATGCAGTTCAGATTGAAACGACGGGCTCCAAATCCGGCCGTACGATCGGATCGCAGCGCGTCGTCTCGATGTTGTTTGCCGACGCGGTCGGATTCAGTAAATTGTCCGACGACCAAATTCCGCTTTTCGCCGAGCACTTTCTTGGAATGGTGGCCAACATTATCGAGGGCCAAAAGGAGTTGCCCCTGACCCGCAACACGTGGGGCGACGGTCTTTACCTTTGTTTTGCGACACCAGCCGGCGCCGGGCGCTTTGCGCTGGACTTGGCCGAAGCCGTACGAGAAACGGAGTGGACCAAATTCGGACTGCCTTTAACGCTTTCGCTGCGAATCGCCCTCCACTGCGGTCCGGTCCATGAAGTGACCGATCCTGTCCTCAAACAACGGGAATTCAAGGGTGCCCATGTGAGCCGCGCTGCACGCATCGAGCCGATCACACCATCGGGAAGCGTTTATTGCAGCCAGCCGTTTGCCGCATTGTGTGAATGCGAGAATGTAAGCGAATTCGTCTGCGACTATGTTGGCCGGATACCGCTTGCAAAACAATTTGGCGAATTTCCAATGTTTGCGGTGCGGCGCCGGCAGGCAGCCAAGCTGCCCATTTAAGGGGGCACGTCCCGCCCGGCGGCCGCCGACAGTCCTGAGGTTCAAAGTACGGCCACCAAGCTTTGCATTAAGGGCACCGGCCGGCCTGAGTCCGCGTGGTTCAGTCAAGGCTTGCAGAACAGGAGGCGCTGTACCCGCGCGGCGCGCATCTTCCCTTGACGGAATTGTAATTTTCTTTCTAGACTATCGAAGATTTTATCCTTCGTTCTCTGTTTCAATTATTGCGATGCTGCCGATGATTAATGGGGCTGTGACAGCATTCTTGTCCTATGCAATCAAGGACAACCGATCAGCTCCCGGCGATACCGCTGGAAAGGGCGGCTTCGTGAAGGCGCTCGTCGATTCCGTCGAGTATCATTTCGACTCCGACCCCACGGGACCACTACTTTGGTGTGATTTCGATCATATCGACAACACCGAGCAATTCGAAGCGCCAATTGTAGACGCCATTGGTCGATCGTCCTATTTTGTCATCGTTTTGTCTCACCACTGGATCGACAGTCCCTATTGCCGGAAAGAGCTCGATCTCTTTCGGGAACGATGGAAGCACGAGAGCGATTTCGATTTCGGACATCGTATCATACTTGTGCACAAGGCTTGGGTTCCGCCCGAACGACGTCCGGATATCCTTCCCGAAGTGCGCGGGTTACGCTTCTATTCGAGTTCACGCGACGGCGTTGAAATTCCGCATTTCACGCGTGGCGAAGGCAATCGAGAGTTTCACGACGCCGCCGCGGAGCTTGCCCATGTCCTCAAGCGGAGGGCCAAGCATCGACCGGGCCAAGTCGATACCGCCACACGAACTCTGCAGAACTTGTCAGCTGCGCCGAAGGTCCCGCCAAAGTCCGGCCTCAAGGTGTACCTAGCGAAGCCGGCAGCCGACATGCGCGCGGGGTATCGGCGCCTGTACAACGACCTGACCAGCCATGGTTGCCATGTCGCTCCCGACCTGGATGCCGAAATTCCAGTTGATGCATCGGCCGTCGCCTTCATTGACGACGCATTGCGGGATGCGGTCATTACCGTTCATCCAATCGGCCAGAAGCCCGGTTATGCGCCCGACGAGCTTGACCCGATTGTCAAGCTGCAGCTGAGCCGGGCAGCCAACAGAGCTGCCGAAAACGTGGACGGATCATTTCGGAGATTTGCGTGGATACCGAGGTTTCTCGAAGACGCGACGGGAACGGCCAGCGAGCGTGATCCGATCGAGACCTTCAAAGCATTTGGCCGGCAACTTGCGAGCGACCGGATCGACGGCAGCAGTGTCAGCATCTTCTCCGAATGGGTACTGCAGTTTCTCGACTCGCTCGCCCAACCGCAGGCCGAGCCTCTCGTCGATGGCGAGGTTTATCTCTATCACCACGAGCTCGATACCGACTATGCGATCCAGCTCGCCGACCTGCTCAGAGAAAACGACATCAGTTATGTGATGCCGGCTCTCCTGGCACCCGACACCGAGCGCGAGCAGCACCACAAGACCGTTCTTGCCAAATGCAGCACGATCATCATGTGCTGGGCCAACGCGTCTGAATGTTGGGCGAGAGCAAATGCGCATGAGTTCGCGGATTGGCGAAAGCTGCGCCGTGCGGCTCAATTCTCGTCTCGAACGTTGATTGCCGGTCCACCCCCACATCTCCGTAAGGAGGATCGCCTGCTCCGACACATCTTTTCGAACAAGGAGATCGACTTACTCGTCAATTGGACCGGTGTCGAGATTCCGACGAACGAAGAGATGCGTAAAATCATCACGCCCGCTCGACGATGATTCAGGCGATTGGAGAGGCAAACCTGTGTGAGACGACCGCGGGACCCCCCTTCCCCGGACTCCGTCCATTTTCGTATCGTGACCATAAATATTTCTTCGGACGCGATGAGCAGATCTTCGAACTCTACCGCTTGTTGACGCGCCATCATTTCATAGCCGTCGTTGGCAGTTCCGGCAGCGGAAAATCATCTATCATTCGGGCTGGCCTCCTGCCGGTCCTCGATCGCGAGAGCGAAGAGCGTCGGCACCGGGTGTGGCATTGGACGACGATGAGGCCCGGTCTCAACCCGATCAATCGCCTTGCCGGCGCGCTCGCGACCGCGGTCCAGCCGGCGGGCGACAGGTTCTTATCCGCCCGTCGGGACAGAATTGCTTCAATCCTGCGGTCGTCGCGTGCCGGCATCATGGAGTCTCTTTCCGATGTCGGCGTCGAACAAGGTGCGGAGTTGGTCATCCTCGTCGATCAATTCGAGGAGTTGTTCCGGTTTCTGACTCCCGCGCAAGCGGTGGCAGACCGCGCCGAAGTTGCCAAACGCCGCGAAGAGTCGACACACTTCGTGCAGTTGCTGCTTGACGCCACGCGATCTCACGACAGCCCTGTCCGCGTCGTCTTAACGATGCGTTCGGATTTCATCGGCGACTGCGCGCGCTTTCAAGGGCTCCCCGAAGCGGTTAGTGCTGCGCAGTTCCTTGTGCCGTCGCTAACGCGCGACCAGCGTGAGGAAGCAATCCGCAAGCCCCTGGAACTCTCGAACACGTCAATAGAGCCGACGCTCGTCGAACGTCTCCTCAACGACAGTAGCGACGAGCTCGACCAGCTGCCGCTGTTGCAGCATTGTCTGGCGAGACTGTGGACCTGCGCAAGTCGGAGCATGCATCCGGAACCGGCTGAACCTCCGACATCCGGCCCGCCGCGAGGCCCGCATATCACCGAGCAAACTTACCGCGATGTCGGCGGGACCATGGGGGCCATCTCGGGCCATGCCAACGAGATTTTCGCCTCGCTACAGGGGGCAGAGACAACCATCGAGCGCATCTTCCAGGCGCTCGCTGAAATCGACAAAGACGGCAGGATCATCCGGCGCGCACGCAGCCTCAATCAACTGCTCGCCGAAGCGGGCCAACCCGCCGCGGAGATGTATGCGGTCCTCGACAAGTTTCGTGCGGACGAGTGTTCGTTTGTCGTTCCGCCGTTGTCCTCTTTGGAAACGACTGAACAGCTGCCGACCGATACGATCATCGACATTGGGCATGAAGCACTGCTCCGCTGCTGGGAACGAGTATGCGGCGAGCCCGGAGCGACCGGAGAGCGGTCTGATAAACGTGACGTTGGATGGCTTCGGCGCGAGCAGAAGGACGGCAACCACTACTTGTTCCTGCGATCCTGCCTCGACCCCGACAGTCCTAACGAGTCCGGTCTCTCGACCGACCAGACCCGGCGATCCTGGACGTGGTGGCAAAGGCGCAAGCCTAGCGAGGCCTGGGCGGCACGCTATGGCGGCGCTTTCGCTGAGGTCGAGAACCTCGTCAGGCGATCATTCCTCGCATCCCGCAGGTCAGGTCTGAAGCGCCGGGCCGCATATGCCGCGGTGGCGCTGGTCCTGCCGGCAATTATCATCCTCTCCGCAATTACGATCCAAAATGCACACGAGACGGCAAGTATTTTCCGCGTCACTGCCAAGTCCGCCAAACTCATTTCGCACAACATTCTCGAACAGTTCAACAATGGACGATTAGGTTTGGTGGGTGCCGAGATCCTCCACCAATCAGCCGACGATCTCTACCAAAGCGTCCAACATATCAAAGAGACAACCGAAACGGCAGCGTTGCGTACTGAATGGCTTCTTGCCGAAGCCGATATTGCCGATGCCTTCAACAAGCCGGATCAAGTCCGTAACTATGTTGAACAGGCGCTCAAGAATGCGAAGCGCCTCGCCGCGCTCGACCCGAATAACAGGGACTGGCAAGAACTTCTCTACGAGTCCCTTTTTCGAAATGGCGATCTGGAGCTGACCAAATTTTTGAATCTGGGCAAAAACGAATCTGTAGCCGACCGTGCTGCAGAGAGCGCAATGGACCACTATCTTCGGAGCCACTCCGCGGCTGAAAAGATTGCCTCGCTCGACATCCCGCCGCCCGGTCACTTCGAAGTCGCAGACGTCATGCGATCTGAGGACGACACCTTCCGCCTTGTTTTCTCGACCAACAAGATCGGCGAAGCACTTCTGGCGAAAGGAGATTTTTCCGGGGCTCTTGCGAAGTTTCAGGAGGCGCTGGAGAAAGCGGCAGATCTCGAATCCAGCGCAAAGATGGATCGGCGGCTTCAGTCCGCGTTCACCCGGTTCAAGATAGCCTCCGTCCTGATTTCAGCGCAACCGCCGAACTATTCTGCTGCCATTCTCCGATATAACGAGGCCATTGGCATCGAAGAACGAGCACTTTCGGCCGCCCCGAAGAACCACATCGTCCGATCGAATCTAGCAGCCGCCTTGACCGCACGTGCCCACGCTTCATCCAAGATGGCTTCGCCAGGCCGAGCTGCCGTCGATGCGGCAGAAGCAGACTTTACCCAAGCGGAAGAATTGCGCAGGAGCCTCGCCGATGAAAATCCCGACAACCCGCAATGGCTCGAGCGTCTCGCACAACTCCGGAAGCTGTATGGTGAGCATTTGGCGCAAGCGGCGCATGTCGATGGTTCGCTGGTCGACCAAGCGATCGGCCAGGTCGGCCGCGAGATGGAAGTGCTCGATCGACTTAGAGAGATCGAACCGGCGGCGAGCGATTGGCGTAACAACCTGACGTCATGCAGGAAGCGGCTAAATGACCTTCAAGCCCTCGCCGCGGCATCCGGATCCACCAATCGGCATTGACCTCGATCGCAGTTTTAGGGTTTGGCTCAACCAAGGATACGACGACAGCAATCTTGCAAATCCACCGAGGGATCTGCGACCGGCCAGGGAGGGCAAAGATGAGTGAGGCCACGGTAGAAGAGTTGATCGCGAATACCATCCACTGCTCCCTGACCGCCTACCCAGAGGGCGATGGCGGCGCCAACCTGGACTACAACTTGATCCCCCGCGACCAGAGCTTGCACATCGCCCAAGCTATCCTGTCCGACTTGGCCGCCGGTGGTTTCGAGATCGTCAAGAAGGCGCGGTAATTCCCGTCTCCATCATTGTCGCGACGGACTACCTGACCGACGCGGCGCTGGATCCGGTCGCCAAGCTCGTGCGCGGAAGAGCAACGACGGATGTGTCCGAATCCTGCAAATTCCGGCGCAAGGCGATAGCCAGCCGCTAGATTAGGATCGGCCGCACGCCGCGCTTACAAATATCTGGCGGCGATGTCGATGGTCGAGCGAACGCCAACATGGCTGAAATTGGCCTGCAG
Source organism: Bradyrhizobium diazoefficiens (assembly GCF_016612535.1). Classification (NCBI taxonomy): domain Bacteria; kingdom Pseudomonadati; phylum Pseudomonadota; class Alphaproteobacteria; order Hyphomicrobiales; family Nitrobacteraceae; genus Bradyrhizobium; species Bradyrhizobium diazoefficiens. The sequence continues at coordinate 15,747 of NZ_JAENXS010000005.1, forward strand.
CCAGTTCTCGGCGCAAACGCGGCCCACATCGCGCAAATGGATCAGGAATTCCCAATCGACGTTGAACTTGCTGGCGGCGCCGAGCTCCTTCATGATTGATTCAGCCTCGATTGCGTGGATCAGCATGCTCTTGATCTCCTCGCCACGCAGCAGTCCGCTGCCAACGAGCCTGTTGGCGAAGGCAATCGCTCGCATCTCGCGCATCAGCGACGAATTGAAGCTGATCTCGTTCAGCCGATTCAAGATGTCGCTCGCAGTTCGCGGAATTTCCTCACGTGAAATCGGATTGATGTGGATGATGACGACATCTGTCGACTCGCAGCCATAAATGACCGGAAAAATTGCTGGATTGCCCATGTACCCGCCGTCCCAAAAGGCCTCGCCGTCGATCTCGATCGCCTGGAAGAGCAAGGGCAGGCAACTCGAAGCAAGAACGGCCAAAGCCGTGAGTTCATGGTTCTCAAAGACCTTCACCTTCCCAGTGCGCACATTCGTCGCACAGAGGAACAGCTTGACGATGCTCTCGTTGCGCAGTCGTTCAAAATCCACGGTCTGCTCGAGAACGCCGCGCAGCGGGTTGTAATTCAGCGGATTGATCTGATACGGCGACAGCAGGCGCGTCATCATGTCGAAGAAGACAAAGGCCGGCGACGTTTCCAGCGAACGACCTTTCGTGAGGCGATCGAACAGAGTCGGCTGCAACGGTCCCCAAACACCGAGCTCACTGACGCGACGCCAATACTCCGCGAGCGCGCGCCTTGCGCCCTCGCGACCGCCTGTCGTCAGGCCGTACGCCATGACCACGGCATTCATCGCGCCGGCGCTGGTGGCGCAGATCCCCTCGAAGGATATCCGCTCGTCTTCGAGCAGACGATCCAGGACGCCCCAGGTGAAGGCGCCATGCGCTCCACCGCCTTGCAAGGCGAGGTTGACCGTCTTGTGTGCGGAGGTCATCTGGTCCAGTGCCCAACGGCCAAGCTGCCTCGCCTCGAAGCCGGCGCTATCGAAGGACTGCTTCGGCCCTCAGCGGTCCTTCGGCACTTGTCGAGCCTGCGTTGTCAATCAGCGCGACTTGCCGCCGGAGCGGCTTCCACACATGCGCGGACTGTTGTCGATCCGCCTCCAGGCGACACCCTTGGGAACACCATCAAACTGAATGGTCGCGCCGCAATCCGAGGTGTTGGCGGCGGTAAAGTTCCATGCCGATGTCGTCGAGAAGTAGATGCTCCCGGAGCCCGCCACCGTCAGCACGCCCGTGGCAGAACCGCCCTGACCGGCAAACCGCCATCTTTTATACCCGGTGGCGTATTCAGGCAGGTTGCAGACCGCCGCGGTGTAGTTGCACGGCCCCTCGCATTTGTAAGTGCCTTGCAGATTGGCCCAAGGATCGGGACAGGCATTTTCCGCCGATACCTCGCTCCCTTGTACAAGCAGCAAAGCTGCCGCACCGACGACAATCGCGGTGACAACTTTCATATCAAACTCTCCCTCGTCCTATCGTCTCGTCCTCTGTATCGCTTTCGAACTGGCATTGCGTGACGGAGCAGCAGCGGCCCCGGCACCCGATCAGGTCGGCGGGTTTGCGCCTATTCGATCCCATAGCGAGCGAACTCCTCGACGATGGACGGCTGGATCTTTTTCGCGGCATCGATGTCGACCTTGGCGCCGGCAGCTTTGCCGCTGCGCCGCTTAGCGATTCCACGACCATAAAGCGCGGACACACGCTTTGGATCGTGCAACAACGCCGAGGTGTAATCGGCAATTGCCTTCTTGTAAGAGCCGAGTTTCAAATTAACCAGGCCGCGGCTGTCGAAAGCATCGGCAAAATTCGGCGCAATTCGCAGCGACGCGTCGCAGTCGGTGAGCGCCGCCTGGACCTCGTCGAGCATAGCCAGTGCCCAGCAACGGTCGTTGAGCGCGCCCGCATGGTTCGGATCGCGGCGGATCACCTCATCAAAGTCCTGGATGGCGAGTTCAAACTCGCCCCCGAGCGCCCGCTGCAGCCCACGTCGGAAAAGACCGTCCGGATCAGCAGGCTGGGCGGGAGCAATGCTGTTCGACGGTGCGGGCGTCGGAGATGCAGAAACGCCCGGTGTGACCGCTGCCGATTTGACTGATGTGTCCGGCGACAAGGTGTCGGGTGCGGAAGGCCGGGCATTTTCAGGTGCTACCGGCTTGGGAATGTCGGGGGTGACAATCGCCGGCGTATCGGACGCCGCGGGGTTGAGCTTGGCGATCTGTTGGACCGCCAGGTCGTGATACTGGCCCGCGGGATAATTGGTCACGAAGTTATCCCAGGCCTGTCTGGTCCCAACCTCTTCCGCGCTCGCGTAGTCGCGGCGCGCGGCGGCATCCGGATCTGGCGCCGGCGCCGGCAGGGCAGTGTCTGCGGCCGGGACCGCCGGTTCGCCAAGCGCTGTCGGAATGACGGGCGCCGGAGCGATCGAGCTGACGTCGGGGACGTGATAACCGTGGCAGAGCGTGCAGCTTTCCCAGGCGGTCTGCTGGCTGTGGCATTCGGCGCAGACTGCCTTGTCCAGGTGCTTGAAATTCGACGTGTAGTTGACCGGATCGCCTCCTTCGTAGGTCTTCAGAAATTCGCTCTCATTAGGCTGCAATTCGTGGCACCTGACGCAGGTCTTGGAGCCGATCAGCTCGACGTGCGGCTTGTGAGAGTAATTCGTGAAGCGGTTATTGATCGTATTCGGGTCAAACGGCTGCCAGTTTACAATCTTGGCTTTGCCATGGTCGTCTATGCTGTGGCACTTGGTGCAGCGGCCGACCGCATCCTTCGGCGCCAACTCATCAAAGATCGGCGTCATCTGATCGTGAAGGCCGCTGCCATAGGCCCGGCCCGCAAAGTCGAGCCAGTTCTGCAGGAACTGATCGGCATGGCCGGTCGGGCGATAACGGATCGTGAAATCCTCACGATACCAGCCGCCAGTCTGTGCCCAGGTCTCGGGATCGAACGGGATGGGCATGGCATCGGTCGGTTTCTTGGCTCCGGCACCTGCGTTCGCATCGCCTCCGCTAGGCGTCGAACTGTCATCGCCAGTTGCTGACAAGGTGTTGTCGGCGGCGGCCTTGTCTCCCGACAGAATGTCGTCCTTGTTGCCTGGGGCAAGAGCGTCATCCTTGTTGGCTGGCGCGAGGATGTCGGCGTTTTTTGTCAAGGTGGACGTGTCGTCCTTGCCTGTGGCGAGGATGTCGGCCTTGCTGTCACCGGCGTTTCCTCCGGGAGTGAGGATATCGTCGGAAGATCCGGCACCGGGCGCTACAGTCGCAGCGACGGCCTTCCCGTCGCCGCGAGGCGAGGAAGGCGGCGGAATCGCCGCGTCATTGGCTGGCTTTTCCGGCGGCTTGAAATTGCCGGTTGGCTCGCCGCGGGCATGCCGCTGCAGATCGTCCTGCAAATCGGGGAACCATTCCTGATTACCTGCCATGACAACGTCATGCGACATGCCACCGGTCAGCGCAGCCATTTGGAGGCTGTCGACTTGCCTGCCGGATTTGTTGCCGGCCAGAGCCCTCATCGCCGCTGGATTCGCGGTCTCCAGGCGGCCGAACAGGCGCTTCACCGCCCATGCCAGCGCCCCAACCCGCGCGAGGTCCTGATCGCTGGCCTTGCTCAGATCAAGCAGATTCAGTTCCGCCACAGCGGATACGACGTTCTCGCCGTTGGCGTCCAAGAGCAGCCGCATGAAAGGGGTCAGAGCTGCTTCAGAGTCTTTGGGCCAGTTGCCGATGTCGACGCCGTGTTCCCTCAGCGTCGCAACATCCAGTCCGGGGACCGCGATGACGTCGATGCCCTTGGGCCCGCTGACCCGCGTGGCTCCGTTGATGTCACCGTTGTGACAGCCGGCGCACATGGTTTCGAACGGCTTCACCACCATGTATCTCTTCCGGACACCCGGCTGATGGCAGTCGGTGCAAACATCGGGCACAATCTGCCCCGCGACCGCAGCTTTCACGGCTTCCGGAAAGTGCTTGGTCATATGCGATCGGTGATCGAAGATGATGCGCGGTCGCCGTTGATACGGATATTTCGCAAACTGCGGATGCGAATTGGCAAACGATCCGATCTTCGACACATGGCAGGTCTGGCAGCGCTGATTCGAGACCTTCTTCAGGTCCGTAAACACGCCTTGATGCTCCTCGTGGCAGGTCCCGCACTGAATCTCCGTGTCGGCCCCGCGTGGAGTTGCGGGAAAGACGGCGCGCTGTATCAAGCTCTCGGGCGGCGCGTCTTTCGACTTGCTCCGAAGCGTTTCGGTGAGCCGCTTCAGGTCATCGACCGGATGCGTATGCGGTCTGAACGGTTCAGCTCCCATGACGTGGCAGGTCACGCATAAATTGGAGTTCTGCCGCGGCTCGACCGCGGTGACCAAACGATGCAGCAGATCGACCCGGCCGGACCGGGCGCCGGCATGGCAGGTCGAGCAATCGGTCAAGCCTGCATGGTGTGAGGAAAGCTTGCCCGGCATCATGAAATGGCGCCCGGCTTCGCCTCCCATGACCAAAACCAGAAGTCCGATCGTCAGCGCCATTGCGGCGAACGTAGCGCGCCTGCGTTTCGTCCGCAGGCTCGGGCGCGGGACGCAGCGCTCTAGCGTCATGCAGCACTGTCCATCCGGCAGCGGCCCCGCCTGGCAGGGCCCCCCGGCATTGGCGGATCGCCGGCATTGCCAGCGATCGTTCTCCAATCGGGGCTGGCAGGCGGTGGTCACGCAACACCGACCGTCGGCTCCCGGGCCCAGATCGCACGGCTTGCCGTCCGCCAAGCGCCCGCAAACCCACGCATCCTGCGGACGCTCGTACTTGCTCTCCTTGAAGCCGAATTTCTGGAGGACGATCATGCCGACCTAACTCGCCGCAAAGGCGTATTCCAACGCCACATGGACTGCGATCGCAACCAGCAGCGCGTAGGTCGCAGGGACATGCACGAAAAGCCAAATGCGCAGCAGCCCGCCATTGCTGTAATGAAAATCGAGATTGCTCTTGGCCTCGATGAGATCGCGCATCTTCTGCAGGCGAGCCTTGCCGGGTTCGTCGAGATATCGCTCAATGGCGGACAGTTGCCCGACAAGCCGCGCCTGCGGCACCTTCGATGCCACCAAATGCGCGAGAATGTTACGAGGCCCCGCAAAGAAGTCGCTCAGGGTGTCGATATAGAGCCTGGCAATGCTCCGGGTGTTGCCGTCCTGGACCGACTCCCGCGCGATCGCCTCGGCCTGTTCCGCCAACTGGGCCCTGAACAGCGGGATGCGATCGAACAGGATCCGCTCCCCCTGCGCCTCGAGGCGCGGCGGCAGGATCTTGCTCATAATTGCGCCTGCCAGCCCACTCAGGGTGACAAACATCAACAGGCCCCAAAGCAGCCAATGCAACAGAGACCCGGGCAGCTCAAATCTGGTGTGGACGACGAAGACCGCGATCGTCAGGAAGCCGACGTAATAGTGCACGAGCAGCCAGAACCTGACACGACCGAAGGGAAGGATGACGACCTTCTTGCGCCAACCCAGCAACATCATCACGGTGATGCAGGCAAACAAACTCCACCCGCTGAAGAACTGGACTTTATGCAAGGCAATATCACGCCGGGCATTCTCGAAAAAGAACAGCGCGAACGCGACACTCGCGACCGCCAGATTGATCGCAGTGTTCCTGCTCAACAATGAGGTCAACCGAGCCACGCCAGCAACTTTCTGGAATCGCGAATGTCAACACGGATCAGGGCATCGTGGGGACAGGCCTGGGCGCAGGCCGGTCCCGTCAATTGATCGGCGCAAAGGTCGCACTTGGTGGCGCGACTGATCGTCAGGCCTTCGCTGTCGAGCAGGAAAGCGCCCGACTTGTCGCGGATGTCCACCATCTGAATGTTGTCGTAAGGGCACGCATTGGCGCAGGTAGCACAGCCGACACAGGTGCCGTCATTGATCACGACGGTCCCGGTCCCCTCTTCGCGGTGGATGGCGCCTGTTGGACAACCTATCAGGCAGACCGGATCGGTGCAGTGCATGCAGGCATTGGCAACCATGAGGTTGTGATGCGAGAAGCCGTGCCGCCTGAAGCGCGGATTGTTGTCGTGTGCCGTGGCGCAAGCCTTCACGCAATCGTCGCAGCCGACGCAGCGATCGAGGTTGATCGCCATCGCTTTCTCGCCGTTGATAAAGCGATGATCGACGAGAAAATCCATCATCTCCTGCTGCATCTTCAGCGCAACAGGCTCCCGTCTCGACACGGCCTTCTTATTGTTGCGAGGACGGGCAGGAAGGCCCGGAAGCACGTATTTGCACACCAGTTTGGTCGGAATCCGAATGATGTCGACATAGCCGATGGCGCGCAGACTTGCCTTTAACACCACGCCGGCGTCTCCGGCTGCGATGGACGCGATCTCGTCCAGGCCGAAAACATCGTTGACGGACAGATGATCAATCGCCTGCTCGCCGTAGTCGACGTGCTCGGTCACTCTGGCAAAGCCCCGGCTAATCAATAGCAAGCCGTCAACATGGGCCCCCTGCTCGCTTATCACGGTTTCCTGTTCGATCACGCGGCTGACGTCGCTCTGCCTCTCTTTCTTGAAGCGATGCGTCCAATCGGTGTTGCCGTAGGTTTCAAACAGCGATTCCCTTGCAATCTCGTCCAGCGCTTGTGCGTCCAAATGACGAAGAATCGGGCTTTCCCGCAGTCGGCCGACCAGACCGCGCTCGCGATAGAGCTGATCTATGCGCTGACGGAACGCCGTGGACCAGGTGCGGATGTCGCGAACACCCTGCCATCGCAGCTCGAACAAAAGCGTGTCGTTCTCGGCCGCCACGACAGTGGCCGTGCGCTGCCTTCCAGTCAGCGCGGCCAGCTCGCCAAAAACCTCGGTCGCTCGGAGAGCGACCGCCGAAAACCGCTGCTTGGAATCATCGATTTCGATCTTTCCCAGTCCGCTAGGCACAGCCGATTCGGACGCCACCGGCCTGCGCCCGCGCTGCCGCCGCCGTGTCGGCCTAAACTCGGGAGGCTTGGCACGCGCAAGCAGCTGCGCGATCGATCGCCACCAGCTCACCCCACGCTTTGGCGTCCGGGCGGCGCCCGTCTCGGACTCAATCGAAGGGAGCGTGAGGACGCCACCTTCCAGGACGATAAACAGCGAATTGCCGTAATCGCCTTTGCGGATGATCACCTCCCCGCGCTGGAATTTTCGCAAGCGCCCGTCATTCGCGATGATCTTATCGAGCGGTAGCCATGCCTGGAACTCGGCCGGGTCGACATTCGCGAAGCTTGGCAGCGAGAGAATGCGGGCTACGGTTTTGCCGTCGAGCGGTTCGTCGCCGAACGGTTCATCCCATCGGCGATTACGTTCTTCGACGAGCTCCGAGACCGGCTCAGCCATTTCGGTATGAGACCTCTTTAGTTTGAAACTTTAGTTTGAAACCTGGCCTTTGTATTTGTCGGCGCCGGGGATGTACTGGTCGACCGCGGCGAAGCCCGAGCCATCGTAGCCCTTGGAGAACTTCTGGCCCAACTCGGAGACCTTGCCGGCCGCCGCGACCAGCTCGGCCTCGTTGTTCAGCTTCAGTCCGGCGCCCTGGCCCACGTCGGCAATCGCCTTGAGCTCCGGCGCATTGGGCAGGACATTGGCCAGCGCGGCAACGGCCTTGCGCGCGACGTCGGCTCGCGTTGCCATTTTCAATGCATAAGTGTCCTTGGCGGTGGCTTTGCTGACGCCGATCAAAGCGGCTTCCAGCTCGACCACGCGACCGACCACGAACAGCATGCGTTTGCGAGCCTGCGAAGCTTCCGGATTCGACGCGCCCTTGTTGAACCAGACGTTGTGGCGGATTTCGCCCTGACTCCAGCTCACAAGTTCGAAGCTGCTTCCGGCGGCGTGTCCGCCGACATTGACGAGCTTTTCATTCGGTACGACGTGGCAGGTGAGGCAATTTTTGGCGAGAGCGTAGTAGTTTGTCGGACGGATCATGCCCGCCGCCTCGGACTTCTCCCATCGCTCGGCGATCTCGGCCTTTGTTTCCTGCCCTTCCTTCTTGCCGCTGAACCCGGAATGCACCTTGACCCAGTCCTTGGCTCCGGAATGGCAGGACTCGCACGAAATACCGGCAATCACCTTGTCGGGTGCCTGAGTGGTAAAGTGGCAGTTCAGGCACAGGCTTTCCGATTTCAGCCGCTTGACGCCCATCTTCTCCGCTATGGCATCTGCGTCCTTGTTGTTGGGAAGGTCCCGAAACGTCGTGAAATGATGGGTTCGCTGCCAGATCGTCGCTTCCTTCTTATGGCATTCGGCACAGGCATTGGGTCCGACAACCAATTCGGGATCGGCCGCGCGCGCGACGGAAACTCCGATTCCAGCGAGAAGCATCACCGTCGCGATCCGCGCCAGCCAGACGGGCGCCACCAAATTCGTCGGCTTGATTGTCATTTCCGTCTCCCGTCCATCAAGCGGGCGGTCACTTGCCCGCAGTATCCGATCTGATCAGTCGCTTTACGCATCCAGGGTGATATCTGCGGTCGGATGCGCGATACAGAGCAGCGCCGAACCGGGTGCCGGATCGGTCGCCGGTCTGACGAGATAGTTTACGCTTCCACGCTTGACAGCCGTAACACAGGTGCCGCAGTTACCCGCCCGGCATCCCGAATTGATCCTAATGCCGTTTGCCTCGGCCAACTCGAGCAAGCTCCCCGCCTCCTTGGTCCAGACCAGAGATCTACGCGACCGCGCGAGTTCTACCTTGAATCCCGCGGCAGCCTCTGCATCCGATTCCGGCCTCTGGACCTTCTTGACCGATCCGGGTCCGAAGGCCTCGAAGTGGATATCCGCCTCAGGCACCCCCCATTCCGAGAGCGCCTTGACCACGGCCTCCATCATCGGCGGTGGACCGCAAATGTAGAACTCGTAATTCGACGTATTCAGATAGCGCTTGAGCAAATCGATGCTCAGAAATCCCTTGCAGTCGTAATCCTCACCCTCGATGCATTCGTTCGTCGGGTCGGAATACAGCGTAACGGTGTGGAATTGCTTCCGGTTTGTGTTAGCGACAGCCCGGATTTCGTCGCGCAGTGCGATGTCGTTGCCGTTTCGAACCGCGAGGAAGAACCATGCCGTCCGTCTGCTGCCGGTATCGGCCAGCCACTTGAACATGGATAAAACAGGCGTCAGTCCTATGCCGCCCGCAATAAACACGACAGGACGTTCCGAAGCGGTGTCGAGATGGAATTGGCCCGCGGGCGCCCTGACATCAACGATGTCGCCTTCCTTCAGGCTCTCGTGAAAATAGCTCGAGGACAGACCGGCCGGAATGTCGGGTCCTGCTTTTGGCGGTGGCGGTATGCGCTTGATACTGACCCGGTATCGATCACGGGCGAGCGGGCTGTCGGACAGAGAATAGCACCGAACAACCGGGACGGGATGGTCAGGTACTTTCAGCTCGAAGGTCAGGAACTGCCCCGGCAGAAATGGGGGCAAGGCCCCGCCATCGTGCGGCGCCAGATAGAAGGAGCAGACATCCTTCGCGCGGTTTTCGATCTTCCGCTCCACCAGGCGAAACTTCCGCTTGCCAGACCAGGTCAGTTCGGCTCGCTCGTGGGAAGCTTTGGCGCGACGAAGCAGGGCGTCACTCTGGACCTTGAAGACGGCAAGCCTTCGACGATCCATCTGCCGCCTGCGAATGGCATGTCCGACGTCGGCGAACAGCGTTACACCCGCCTGCAACAGCACGGCGCCGATGATGAACAGTCCGCCGAATTGTAGTGCCACAGCCAACATGAGCTGCCCTTCCGAATGGCCGGGTCATTCCAAAAAGAAAAATCAGAATCGTGTCGTCGTTCCTACAGCGGCACCATACCCGAAATGCTGCTCGAGCGTCTCCAGCACAAAGCCGTTCACATGAACGCTGGTCCTGCTGTCGACCGCCTGCACATACTGAGCGCCGATTGCCACGACGCTCTCTCTGACGCCCCGTATATCGCCGCTGGTAAATCCCTTGCCGGCGAGTTCAATGGTCAGCTGTTTCCTGGGACCGAAGAACTTTTGGTAACCAATGGCGCCGCCGAAGGATGCGCTATATGCATCGCTCGGAAGCGGCGAACCGGCCAAGCCCGCAGCCAGCGGGCTGAACAAGATGCCGGCGCGTTCCAGAGGACCGGCGACCTGGGCGCTGCGGGCAGCCGAGGTGTAGTTGCCAAACGACGAGAAAACGTTGGCATAGAGAATGTCGTTCGAACCTTTCTGTGTCTGGGAGATTTCCGCCAACAGCAGGACGCCGTCATTGACCCATGGCCCCTTTGCATCGAGCGCCGTCGAGGTGTTGATCCTGAACGCAGTGTTGATGTCTCCGAAACGCTGTGTCGATGAAGCGCCCCAGAAAACACCCGAACCGCCCCTTTGTACCCCAGCCCAATCCCGCGGATTGTCACTGTTGACGAAGGCGAAGTCGAACGTCACGACGTTCCTGCGGAAGTCCGTTTCAGTAAACACACCGAGCAGTTGGGCTGAGTGATCCGGCAGGGGTTGAGCATCGCCGCGCCGGAGGTCGCCCCAGCCGTAGACTCCGGTCACACGGATGTCCTGAGTGAGGCCAGGTATCTGGATCGTATCCTTCGTGATCCCCAGCGCCTGGATGTTGTCGTTGATCATGATTCCTTCTTGGAAAAAGATCTGCTGCTTGCCGACGGAGAAACCGAAATCGAGGCCCCTTCGGTCGTCGGGATCGATACCCGGAAACAACTGGCGCGTGTCGCCCTCGAAGAAGAAAGTCTGGATATTCGGGTTGAACGCGTTGACGAATTGCGTGCCCTGCCCATCGACGTTCAGTACGCCGGTGCCCAGATTGGGGCCTTGCGAGAGCGGGCTAAATCCGATGACCACCCGCTCCGTGGGCGTCAGCTGCAAATGGCCAAAAATATCAGCCCGACCGGACCCATATTCCCGGCCAGGGTGGACGCCGTCGTTGAACACCCCGGCATTGCTCTGAACGGAGCCGAACACCCAGAAGGCCGGCTGCCACACTGCGCCGGTGGGGATCTTGAACCCCGACTTGATGTTTCCAGGTCCCAGGAACGGCTCGTTCCACTCGATGATCGGCGGATTTCGCTCGGGCAGCTGCGTGTGTTCCTTCAGCAGCGGCACCGGCTTTTCGCTCAGGCGGCTCTTGCTGTGGGCAAGCTCGGCATGAGTCGCCTCGGCATGGACCGCCTCCTCACCTTGAGGCGCCGGCCTGCGACGGACGCTCGGCTTCTTCTTGCCCATGTGATCTGCCTCGGCGGCCCCTGATGGCGCCGCGGCAAGCGCGGCGACCTCGGTGGACTCCTGCTCGGCCGGCCCGGCTCCGGCGGGCGCGGGCATGCCAGCCGCCTGAGCCAGCGCGGCTCCGCAAAAGATCAGCAACCGGCCCGTTCGCATGCCACCCAACCCCCGTTGCCAGACCTAAGGCAAAACCACGTCGGCGCTTCGTGTCCTGACGGCTACGCTTCCATTGACGACCGCACGGGCAATCTCGGCGGGGCTCATGTTGTAGTCAAAACCGCCGTCCTTGACAGTATCGATCAAGTTGCTCGGTATCATCTGCGCGATGAACCGGACCGTGATCTTGTAGCGTTCGCCGCTCCTGAGCTTCTCGGCAGGCACGGTATAGGTGGCGGTCCGCCGCCCCAAAGGCTCGATGGTCTGCTTGTGCTTGCGCGCACCGAGCGGGTGCCCCACGAGAACCGTCGCCCTGGTTTCCGGCCGCACGAAAGGCAGCACGTCGGCCGAAAGATTGGTTGGCAGAACCTGCTCACGTTCGCCGCCACGAAGCGTGCGCACCAGGAAGATCGATTGCAGATTGAAGAGGTCCTTGTCCTCCTCCAACTCGCCGTTGTGCACGTATATGGAATGAGTGTCCCGGACATCGCCGTTGGGATCGCGGTCCCCTGAGACATAGACCTTGTTGCCGCGGCTGTCGGTGACGGTGACCTCCAGGAAGAAGAGACGCTCAGCGTCGAACCCCGTTGGCACGGCGTGCCCTTGGGTCACGTTGATGACGTCGACGGCAAACTGGAGGCCGCCGGTATCCCGCCTGAGAACATTGATGTCGCTGAGTTGGATACCGTTGCGCAAGACCTGCAAACGGAGTTGGCGCACCTTTGCCAGACGTTCGAACTGCGTCTTGATGATGGCTCGCGCGTCGTAGCGCTCGTCACGGGACTCCCAAGCCTTGGGAAATTTGTAGTCCTTCGGGGCCGCTTTCTCGAATTCGTCGGTGCCCCATCCGGCCTTGTAGTTGAACTGCAGCCATTCCGCGAGCGACTTGAGCTTCTGCGCGTCGACGTTGAACGGGAATATCCCGGGATGGATCACCGAATAGTCGGGTCCGGCGAAGGTATGGTTGGTGATCTTGCGGTCCTTGGTCGGCACACCGCCGACGATTGCAGCCGGCCCGAAATCATAGCCCGACGCGACACCCTGCACCCGGCCCATATGGCAATCCTGGCACTTCTCGCCTCTCTCCTTGATCGCGGGCGATGCCTTGAATTCGGTGAAAGCCTCCTCCAGCCTGAACCCATTGAGCAGCGTGACATCGTGGCAGCTTCCGCAGAACATCGGCTTCGTGAGAAAGAACGCCTGCTTGACCGAGCCATGGATGGCGCGCCCGGGCTGATCCTTGGATGTCGAAACGCGGTACTCTTCCGGCTTGCTCAGCACCCGTTTGAGCTCAGCGCCGCCCTTCGGGCCGTAGACCGGCGAATAAATGTCACCTTCCACGGTCGCCATCCGCGCGCTGATCTTGCCGTATGCTTGATTGACCCGGTGGCAGGCCACACAGGTAATCCCTTCCCGGGACGCCGGCGATCGGTCGAGGTTGGAACCGTAGACTGACTCGTTGAGGTTCATCCCGAGCGGTGTATGGCAGCGAATGCAGAAATCGCCATTGGTGCCGCCGCTGTTGATATTGATCTTGGTCTGCATCGCGTTGAACACGACGCTGACTTGAGCATAGGCGTGCTGTGAGACCGACCATTCCTCGAATTGCTTGACGTGGCAGACGGCGCACGTGCTCGCCGACGGATACTTGGTCTCGAGGAACAGCTTCTCATGCTCCGCGTCCGCGGCCTTTCGCCTGGCCTCATCATCCGCCTGTTTCTTTTTCGCCTCGTCCGAATCCTTGGCGGCACCTGGCGCGACCTTCAGCGCGTCTGCGGGATTGTTGGCGCCCGGTGTCAAGAGATCGTTGCCGCCAGGGGCCGGGGTCAGCAAATCGCCGCCACTCGGCGCTGGCGTCAGCAGGTCATCCCCGGCAGGCTTGTTGGACCCGGACGGGGCCGGCGCGGGAGAAGTCTGCGGGATCAACAGATCATCGTTGTTGCCCTGGGCAACGATCTGACGTGGCCGGCCTGTGGCGCTAGTGACATCTGCCAAATAGTCTCGGAGCCGAATGATATCAGGAGCCGAAGCGCCGCGATTGTGGGGCGAGGTCGATGGCGGTTTGCCGCCAGTGACTTCGGCCCAGTATTTTTCGAGCCGGGCGAGATCGGTCGCGGCCGTGCCATGTACAGCCAAGGCATCAGATGGGGAGCGGGCATCGACTGTGACCGGCAGCACGGAACCAGCCGAGGCGGCAATCAATGCGGCCACATGCCAAACTCGCCTTCCAATCACGCGAGCCATAATCAAACTACCAATCGCTATCGGGCTTCACGCAAAAATTGTGCAACGAATTCGATGAAGCCCCTGAATAAGGAAAAAGGATACCCTTAACAAATGACAGTCCGCAAACAAAATTCTTGGCCCTCCCGGGCAAACCGCGCGCACTGGAGCAGGTTTAAGAACATAATCGATGCCGGAAGCTTGGTCTGACGGACTCATCCTTCGATCGTGCGTAGATTCTCCACGAGTTGTGCCTGCCCGGCAACAGTCGATCTTCGACCGGATGGTTCGAAGAGCAACGCGTGCACATTCCCTATGCATCTGACCATTTCGAGCGCGGTCGAACTTCAGCACAAAGACACCCAGCGGCTGCAGCCCGTCGCGGAACCCTACCCGCCGTGCGATCTCGAGGCCCGCGTCGACTTTCTCAACGAACACTAAGGTCACCAGCACCGCCGTCCCGCTGAAGCGAGAGCCGATCCGATGCGCCGCAATCCCAAAACGCCGCCCCAAGCGCTGCTTGCGGCACCAAGGGAAAGCGGCTTAACTCAGACCAACCGATTGGTCGGAGCTTCCACAGGCGGCGCCGCAAGATGTTGCAATCCATTTGAGGTCGGACAGCCGGCGACGCGTTGTGTGTCGAACCCGTACTTGTGATGCCGCAACCGGCCCTTGCGTATCACATCGGGCAGCCGTGGTCCGGCGGCGCTTGTTGGTCTGAAAGAGCATGATGCCACTCTGGCTCGTTCTGATGTTGATGACGATAGCAGCTCTCGCCGCCGTCGTTTGGCCGATCGCGTTTGCCGGTCGAACCGCTCCGTCCGGCAGCGACGTCGCGGTCTACAAGGATCAACTCATCGAAATCGATCGAGATCGAGAAGCCGGCTCGATTGGCACGGCAGACGCCGACGCGGCACGCCTCGAGGTTTCGCGCCGACTTCTGAAGGCGGCCGAGGCCTCCGAGACGCCTAACCAATTACCGGTCGGTGGTAGTAACACCAAAGTGCGCCGGCTCACGGCACTCGCAATGGGCATGGTGTTCTTGCCAACATTTGCCGGCGGCATGTATCTCCGGCTCGGCTCGCCTGGCACGGTCCGGATGGAGGTTGCTGATCAAACCACATCCTCTTCTGATGATGTGGTTGACGGCATGGTCGCTCAAGTCGAGAGCTATCTGAAGGGCAAGCCGAACGATGGACACGGCTGGGAGATTCTTGCTCCAATCTACATGCGGATGGGGCGATATGACGATTCGGCGCGCGCTTGGCAAAAGGCCATAACTGGCCTGGGCGACAGCTCCGACCGCGAGGAAAATCTAGGCGAGGCCCTTGTTGCCGCTGCCAATGGCGTCGTGACGAACGAAGCCAGGAGAGCGTTCAATCAGGCGCTATCGATCGATCCCACCAGCGTCGACGCCGGTTTTTACATCGGACTTGCGGCAAAACAGGATGGCCGGCCGGATGAGGCGGCCAGGATCTGGCGCGGTCTGATCGACACCGCGCCACCTGATGCAGACTGGCTCGATACCGTTCGCAACGCACTCGCACGCCTCGATGCGCCTTCAGTCGCAGCCGCGGACGATGCTTCGGCGCCTGAGAAGCAACAGGATGCCATGATCAGGTCCATGGTCGAGGGATTATCGGAGCGCCTCAAAATCAATGGCGGAGATCTGGATGGCTGGCTCAGGCTTGTGCGCTCGTACAAGGTCCTTCGTGAGCGCGACAAGGCCGACGCCGCCATCGTGAATGCACGACGCGCGCTCGCGTCGGATCCCGAGAAACTAGCCCGGCTCGAAATGGGTCTGGCGAGCATCGATCGCCCGCTCAATGGCGTTTCCCGGGAGGTTTCCAAGCAACCTGCCCCGACGACAGCCGGACCGGCCGAACATGACAGCGCTCCGGTGCAGGCCATGGTCGACAAGCTGGCCGAGCGCCTGAGCAGGAAGGGTGGTGACGTCGATAGCTGGCTGATGCTGGTACGCTCATACGAAACTCTTGGAGAGCACAAGAAAGCCACGGCCGCGACTGCACAGGCCCGGTCGGCCTTTGCCTCCGATCCGCAAAAGCTCGTTGATTTCAACCAGCGCCTGGGCGCGATAGATGATGCTTCAGGCCCGCCTGTAGCGAACATGTCGCCGCGACGGGACAATCCGCCAGCCCCCACCAATACGTCTCCGACTGAGGAACAACAGGCGATGATCAAAGGCATGGTCGATCGCCTGGCCGACCGGCTGACGCGGAATGGCAACGACGTCGATGGATGGATTCAACTGATGCGTTCTTATGTGGTCCTCGGTCAGCGGGACCAGGCATCCGCTGCGGCTCGCAGCGGCCGCGCGGCTCTCGGCAACGATACCGAAGCGCTTAATCGGCTGGATGCAGGCGCGAAAGGACTGGGCGTAGACTTGCCATGACGATCGCTGACGCGACGAAGTGACAATGCGCTGCCGTTCGTCAATCCGAACCTAACTGTCGGGCGAGGACTTTTGCTTGACCTCCGTCCAGATCGTCAGATGCAAATTCGTTCGCCTCAGATCTTGGACAAGCTGATCGCTGAGCGAGAGGTCAATCGCTCGACCGTTGCTATCCAGGAACTGATGCACACGGTTGGCGCATTGAATCCATCCAACGCGCGGACCGCCACCGTTCCCAACCGGACGCGCGCTGTTCTATCGCGCAAAATGAACCCATCCTGGGTCGGACTGAAGCCGTGAAGGTTCGATTGGGGATTCGGCGATCGTAGCCGAAGAGAAGACGTGCTGCGGTGAAGCCATGACTCTTCTCGTCTCTAAGGCGGCGCCGCCTGCAGCGAAAAATCCCTGTGGGTTATGCCAGCGCAAGGGGCTTCCTTGCGGGCAATTCTTAAAACCCCCTGTATTTCAACGAATTAGGCGCTTGGTGCGCTCGGAGGGGCGGTCGCATTTGTTGCGATTTCAATGACTTACGCGGATGGGCGAAGAGGTTAGGTGCATTTCCCGCCTATAGGCTGCCTTCCAGCCCGGCTCCAACAGCCCGAAGACGCCCGGCACCCTGGAACTGCTCAAGCGTGTGTTCGAGTCCATGTAGCTGCCTGAACTGATCGATGGCAATCTGGCCGACAGCCAGCCTGGAATCCTTGAGGAAGAACAATAAGAACGCATGACACTAGCAGTCACGATCTTTGGCGTTGCCGAGCGAGGCTCGCCGGGCATTCTGGTCTACGCCTAGCTGGCCGCGCAAAAGATCGCTGCTGCCCAGCAGATGCTTGGTGACGATCTTGCTGCCCCTATCCAACGCGTCCTGAACGATCCTCTCGTGATCCCGGCGTTCAAGGACGCGATGAACATAGGCGTCAGCAAATCGGGCGGCACATGACCGGCCCCTCGCCCGACGCTCTTGCCAGGATACAGCTGGAAGCCGCGCGGCAGGAGGCCCGCGAGCACCAGCGCCGGTTGATGCAGGGCCTTGGCAAGCCGATCATCTCATTCGAGAACCACGGCTATCGCGTCGTCTGCGTCGGCAAGGAGGTGCGCTGGAAGACATGGCGCACCTTTCCCGATTTTCTGTTCGACTACATCAAGGTGAAGCTTACGTCGGAATGGGGAAACACAGAGCTCGCCAAACCGGAAGTGGAGCGTCACCGCTCCTCAAATGGTATCACAAGGTCTGCATGCTGCAGCAGACCCTGCCCAAGGGACCGGATGGCATCTATTCGGCCGAGATGACTGGCGCGGTGCGGGCCTATCTCGGCCTAGCCTACGATCTCTTTTTGAGCGCGCACAACGCCGAGCTGCCCGAGCTGCTGTTGACGCGCTTGCGCAATGCGCAGACCTTCGAAGGTGCCGTCTACGAAGCCCGCGTCATCGGCAGCCTGGCTCGGGCCGGTTTTCATATCGAGCTGGAGGACGAGACGGACTCCAACCGCTCGCATTGCGAATTAGCGGCAACACACAAGGACACGGGCCGCAAGTTTTCTGTCGAGGCCAAGACCGTTACCTCCTTGAGCAGTCGTTCGGGAGCGAGCGCCGAGCCGCCCCGCATCCGCAATCAGCTTTACAAGGCTTTGTGCAAGCAGGCCGATCACGAGCGCATGATCTTCATCGAGCTGAACCGCGCAGGAACCGGGGCCCCGGGTGAAATGCCGGACTGGATGCAGCATATCGATGCCGAGATCGAACAGGCCGAAAAGGACTTCACGATCGAGGGGCGCCCTGCACCACCCGCCTACGTCATGGTGACAAACCTCGGCGCCATTCATGCGCTCGACGGCACCGTCTTCACCGATGTAGGGCTGGCCTGCGGGTTCAAGATTCCGGATTTTGCCAGCCGCACACCCGCCCGATCCATCCTGGAGCTCGTCGATGCGCGCGATAAGCATCTTGAGCTGCACTGGCTGCGGAAGGCACTCAACCGACAACAAACGGTCCCAAGCACGTTCGACGACCGGCTCCCCGACGAACCGAAGGATTCCTCCCTCCCGCGTCTTCTGATTGGATCGGCATACCTGATTCCGCTCGCCGATGGACGGGAAGTGCCTGCGGTGCTGACGGATGCCGTCGTCCTTGAGCCCGAGCGGCGCGCTTACGGGACCTACCGGTACGCCGACGGAACGCACGTCATTTGCGCAAACGATTTGAGCGACGCCGAGATGGCCGCTTACAAGCGCTCCCCGGAGACTTTCTTCGGCATTGTCAAGGATGTCACGCGCGAGATAAGCGAGCCGCTCGATGCCTTCGACTTCTTCTGGGAAAGTCATGCGGACACGCCCAGGGAGAAGCTGATCGAGTTCACCTCCAATTGGCCAGACGCGGCCGCGCTGCACCGCCTCGATCAGCGGCGGCTCGCGCAAGTCTATTGTTCGCGCTTCGCGGAACATATGTGGTCAAGACACGCGCGTGAAAACCCCGATCTGTCGAACCCGTACGGCACGGGCAAGACTTGACCGCCGTTGCGCCAGAGGCTCGGCTCATGACGAGTCCGAAATACAGGCACCCGATTTCGGGACAGTGATAGCGACGCCGACATGGAATGGCGGGGGGACCCGAAAGCGAGTGCAGTCGCGAGACCGGTTAACAAGGCGCCCGCGCAATGACAGTGATAACGACGCCGCAAAGCGGCGGCCCCCTGCCCGACGGGCTCCGGCGAGCGACAACGAAGAACACCTATCAGCACAGCCACCTTCAATGCCGCATCCATCCGCTTTGAACATCCCACGCAGTAAAGGCAATCGAACCTTATGCACAAGCTAAGGTTGCTTGGGCCTACAGACTAGGTGATATTTCCCTCCCCCTCGATGGATGCAATTTCCAAATGGATTCACTTGTCCCAGCTTCGCTAAAACCGATTTTGCGCGACAGATATCTCGCGGCGGTCGCCGACGCCGAAGCGAAATACCGTTTCGGCTCTGGTGACGAGGACGCGCTCACAGGCGCGCGTGGTGCAGAGCTTGCCATGGCTCGCCCACGACTATTTGACGACGGGCAACGAAGTTATGCGTGGCAAGTGAGCTACTGACCTACATGACGGAGGTTAGTTCGAGTCGTTTCCGCGGGCGCCTGGTCTTCCTGCTAAACGTCCTCTTCGGTTTTGGAGCGATGATCACGTCATTGGCCGCCATCTGGTTGATTCCACACTACGGCTGGCGCTCGATGTTCGTGATCGGCGGCCTCCCCGTGGTACTTGCTTTCATTCTACCGCGGATCCTGCCGGAATCGCCGCGTTGGATCGCCGAGAGGGGAGATGCCGCTCGGGCCGGCAGAGCGATGGCTTCCACCGAAGACAGCGTGTCCGGTTTCGGCAAGCGCCCGCTTCCGCCTGTGCTGGCAGAGCCAATTGCACCGAGGCCCACACCCGCTCACTTCCGAAACCTGTTCGCGGGCGGTTACGCCCTTCGGACGTTGACAGCCTGGATGGCGATGTTCTCCGCGTATGTGGGGGAGATCTACCCGACGAGTATGCGAGCGTTAGGGGGGCGTCGCAAGTTCTTGGTTTCGGATCGCTTCCACCTTGGGCCCTGCGATAGTCGGCCTCCTCTTGCAATCGGGAAACTTCCGGGCGGTCTTAGCGTTCTTTGGCGCGGCCGCAGCGGCGGGAGCCGTTACGGTCCTGCTTTTCTTCATTGAAATGCGAGGCAGGGTTCTGGAGGAGATCACCGGCAACGTCGGATGAATACGGTCCGCAACACCGCTCAAGTTCTTCAGGACGGAACTTGGGTACGGATCACCGGCTCTTCTACGACGTGAGAGGACGCGCACTTCGTAGGGCTTCCAAATCTCTCCTCATCATGAGTGACCGCAAGGCGGCCGAGAACAGCTCTGGTCATAACTCTCCTAGGTGAACTCGACCACCAAATGCCGGCAATATTCACCGATGGGTTGTGCCAGGCCGCCTACTGCAACGTTTAGACGGGTGAGCGGCAACGGGCCGTATTGCCACCGCCATGTCGGACTTTGTCAGACATCAACTCCGTGCTTTGCTGCCAACCGAAGATCACCCTCGTGACCCTGCGTTGTCGCTGCTGTCGCAGGTGCAATCGGGCTCGTTCCCAGGAGCATTATCATTGCGCCGAGCGCCATGATCGTTCCATAGGAGTATAATCCGTACGTCAATGACCCTGTTGCGGTGGTCATCCAGCCGACCAACGTCGGCGCAAAGAATGCGCCGATGCCGCCGCACGTCGTGATCATCGCGATTCCGCCGGCCGCCGCCGGTCCCGAGAGATAGAGGCTGGGCATCGTCCAGAATGGCCCGGTTGCGCCGAGATATCCGGCTGTCATCACCGTCAGTAGGCCAATCGCCATCCATGGGTGCCCCATCGCTTGCGGAAGCAACAGCCATCCGATCGCGCAAAGCAGTGTCGGCGCTGCGGCGTGCCAGCGACGCTCGCGCAAGCGGTCGGAGCTCCGCGCAATGAGTTGCTGCACCACCACGGCGACAATGTAGGGAATGGCAGAGAACAGACCGAGCGCGAGCGGGTCGTGAATTCCGGTCCCCCGGAGAATGGTCGGAAGCCAGAGCGGAATTCCGGCTCCGCCCGCGATGAGGCCGACCGACATGCCGGAAAGGAGATACAGGCGCTTATCGCACAGAGCAGCTGCGAAATTATGCTGATGCTGCTGCTGGCCTGGATTCGCTTCGCTCTGCAACTCCGCAGTGATGATGGCAACCTCACGCGCGGAGAGCCACTTCGCCGTCTGGGGGCTATCGGCCAGCA
This sequence comes from Bradyrhizobium diazoefficiens, assembly GCF_016612535.1. Classification (NCBI taxonomy): domain Bacteria; kingdom Pseudomonadati; phylum Pseudomonadota; class Alphaproteobacteria; order Hyphomicrobiales; family Nitrobacteraceae; genus Bradyrhizobium; species Bradyrhizobium diazoefficiens. The sequence goes on from NZ_JAENXS010000005.1 coordinate 36,568, forward strand.
CGAAGTAGATGACGAGGCCCGTCAGCGCCGAAGGCAACCCCTCTATGAGGAACAGCCATTGCCAGCCCTTCAGGCCGAGCAGCCCGTCGGTGGCACCCAGGATCCCTCCTGACAAAGGCCCGCTGACGATGCCGGAGATGGCAATCGCAGACATGAACAGCGCAGTGAACTGGCTCCGGCGCGACGGAGGAATCCAGGTGGTGAGATAAAACAGCACCCCCGGAAACAAGCCAGCCTCGGCCGCCCCCAGCAGAAACCGAAGAATGTAGTAATGAGAAGGAGCAGTCATGAAGGCGAGCGCCGCCGAGCAAAGCCCCCAGCACACCATGATGCGCAGCAGCGTGGTCCGTGCTCCGATGCGGGCGAGCCACAGATTGCTCGGAATCTCGAAGACGCTGTAGCCGAGATAGAAAAGGCCCCCGCCAAGGCCGAACGTCGCCTCGCTGAAATGCAGATCACCCATGAACTGCAGTTTCGCGAAACCTACATTGCCGCGATCGATGAACGCGAGCACGTAGGCGAGCATCAAGATCGGAACGAGGCGCCAGGCCACTTTGCGAAACGTCGCATCCACCTCGTGGCGGCCCGGCATATCGATGGTTGTGTCCGTCACGCGCGCCCTCCCGTTCGGCTACGCTCCCGGCGAGCCGTTGTGATTATGCCATAAATATGGACTATAGGCCTAAGCTTGTCCAGCGGCGCGTCACTAGAGGCGCATGTCCAGGCGAACGAGGTCTCCCCGATAGACGCCCTTGGACAAGAGAATGAGGCGTCCGCGATCATCGACGGCCGATCGATCAACGAGGCAAACGGGCGCGTTCAGCGGAACTTCGAGCAGCGCGGACGTTTCGAGATCGGCGGAGCCGATGACAATGGTCTGATGGGCATGGCTGATATTGCGTGGAAAAAAGGTCGCAAGACGCATCGCCGTCGTGCTGTTCAAGGCTTCCCGCGGGATGAGCGGAAAGAACTCTGCATCGATGAAAACGTCGGCCACCAGGAAGATCTGCCCCTCCCGCGAATGACGCCGCCTCAGCCGGCGATACCGTGACGTGGGTGTCCCGATATCATGGGACCGCCGCGGCAAAACGCTGACATCCTCCTCCTCCAAGACCTCGATGACGGCGCCCTCTCGCGCATTGAGAAGGCCGCGCCAATCAGTGGTCATGTCAAGCCAAAGATGTTGGCGCTTCTGCGCGTTGACGAATGTCCCTTTCGCCCTGAAGCGACTGATGAGGGCATCGCTCTCCAGGATGCCGAGCGCTTGGCGGATGGTGGCGCGTGCCACGCCATGTTGGGCGGCCAGCTCGTCGACCGTCGGAATCTGGCCACCTGCCGGCCAGTGGCCCGAGTCGATATGACGGCGAAACAGCGTCGCTAGCTGAACGTAGCGGGCAACATTGCTGCGCGACAGATCCGGCTTGGCTGGGGGTCTGGTGCGGCTAGGCATGACAGGGCTGCATGGCAACGACGACCAATAGGCTAGACATATGACCTTTTTCCTTTTAAGGCGAGAGCATCATAACCGCACAACAGGAAACGCCCGGTGGCTGATGTCCATTTCCGACGAGGTCGGCCATGAAGCTTCATTGGTCCCCTCGTTCGCCGTACGTCCGAAAGGTGATGGTTGCCGCACATGAGCTCGGGCTCGCCGAGCGCATCACCTGCGTGCGCAGCGTTGCAGCCCTGCCGACGCCAAATCCTATCATCATGGCGGACAATCCCCTGAGCAAGATTCCGACCCTGGTCCTGGACGACGGTGATGTCCTGCTCGATTCGCGGACGATCGTCGAATATCTGGACAGTCTGGCAGGACCCGGTGTGCTGGTACCCCTTAAAGGGCCAGAGCGCTGGCGCGCTCTCAGCCGGCAGGCACTCGCGGACGGCCTGCTCGACGTGCTGATCCTGTGGCGAAACGAGCGCAGCAAGCCGCCGGAGCGACAGACAGAGGCGTGGCTCGAAGCGTTCGCGACCAAGGCCAACGCGACAATCGATCGGTTCGAACAGCAAGCGGCGGATGCTCCGGCGTCGAGTTTCGGTATTGGCGAGATCGCGCTCGGCTGTGCGCTATCTTACACCGATTTCCGTTTTGCCGAGCTCGACTGGCGCACCGGCCGTCCTCACCTTTCCAAATGGCACGAGAGCTTCGCCATGCGTCCTTCCGCGCGAGCCACGGAGGCCGTTAATGGCTGACGACACCCGACCGGCCGAACGAACCGGGCCGCTCCACCATATCCGAGTGCTCGATCTCAGCCGCATCATGGCTGCGCCCTGGGCCACGCAGATCCTGGCCGATCTGGGGGCGGATGTGATCAAGGTCGAGCGGCCGGAGAGCGGCGACGACACGCGCAGTTGGGGCCCACCCTTCCTGAAGGACGCGGAGGGCCGGATCACCAAGGATGCGGGCTACTTCCTCGCGGTCAATCGCGGCAAGCGGTCGATCACCGTGGACATCGCGCAGCCGAAAGGGCAGGCCATCGTCCGGCTGCTCGCGGCGACAGCCGACGTCGTCATCGAGAATTTCAAGGCAGGTGCGCTCGCTCGTTATGGCCTGGATGCGAATTCGCTTCGGGCGCGCAATCCCAAACTGGTCTATTGCTCAGTGACGGGCTTCGGTCAGGACGGCCCGCGCCGCGATCAGGCCGCCTATGACTTCGCCATCCAGGCGATGGGCGGGCTGATGAGCATCACGGGCGAACGCGATGGGCGTCCCGGCGCCGGCCCCCAGAAGGTCGGCATTCCCATCATCGACCTGATGACCGGCATGTACGCCGCGGTCGCCATCCAGGCCGCGCTGATCCGTGCGGCACAGACGGGCCAGGGAGAGACCATCGACCTGGCGATGCTGGACGTTTCGGCGGCAATTCTCGCAAACCAGGCCATGAACCATCTGTTGACCGGCCGCATCCCAACGCGCGGCGGCAATCAGCACCCGAACATCCAGCCACAGGACGTGTTCGCCTGTGCGGACGGGACATTCGTCCTGGCAGTCGGCAACGATGCGCAGTTTGCGAAGCTCTGCGCCGTGCTGGGCAAGCCCGAATGGGCGAGCGATCCGAGGTTCAGTACGAACGCAGCCCGCGTGACGAATAACACGGCGTTGACGACCCTGCTCGGCGAGCAGTTCGCCAAGCAGACGCGACGAGACATCGTGGCGGCGCTCGATGACGCTGGCGTACCCGCCGCTCCCATCAACTCGATCGACCAGGTTCTGGCCGACGCTCAAGTCCAGCACCGGCAGATGCTCCGCCACCTGCCCCACCCGATCGCCGGTCATTTACCCCAGATCGTCAGCCCGATCCGGATGCAGGATGCTTGGCTGCGCTTCGATCGCCCGCCCCCCACGCTCGGCCAGCATACCCGGTCGATTCTCGAAGAGATCGGCATGAGCGACGCTGACATCGCGACCCTCGCTGCCGAGGACATCATATGAAGATCGTCAGCACGGCGAAAGCTATCTGCCAAGACGCGCGCGTTCCACTATTGAGCGTCGACGAAATGAGTCCCGAGCAGCGGCGCATCCACGATCGCGTCGTGTCGGGGCCTCGCGGCGAGATGATCGGTCCGCTCCGCGCCGCAATCCACAGCCCGGAGCTCGCGGCGCTCTGGTCCGAATTCGGGGAGTTCCTTCGCTATCGCACTTGTCTGCCGCCGCGCTTGAACGAGCTTGCTATCCTCGTCACGGCGCGTCGCTGGACGAGCCAGGTCGAATGGTGGGTCCATGCCCGCGCCTCCGCCGCGGCCGGACTACCGCAGACAGTGATCGATGCAATCCGCGCCAAACGCGCGCCGGTCTTCTCCGAAGAGGCGGATCTGGAAGTCTACGAGTTTGCGCGGACGCTACAGCAGACCGGCGGGGTTGCAGAGGAGAGCTACGACGCGATTGCTCGCCGTTGGAAAACGCGCGGCGTGGTGGAGCTGACGGCCGTCATCGGTTATTACACCATGGTCTCAATCACGCTGAACGCGCACCGGCTGCCTCTTCCCGAAGGAGCTGAAGGGCTACCCTGCGAGAGCGATCTCGTCATGCTGCCGGCGGGAAAGCTGGGAGCCTCGTCGTGAGCGTTGGGGCCTTCCTGACCGTCCCTCCCCCGCCCGTCTCGAGGCCTGCCCATCCGCTTCCGCGGGGAGCCTGCGACGCACATAGCCACGTGTTCGGGCCCTTCGCCCAATTTCCACCGGTCGAGAGGTCGGTTTATGCGCTCCCTGAGGCGGGACCGGAGATTCACGCCGCTCTTCGTCGCACCATCGGCGTCGCACGCGGCGTGCTGACGCAACCCGCACCCTACGCCCACGATCCCGGCGCCATGCTGGCGGCGATCGCCGGTGCGCCCCAGGCTTTGCGCGGGGTAGCTGTCGCGGATGGCCGCATTGGCGATGCGACCCTCGAGCGCTGGCGCGCGGCCGGCATTGTCGGATTGCGGTTCACCGAGATGCGGACGCCTTCCGGTGAAATCTATCCCGGCAGCGTCGGCTTTGCGGTGCTCCATGCACTTGCGCCGCGCATGCGCCAGCTTGGCATGCACGCTCAACTTTGGGCCAAAGCGCCTGACCTCGCGGAGCACCTACCTGCATTGCTTCGCCTCGGAATTCCCGTCGTCGTCGATCACATGGGTTGCCCGGAGCCGGCAGAGGGGCCGGATGGCGCAGCCTTTGCCCGGATCGTCGATCTGCTTGCGGACGGCTCGCTGTGGCTCAAGCTGGTGCTCTGCAGGGTCGCTGCGGACGCAGCGGATTACGCCCGCGTCCGTCCGCTTCATGACCGGCTCGTCGAGCGCGCGCCATCGCGCCTCGTATGGGGTTCCGACTGGCCGTATGTCCGCTTACAGCCAGCACCGGACGCAGGCCGTCTCGCCGATCTCGTTCAAGAATGGATTGGGGACGCCGAACTCATTCGGCGCATCCTGGTCGTCAACCCCGGTGAACTCTACGGCTTTAAGGAGGAGCAGCAAGCATGAAGGGACTCGAGGATATCGAGCGCTTTCGCGTCACGGTCGAGGGCCATGTTGCGACTGTCACGATGACCGCGCCACCGGTGAATGCCCAGGATCGGCGCTTCCGCGAAGAAAGCGTGCGCATCTTCGATGTGCTCGGGGCAGAAGTGGATGTCCGGGCCATCGTGCTTACCGGAGACGGCAAAGCGTTTTCCGCGGGCGCCGACTTGTCCGAGCGGCCGGGAATTCTGGCTGAGCCGGGCGGCTATGCCCGGCACAACCGGCTGGTCCGGGCGTCCTTTGATTGCGTGCTCGAATGTCCGAAGCCGGTGATCGCCGCGGTCAACGGCGCCGCGATCGGCGCGGGATGCGTGCTTGCCCTCGTTTGCGACATCCTTGTCGTCGCCGAAGAGGCGTTCCTGTCCATGACCGAGGTCGATTACGGCCTCGCCGGTGGGGTTCGTCACGTGCTGCGTGCCTTCAGCCCTTCCGATGCGCGCCTGATGATCTACACCGCCAAGCGCATCTCAGGGCCGGAGCTGCTTCGGATGAACGCGGCGTCATTGTGCGTGCCGAGGGTGAAGCTGCTCGATGAAGCCACCGGCATCGCACGCACGATCGCGGAGAAAGTGCCGCTTGCCGTCGTCGCCGCAAAGCGCTCGTTCGGGCTTACCGAGGAAATGCCGCTGCGCGACGGCTACCGCTACGAGCAAGGCCAGACGGCCGCGCTGGCGGAGACCGAAGACACCAAGGAGGCGCTGGCGGCCTTCCGCGAAAAGCGAAAACCGGTGTTCAAGGGCCGCTGAGCCGTGTCGACAAATGCGAATGCCAAGGAGCTGGACCGCCTCGACGCGCTGAGCGACGACGCGTTCCGACTGGAGGTCCGCGACTGGATCGAGGCCAATTACCCTCCTGGTATGGTGCGCTATCCGTCGCGGCGCTTGTTTTGGCGTGAAAATCGCGAATGGTTCATGCGGCTGGCGGCAAAGGGGTGGATCGCACCGGGATGGCCGCGAGAATATGGCGGCATGGGTCTGTCAGGCACACGCCAGCTCATCATGATCGAGGAAATGGAGCGTTTCGGCGCGGGGCGCGTCAACGATCAGGGGCTCGTCATGCTGGGGCCGCTGCTGATCCAACACGGGAGCGACGAACAGAAGAGGTTTTTCCTGCCGCGGATTCTATCCGGAGAGCACATCTGGGCGCAGGCATATTCCGAGCCCGGCGCCGGATCGGATCTCGCCTCGTTGCGCCTTGCCGCCAAGGATCACGGTGATCATTGGGTGCTCAACGGGCAAAAGACCTGGATCACCTTGGGAACGGACGCGAACTGGGCCTTTGTGCTCGCCCGCACCGGCAACGAGAGCAAGAAGCAAGAGGGCATCTCGTTCCTCCTTGTGCCCGTCGACACTCCCGGTCTTGCGGTTCGCGGCATCACCAACCTCGACATGCACGACGAGTTCGCCGAGATGTTCTTCGAGAACGTTCGCGTACCCAAGGAGCGCGTCGTTGGCGAAGTCAACAAGGGCTGGACCTATGCCAAGGCGCTGCTTGGCTTCGAACGCATCGCGATCGGCAGCCCGAAATTGTCCTCGAGCGGTCTTGTCCGGCTGAAGCAGCTTGCCGAGGAAATCGGCGTGGCTGACGATCCAGAGTTTCAAGCGTCGTATACCCGCTTTCAGCTCGACCTTGCCGACCTGAAGGCACTTTATGCTTCGATCGTAGCGGCTGTGAAACGCGGCGAAATGCCGAACGCACAGATCTCGGTCCTGAAGATCGTACAGACGGAACTGTTCCAGCGCATCACCGAAACGATGGTGGCGATCAGTGGAGGTCATGCTGCCCGGTTCGAGCCCATGGACGAGAGCGATCTGCACCCGTCCGGCCAGTTTCTTCTGGCCCGGCCGGCGACCATCTTCGGCGGCTCGTCCGAGATCCTGCGCAATGTGCTGGCGCGCAACGAGCTGGGGATGCCGGCACGATGACGTCCGCTCCCAAAGCACTGGCTGGTCTTAGGGTGCTCGACATGACGCGCGTCTTCGCAGGCCCTTGGGCCGCGCAGATGCTGGCAGATTTCGGCGCCGATGTCGTCAAGGTCGAGCATCCCAGAGGTGGTGACGACGTCCGCCGCATGGGGTTTCCTCAGAAGCGAGCGGACGGCACCGAGACAGGCCAGACCTCATCCTTCCTTGCCATGAACCGAAACAAGCGATCAATCGCACTCGACATGGCGGATCAAGACGACCTCGCGATGCTGCAAGCGCTGGCGCAACGAGCGGACATTCTCATCGAAAACTTCAAGACCGGCACCCTGCGAAAGTTCGGCCTCGACTATCAGACGGTCTCGGCCGGCAATGTGGCGATCATTTACTGCTCGATCACCGGTTACGGCCAGGACGGCCCGTACGCGTCGCGTCCGGGCTATGATCCGATCTTCCAGGCCGAGAGCGGACTCATGAGCGTGACCGGCCAGCCTGACGGCACGCCGGGTGCGGGCCCGGCGCTGGTGGGCTACAGTGTCTCCGACATCAATGCCGGCTTCTATGCCGCGATTTCGATCATGGTTGCGCTGCGCGCACGGGATCAGGTGACCGGGCGCGGACAGCACATCGATATTGCCCTGCTCGATACCCAGCTCGCCGCCCAGTCGCATATTGCGCAGAACTATCTTGTCTCCGGAAAAATGCCCGCACGGGCCGGGACGGCGTCCCAGATCAACATGCCTTGGCAAGCATTTCCGGCAGCAGACGCCGCGATCATGATCGCCGTCGGCAACGATCGGCAGTTTGCCGCGCTCTGCGCAGCCTTGGGTACGCCCGAGACGGCCGCCGATCAACGCTTCGTCACCAACCGGGACCGCATGGCGCACAAGGCCGAGCTCATTCCGATCCTCGAGCGCGCGTTCGCATTGCGCAGCGCGGCTGACTGGGTGGAATGCTTGAACGCGGCTGGTATCCCATGCGGCCGGCTCAATGACTTCGGCTCGGCACTCTCGGATGCGCAAATCGTGCACCGCGAGATGGTCCGTGAGATGCCGGATCCGGAGGTCGGCGCGTTCCGCTTCATTGCCAACCCTGTACGTCTCTCCGAAACGCCGGTCCGTTACGATCGTCTGCCGCCATCCCTTGGCGAGCATACCGGGAATGTTCTGGCCGATTGGCTGGGCTCACCTGAGAAATAGACCAGAGTTACCTCGCGATGGATGAACACAGGCTGGAACAAGTACGTGCGATCCGCGAAAGTGCGGCAGCTGTGGCGCCTCGCGACGATAACCTTGAACGTGTGCGCAAACTGCGCTTTGCGCCACTTGGCTTCGACCTCGCCGTCTGGAGACGGATGGCTGAGATGGGCTGGATTGGTCTGCGCATTCCCGAGACCCAAGGCGGGGTCGGGATGGGTCTGATGGAGAGCGTCGCCCTCCATGAAGAGCTCGGCCGGGGACTCGTCCCCGAACCACTGATCGCCGGGAGCCTCGCAGCCCAAGCCCTCGCTCTCACAACCGAGCACGACCTGCTTGCGCGCGTCCTCGCAGGCGAAACCTCGGTGGCGCTCGCCTGGCAGGACCTGCCGGACGGACTCGAGCTGCGCTGTGGCCCCACACCAGCCAGGCTATTTGTCCCGATGACGGGGGCCGCGGAGCTCTACCTCGTTCCGGTCGCCCAAAATGGTGGTGTTCACCTCCTGCTGTTCGATGCCAACGAACTGTCTATCCTTCCACACCTGCAACAGGACGGAACGACAGTTGCAACTGTTCAAGTACCGGCGAGTGGCGGCCGCGCGGTATCAGGCAACGTGAGGGACGAACTGACGCACGCGCTTGATGAGGCTGCACTGGCGACTGCCGCGTACCTGCTCGGGCTCGCACAGCGAGCCTTTGAGATCACTCTCGACTACCTCAAACAACGGCAGCAGTTCGGTCAGCCGCTTGCGGCATTCCAGGCCTTGCAGCATCGGGCAGCCGACCTGATGATCCAACTCGCTTTGACCCGCGCCAGCATCGAGGGTGCGGCAATTGAAGCAGAGCGAAGCTCCAATCCGAAGACACGCACCCTGGCGGTCTCGCGGGCCAAGGCAAGAGCAAGCGACACGGCCCTCCTGGTGACGCGGGAAGCCTTGCAAATGCATGGGGCGATCGGCTGGGCCGACGAGTGTGACATCGGTCTGTTCGTGCGCAAAGCGCTTTCGGCTGCGAATCAGTATGGGTCCGCATTGGCTCACCGTAATCGATTTGCGCGACTGGCGTCGTCAGGATAATGAGCCTCGGGTTCCAAAAGAGAGCCGAGGATGCGAAGGCTTATGTCAGGCCGCTATCGGCCGTAACCCTCTGCACGACTCCGGAAAACTCTTCCACGAGACGAGAAACCGGCCGTTTTGTTCCTTTCAGCAACCGGGCGACGCTTTGCAGGCTCGGTGCGAACGGGCGCGTGACGAGATCATTTGTTCGGGCACTGAGCAGCCCAAGGCCGTCCAGGATCGCGATGCCGGCACCGGCACGAACCAGCTCGCAGGCGATATTCGACTGCGATGCCTCCACCGCGATGCGCAGGCGCAAATTCGCTTCGGCAAAGGCAACGACGATTGCGGCTCCGATCGACAAGTGCGGACCAGGACAAATCACCTGCTCGTCGGCAAGGTCGGGCGCGCTCAAAGCATCCTTAGCTACAAGCGGGTGACCGATCGGAAGCACGCAGCCGAGCCTGGTGGTGCAGAGAATAGTGCTCTCAAGGGACGTATCCCCGATCGGGCCGACGGTCAGGCCGAGATCAGCTCGGCCTTGGGCGACGCGGGTGACGACCTCCGGCCCGGTCATGGTTTGAACGACAACGGAGACGTCCGGCCGGTCGGCGCGAAAGCGCTGGACCGCCTGCGGCACAATGGTGTGACCGAACCCGGTCACGGTCGCGACCGTCAGGAGCCCAGCCCGACCGTCGCGAAGCTCGAGCGCCAGCCGCTGGGTATGTTCGATCGCCGCGAAGACGTTCACAACTTCTGCGAAAAGCGTCTGCGCCTCCGTCGTCGGCTTCAGCCGTTTCTTCTGTCGCACGAACAGCCTGAAACCGAGACGCTCCTCTGCCTGCTGCAACATCCGGCTGACCGCCGGTTGCGAGATATTCAAGGCGATGGCGGCGCTGGTCACCGAGCCTGATTGCATCACGCATCGGAACACGTCCATCTCCCGTACGCTGATCGCCATATATAACCCCAGAGCATGAACTATGATCAAATCGGTATTTGAAACTATGTTACGGGCGGCGGCAACATGGATCGAGACGAATAATGGTTGTCCATGTATTTCCTTGATCGACGCCGGCCCCGCCCGGTCACAGACGCGCTGCGCGCAACGGTGCTCGAGGATCTGCCGGAACTTGATGACATTCGCGATGAAGAACTGCGTCACAAGGCCATCGAGGCCTGGGCCTCTGCATTGGCCGAAACGGATTTTCCGCGACCCACCGCCATTCCCGGAGAGGCGACGCCGGGGGTCTTCGCGCTGAAGAGGGGCAGCCAGGCAGTTCATCTGCGCAGCGTGGCCCGAATCGCGATCGCAATCGCAGACGAGTTTGCGCAGGAATTCCCCGAAGCCACTGTCGACCGCGACATCGTTCTGGCGGGTGCACTGCTGCACTATGTCGGCAAGGCCTGGGAGTTCGATCCCGCCAACCGCAGACGATGGGAAGCGGGCAAGTCGCAGGCCGGCTCGCCCGCACTGCGCATCCGGTCTACGGCGCCTACATCTGCATTGCGGTGGGGCCGCCCGAAGAAATCGCGCACATCGCAATCGGCCATTCCTACGAGGGCGACCTGATGCAGCGCAGCCTCGAATGCCTGATCGTCCATCGCGCCGATCACATGTGGTGGTCGATTGCAGGCGGTTTCGGGCTGGTCAGGCCGGAAACGGCGGGCATGCTGGAAAGCCGGAAAATAACGCCGCGCGGCTTGCGGTCGGCGAAAGACCGGGAGAGACAGGATGACCATGGCGAGAGGGCTGACGCGGCGGGCTAGTCTTGGCCTGCTCGGCGCGCTCGCAACTCCCTGGCTTGCCCGCGCGCAGAGCGACTATCCTAACCGGGTCATCAAGCTGATCGTGCCCTACGCAGCTGGCGGGAGCAGCGACGTCGTCGCCCGTTTCATCGCAGAGCGCATGCGCGAGCGGCTAGGGCAAGCGATCATCATCGAGAACCGGCCTGGCGCGGGCGCGATCATCGGATCGCAATTCGTCGCAAAGTCGGTATCCGATGGATACACGCTGTTGCTCGGCGGCGTATCCACCCATGCGGTAAATCCGCATCTGCGCAAACCCGTGCCCTATGACGGGATTAGCGATTTTACTTCGCTGGGGCTGATCGGCACCGGTCCTCTGGTCGTCTCTGTCAATCCGAGCGTGCCCGTACACAGCCTGCAGGAACTGATCGCCTATGGCAAAGCGAACCCAACCAAGCTCGCCTACGGTTCTGCGACCGGCGTCATCCTGCATCTCGCCGGCGAGTTGCTGAAGAACATCGCTGGGTTCGAGATGCTGCATGTTCCCTATGGCGGCAACGGACCTGCGCTGACCGATGTGCTCGGCGGAAGGCTGCAGGTGATGGTCGACGCCATCGGTAACTCGGCGCCCTACATCGCCGATGGTAAATTGCGCCCTTTGGTCGTCCCATCGCAGCAGCGTACGCCGCTGCTGCCGGACGTGCCGAGTTCGGCCGAGGCAGGTTTGCCCAACTATCAAGTCGAAACCTGGTTCGCGCTGTACGGTCCGGCAGCGATGTCGGACGAAGCCGTCGCCAAAATCAACACCGCACTCAATGCCGTTCTACTGGAGCCCGATGGGGTGGCCCAGTTCGCCAAGATCGGCCTCGAGCCGCGGGCTACGAGCCCGGCTCAAGCGGCAGCGCTGCTCGAGGCGGAATCAGAAAAGTGGGGAGAGGTCATCCGCCGGGTCGGGCTGCAGGTGGAATAGCCACGTGCGCTTAGTGCTGAAGCAAGCAACGCGACGAGTCATAAAGGATCGCAGCCTCTCGAGCTGCACGAAAAAGTGGAGGAACGAAACGATGAAAGCCCTTGCAACAATGAGCGTCGCGGCACTCGCTGTGTGCGCCTCGCCTCTTCCGGGCGCTTCGTACGCCGCAGCGGAGTCGCTGCCCCAGGGCCCGACCGTTGGTGACCAGGATCTGTCGCCGTTCTACCGCTGGAGCGGCGCTCTGCCCGAGAAGCCAGGTCTCATGCTACGCGAAGAGGGCATACCGGATCAGCCCGAGATCGTTGCGGCCGCAACGGCGAAGAGAATCCTGTACACTTCGGTGGATGCAAGATGGCGTTCCGGCATCATTCCTGTCAGCGGCACGCTCTATCTTCCGAAGCAAGCCGCGCCAAAGGGCGGATGGCCGCTTGTTGCCTGGGCGCATGGCACGCTTGGCGGCTCCGACAGGTGTGCCGCATCGTGGAGCAGGCATCGTCCGCGGGACGGCGAGTACATCAACAATTGGCTGGAACAAGGGTTCGCCGTCGTTGCGACCGACTACCAAGGTCTCGGCGGGCCTGGCCCGCATCCTTATCTGTACTGGGAAGCAGAAGGGCGCTCGGTGCTCGATGCCGCAAGAGCAGCGCTCGACCATTCAAACGGAGCGATTGCCAATGCGATCATCATCACGGGTCAGTCGCAAGGCTCCGGCGCCTCGCTCGGGGCGACGCGTCTCGCACCTTCCTACGCACCTGAGCTTAATATCAAGGCAGCGATCGCAACCGGCATCATTTCCGCGTTTCCCGCCGCAGACAAGAAGCCTTCAAGCGAGCAGAGTTTTGCACGTTCAATTCCGCCGCAACTCACCATTCTGATGATGATTGGCGGTGCTCTCGGGGACGACGCAAGAAAGCCGGACGACCTCGTAACTGAAGCAGGGAAGCCATTGCTGCAAGCCGCCCGAGAGGGATGTAACGCGGGGCTTGCACAGGTGGTTCGCAGCAACGGCCTCACTCTGGCAAACAGCCTGAAAGACCCTGAAATCGCGGATCGTGTAAGCACTGTTAGAGACATGAGTCCGGTTCGAATGCCGGTACCGGTCTTTCTCGCCACAGGTTTGGCTGACAAGTCGATCTACCCACGGCACCAATATGCAGCGGTTGCAGCACTCTGCGCTGCAGGGAGCCACGTGGTTTGGAAGACCTATGCTGGCGTGAGCCATAACGGAACGGTGCACGCAGCCTATTCCGACGAACTTGCATTCGTTCAGGCCGCGCTGGCCGGGACCCCGATGCAGTCCAATTGCGCTTCGATTGCCGATCCGGGACCGCCGGGCGAGCCCTTACCCGGTTTCAAATTCAACGATTGAGCCATGCCCCCATTTACGCGAAGAGCGATCGTCGGCTCGGGGCTGGCAACCGCGGTTGCTGTTTCGCCGTTCCTGCGAACGGTCAAGGCGCAGACTTACCCGCAACGGCCTGTGAAAATCATCGTTCCCTATGCGGCGGGAGGTGCCTCCGACATCATTGCGCGGCTGGTTTCACCGGAATTGGAACGTGCGCTGGGCCAGCCCTTCATTGTCGATAATCGCGGTGGCGGCGCGAGCATGGTCGGCACGCAGGCGGTCGCGACCGCCTCAACTGACGGCCATACCATCGGAGTTATCGATAGCGCTTTTGTCATCAACCCTGCCCTGTTTCGCGCGAAGCTTCCCTACAACACCAAAACGGACTTTGTGCCGATCTCGCTTTTGGCGACATCCCCACTCGTTCTGGTCGTACATCCTTCTGTCGCCGCCAATACCCTGCAGGAATTTGTAGCGCTCGCCAAAGCTCAGCCGGGCAAGATCAACTTCGCCTCGGCCGGTCTTGGAACGGCCATTCATTTGGCGGGAGAGCAGCTGCGACAAGCCGCCGAGATCGATATTTTTCATGTGCCTTATCGAGGCGGCGGGCCGGCCATCACCGATCTGATTGGCGGCCAGGTGCAAATGACGTTCGCCACCGTTGCAGCAATCGGACAGCAGGTACGTCAGGGTCTGGTCCGTGCCCTGGCCGTTACAGGGGACGGCCGCGTCGCACAGCTGCCCGACGTCCCCACGATGGCCGAGGCCGGCTTGCCGGCCGTGGACGCCACGCCGATCTTCGGCATGGTCGGACCGGCTGCGCTGCCGCCTCCCATCATCGAGAAGCTTGCACAGGTTACCGAAAAGGCCTTCAGGGACGAGGCACTCCGACTGAGGATAACGGACCTCGGTTTTGTTTCCGTTGGCAGCTCGCCCTCCGAATTTGCGGCACGTATCAATGACGAGATCGCAAAATGGACTCGCATCGTCGAGAAGGGAAATATTCAGCCGGGCTGACCCCTGCCCTCACCTGTACTCAGTGAGCTGCTATGAAAATAATCGAAATTCGTGGCTTCAATCTCAGTTTCCCGCTGGCCGAGCCCATGGGAAACGCCCTCAACGTGTTCCGGAAGCGGGAGGCGTTGCTTATCCAGATATGCACAGATAGCGGCCTTTCCGGGTGGGGAGAGGCAGGCAATTCCCCGCACACCGCAGGCGCCTTTATTCGCGCCCGGTTGGCCGGACTGATCCTGGGCAAGTCGCCCGCCGACTATGGCCGCCACTTTCAATCGATGTGCGGTTGTCTCGGGTATGATCGGCGGGGCGCGGCGATGATGGCGATATCGGCCATCGACATCGCCCTGCACGATCTTGCTGCGCAAATGCATGGAATCAGCGTAGCAGCGCTGATGGGCGGAGCGGTGCGCAACGAGGTGTTTGCTTACGCAAGCGGACCCTTCGTGCGAATGCAGCCCGATCCCTACCGGGAGTATCCGCGCGAGGTCGATCAGTATCTTTCGCTGAACTTCAAAGCCATCAAGCCAAGGGGCGGCGTTGAGCCAAGATCCGATGGCTTGATGGCAAACGCGCTTCGCAAGCAGGTGGGCCCTGACATCGATATCATGGTCGATATCAACCAGAGCTATACCGCAGCAGCCGCCATCCGCGCGACCAAGTTCATGGAGGATGCCGACCTGCTCTGGATTGAAGAACCAGTTCAGCCGGAGGACCTCCCGGGCTATCAATCCTTTACGCGCGCCGCCAAGGTTGCCACCGCGGGCGGAGAGGCACTCGGAAGCCTGCGTGCCTTCCGCGATTTTCTGGCCGCAGGTACCTTCGATATTCTTCAACCCGATCTTTCGATATGCGGAGGTTACAGCGGCTTTCGGCAAGTTTGGGCGCTCGCGCAAGCCTATGATCTGCCCATCATGCCCCATGTGTTCGGTACGGCCGTAAATTTCCACGCCTCACTTCAAATGTCGGCTGTGCTTGAACCACGCCGCGGCGGAGCCTGCGCAGTGTATCCATTCGTGGAGTACGACATGATGGATAACCCGCTCCTGCGCCTCGCCGGCACACCATCGCTTGATCAGCGCGGCATGCTCACGATACCGGAAGGTCCCGGCACGGGCGTTGATTTGCAGCCCGAACAGCTCGAGCAATGGGTCACTGACTCGTGGTCGGAGCGTCTTTAGGAAACTCTTCTGCTGTCGTACGTATCGCACTGCGCAAGCAAGCCCAGATCGAATGCCAGACCGCTCCGCGTCGCGTCAGTACACAAGTCACATCATGGTGCCCGGCATGAAACAGCGGACCCGCGGATGACCATCGATATAGTACTTCCACACCATGGTCCTGCCGGTCTTGTTCGGCTGCGTGACCACGGCGCCGTCAGGGACCAGCACCCACTCATCGTCGATGCGCACACGATAATGTCCGTGATCGGACTTCCAGTCGACATCGGCAATGAAGTATCCGTCTGAGTCCGAACAACATTGCCCGAATTCGCTTTGTAGGCTCTCGAACCATCCTTTCAGGGGCGAATTGGCGTAGCGCCCGTCATCACGCGCCTTCGCAGACGTCGTCAGCAGCATCAGCCCCAGCGACCACACAGAAAACTTCATTCAGGTATTCCTAGTTTTCCGCATCGGCGTGCCGCTTGGTGAAGTCACAAACGCTAGACGGCGATGTGCGGCGACCGAGTGCATCAGGTCCGGCTAAGGCAGACTGTTTGATCGGACCTGCCGAGAGCTTTCAGGATGAAGCGAATCTGGACGCGCAACCCTGCTTCCGGATCTTCGCCGCATTGAAGGCAATGCTCGATCAGCATCGGATGGAAGAACGGCATGAAGGCGGCGTTGACCGCTCGCGCGGCTTCCGCGGCATCTTCGACCTCGAATTCGCCCGCTTGAACGCCCTCGCGTATGATCGCCTCGAAGATTGTCAGCAATCGCTCCATGTGCGCCTTGATGATCGCCCAGTTCTCGTGCATGGCGGCGACAATCAGCTCGTGCATGCGCCTTTCCTTGACCAGCGTCATCTTGTTGTGCTGGTGAACGGCGGTCAGGAGCTTGTCGAGTTTTTCTGTGGCCGGTGCGTTCGAACCTGCGATCGCAAAAGCGATCTCAGTAACCTCCTCCAAAACCCGACCGCAAATGGACTCGTTAATCGCATCCCTGGAGGGAAAGAAGCGGTAGACATTTGCCGGGCTCATGCCGAGCCCCGAGGCGATGTCAGCCACCGACGTCCTGTGGTAACCGACGCGGCGAAAGTGCTCCTCCGCCACCTCCAGGATACGCGCGCGCGCCTCGTCAGAGTCGGTGACCGTTCGGACCGGACGATTCATGGATGCGGCCGAGCCCTACTCGGCAGCCATCGATGTTTGCAATTCCGGTTCCTGCGTCGAATGCTCATGAATCTCATCGGCAGTCGGCTTGATCCGGAACCACACGGCATAAAGCGCAGGCAGGAACAGCAGGATCAGGACCGTGCCGACGGCCGTGCCGCCGATCAGCGTATAGGCCATCGATCCCCAGAAGACCGAGTGCGTGAGGGGAATGAAGGCCAGCACGGCAGCAAGTGCGGTCAGGATCACGGGCCTCGTACGCTGCACCGTGGCTTCGATCACCGCGTGATAGTCGTCGAGGCCGGCGGCAAGGTTCTCCTTGATCTGTTCGGTCAGGATCAGCGTGTTGCGCATCAGGATGCCAGCCAATCCGATCAGGCCCAGAATGGCGTTGAACCCGAAGGGCTGGTGAAAGATCAGCAACATCGGCACGACGCCGACGAGGCCGAGCGGTCCCGTCAGCACGACCATGGCCATCGTCGAGAACGATCGCACCTGCAATATGATGACGATCAGCATGGCGGCAATCATGGCGGGAAAGATCGTCGCGAGCGCATCGTTGGCCTTGGTCGCCTCCTCGATCGATCCGCCCAATTCGATGCGATAGCCGGCCGGCAGCGACGCGATCAGCGGCTGAAGGGCCGTCCTGATCTCCTTGGACACCTCCGGAGGTTGGGTCGCCTCGTTGATGTCCGAGCGGATGGTGACGACGGGGGTACGATCGCGACGCTTCAGGATCGGCTCTTCAAGTTGGACTTCCGAATGTCCGACCTGGTCGAGCGGAATTGGGCGGCCGTCCCGGCTCATCAGCGAGAAATCCGCCAGACGCGTCGGATCCAGCCGCTCTCCGCCGGCGCTGCGCGCTACGATCGGGACATTGCGAATGTCCTCGCGGACCTGCGTCACGGTGATGCCAGTGAGGAGAAACTGGAGTTGCCGGCCCACCTCCGTTGGCGAAAGGCCGATGAGGTTCAGTCGATCCTGATCCGGGATGAAGCGGAGCACGGGCGTGCGATCACCCCAGTCGCGGTTCGCTTGGCGCACATCGGGAACACCACGCATGATACCGAGGGCTTTTTCGGAGATGGCGTACAATTGCGCCGGATCAGGCCCCGTGACCCGAAACTCGACCGGGAATGGCGTGTAGGGTCCGAACACGAGCTGCGTGACGCGCACATTGGCCTCAGGTGCGAGCCCCTGTGACACCGCCTGTCGGAGCCGGTGCTTGAGATCTTCGCGCGCCTCCGCATCCGGCGTCAGCACGACGATTTTGGCGAAGGCCGGATCAGGCAGTTCCGGGGCCATCGCGAAGAAGAAGCGCGGCGCGCCCTGGCCGATATAGCTCGTGACGATCTTCGCCTCGGGCTGATCGTGCAGCCAGCGCTCGAGCTTCTCGGCTGCGGCGGTGGTCGTCTCGATGCTGGTGCCTTCCGGCAGACGAACCTCCACCAGCACTTCGGGGCGGTCGGAGGTCGGGAAGAACTGCTGCTTGACGCCGCCCATGCCGACGATCGACAACGCGAAAGCGACGGCAACGATGCCACTGGTTACGAACTTGTGGCGCACGGCGAACGTAATGACCGCGCGCAGGCGCCGATAATTCGGCGTACCGTAAATCGCGTGGTGACCACCTTCGATCGGTTGGATCGCTGGCAGCATCTTGACACCCAGATAGGGCGTGAAGACCACCGCGACGATCCAGGAGACGATGAGGGCGAATCCCACGACCCAGAAGATGTTGCCGGCGTATTCGCCGGCCGTCGAGCGCGCGAAGCCCACCGGCAGGAAGCCGGCGATCGTCACCAGTGTTCCCGACAGCATCGGCGCCGCCGTGTGGCTCCACGCATAGGCCGCCGCCCGGATGCGGTCCATGCCCTCTTCCATTTTCACCACCATCACCTCGATGGCGATGATGGCGTCGTCCACGAGAAGACCAAGCGCCAGGATGAGGGCACCCAGCGTGATGCGGTCGAAGAACCGGCCGGTCTCCAGCATGATGAGAAACACGACGGCAAGGGTCAGAGGAACGGCAGCCGCGACCACGATGCCGACGCGCCAGCCGAGGCTGAGCAGGCTCACCAGCAGCACCACGCCGAGCGCCATCGCGAACTTCATCATGAATTCGTCGACGGCCGAACTGATGTTGACGGCCTGGTCGCTGACCTTGGCCAGAGACATCCCGAGTGGCAGCGTCCGGGAGATCGCTGCGGACCTCTCCTCCAGCGCCTTGCCGAGCGCGAGGCCATTCCAGCCCTCTTGCATGACCGCCGCGAGCATGATGGACGGCTCGCCTTGGTGCCGGATGAGATAGGTCGGAGGATCCTCGTAACCGCGGCGGACTGCGGCGATGTCGGAGAGTTTCAGGGTCCGCCCCGCAGCGACGATCGGGGCGTCGGCGATCGCCTGGACGCTGTCATAGGCACCATCGACCCGGATGAAGACCTGCGGCCCCCTGGTGTCGATCGAGCCGGCCGGCGTGACGGTGTTCTGCCGCTGCAAGGCGGCAACGATATCCTGTGCCGACATACCGAGCGTTGCCAGCTTGGGATAGGAAAACTCGACGAAGATTTGCTCGGGACGTTCCCCGAGGATGTTGATCTTCTTGACGCCGGGCACGTGCAGGAGGTCCTGGCGAATGGTCTCGGCTTGCCTGGCGAGCTCCCGCATCGGCATGCCTTTCGCCTTGAGGGCATAAAGGGCGAAGCTCACGTCCGAATATTCGTCGTTGACGAAGGGGCCAAGCACACCGGACGGCAGCTTGCGCGCTTCATCCCCGAGCTTCTTGCGGGCCTGGTAGAACTCCTCCTGCACGACGGACGGCGGCGTGCTGTCCTTCAGCGTCACCGTCATGTAGGCATAACCCGGCCGCGTGGTCGTCTCCACGCGGTCGTACCAGGTCAGCTCCTGAATCCGCTTCTCCAGGGGTTCGGCGACCTGGTCCTGCATCTCGCGCGCTGTCGCGCCGGGCCACACCGTCGTGACCGTCAGGGTCTTGATCGTGAAGGAGGGATCCTCCGCGCGGCCGAGCTTGAAGAAGGCGTAGGCGCCCGCGGCCGCCAGCAGGAGGATGAAGAACAGGGTGACGGCTCGTTCGCGAACGGCGACCGCGGAGAGATTGAGGCTCATCAGTTGCTCCTGCTTTCGGAGGCAGTCCTGACGCGCGCGCCTTCTTGCAGGAGGTGAGCGCCCAGCGAAACGACCCGATCACCTGAGCTCAACCCGGAGATAACGGCAGTTTCGCTCGTCACACGCACAAGCTTGATGGGCTGAAAGTGTACAGCCGAGATGCCGCTGTCGAAGACCCAAACGCCGGTCTTTGTGCCGTCATCGAGCACGGCTCCCAGCGGGACCTGGACTTCCGGGAGAGTCTCCTGGCTTGCAAGCCGAATGGTGACCGTCGCGCCAAGAGGTGCCGCCGCGGCCTCGCCGTCGAGCACATAGCGGGCCTCGTAGGTACGGGTCTGGACATCGGCGGAATCCGACAACTGCCGGAGATGCGCAGTAAAGCGGCGTCCATCGCTCCCATACAGGCTCGCCTCGGCGAGCGAGCCGATCGCCGGCCGCATCGTTTCGGGAAGCGCGACCACAGCTTCGCGAGGACCGGACTGTGCGAGTCGAACGACCGTCTGGCCCGCGGAGACCACTTGTCCCGGCTCGCCAAGCGTTTGCATGACCGTTCCGTCCGCGTCGGCCACCAGGACCGAATAGGTCGCCTGGTTCTCGGCGACGCGCGCGTCGGCTTCGGCCGCGGCGAGTTGCGCGTTGGCGGTGTCCGAGGCGGCTTTCGCCTGCTCGTACCGCTGTCGGGACGTCCATCCGTCGTTGACCAGGTTGGCATATCGCTTCTCATCCGCGTCGGTCTGAACGACGGTTGCGCGCGCTGCGACGACGGCGTTGCGTTTCGCCGCGAGTGCAAGGCGGAGATCGGTTTCGTCGATGCGCAGCAGCGGCTCGCCGGCTTTGACCTGCTGACCGACATTCACCAGGCGTTCCACGATCTTGCCGGCGACGCGAAAACCGAGATTGCTTTCCACCCGCGCCCCGACAACGCCGGTGAAGCCGCGTTCGGATCCGGCCACTCGCGCTGCCGTCACCAGGTTGACGATCGGTAGCTCTTGTCTCGGATCGCTCAGGGCAGAGGCCCTTTGGGTGGGAATGCCAAAAGTAACGAAGGCAGCCGCCCCGGACGCGGCGAGCACGACACCGGCCAAAACCGCAAATCTCTTCTTTCCCATGTCGAACTCCCGCCTTCGTTTAGATTGCTTTCAAACTCTATAATCCAGAATAGAGTTCGATCGCAATCTATATAAGAGCGAATTCACGGAACCGTGATCATGACGAGAACTCACCATCTCGTTGTAGGAGCTTTCGCCGCGGGAACGACCCCTTGATAGATTGCGTTCAGCCTCTAACTCTCGTATAGAGGTCAAACGAAATCTAAAAGAGGAGAGCCACGATGCGTGTGAGTCGCGTTCAGGCTGCGGAAAACCGCCAAAAGGTGATCAATGTGGCAAGTCGCCTTTTCCGGGAGCGGGGCTTTGACGGCATCGGCCTGAAGGATCTGATGGAGGCCGCCGGGCTGACCCAAGGCGCCTTCTACAAACAGTTCGCGTCAAAAGAGGATTTGGCGGTCGAGGCGTCTAACCGGGCGTTGGAGAGCGCCTCCCTCCGATGGTCGGACGCGGCCGCGCAGCACCCCGATGATCCGCTCGGCGCGGTGATCGCGTTCTACCTCAGTGCCGACCATCGCGGAGAAAGGATGGACGGCTGCCCGATCGTGGCGCTCGGCTCGGATGCCGCCAGACAGGGGCCCGGCGTGAAAGCGGCCTTCGAAACGGGAATCAAGGCACATCTCGAGGTCCTCGGCCGCTTCCTCGCCGAGACCGGCGGCGAGGAATCCCGTGGCAAGGCCATGGCCATTCTCGCGACAATGATCGGCGCGGTGACGCTATCGCGCGTCGTCAACGACCCTGATCTGGCTCAGGCCCTTCTCGATGCGGCAGCCGAACAGGTTCGCGACGCCGCAGGCGCCTGAAGGATCACCCCTCGAACCACAGAGAGATCGAATGCTTAGCACCAGTGAAGTCAAACCAAGTTTGCTCAAGCTATCGGACACGCTAAGTGTGCGTCTTCAAAAGACCGGCAGCGGGCCTCCGCTGCTCCTCATCCATACCATCCGGACGCAGCTTGAATATTTCCGCAGTCTTGCGCCCCTCCTCGCCCGTTCGCACACGGTTTACGCCATTGACCTGCCAGGCCATGGACACTCACCGATAGATCCTGGCGCAAGCTTCGACGAACCCTACTTCAGGCGGGCCGTCATTGGCGTCATCGAGCAGCTAGATCTCTCGGACGTCACGATCGTCGGCGAGTCGATCGGCGGCGCATTGGCTCTCACGGTGGCGGCGTCGCTTCCCCAGCGCGTGAAACGGGTCTATGCGATCAATCCCTATGATTACGAGACCCGCTACGGCGACGGCATTCGACGCGGCAACTGGTTCGCGAATTTCATCATCGGAAGTTTGCAGATCCCGGTGCTCGGCGCAATCAACGCTTGGCTCGAAAACAAGCTGATCCTCGGCAAGATCATGGGCGGTGGATATCACGATCCCCGCAAACTGCCGGCCGATCTGCTTGCCGAGTTCAATGAAGTTGCCCAGCGCCCGGGATACAAGCGGATCGCACGCAAGGTGCTGGCAGGATGGCGATCCTGGAGCAACGCCCGCGACTACTATCGGCAGATCTCGGCACCCGTGACGCTCATTTATGGTGACAGCGACTGGTCCCGGCCAGATGAGCGCGAACGCACACGGTCGCTGATTCCTGCTTCGCAGATGGTGACCCTCAAAAACACCGGCCACTTCTCAGCTATTGAGAACCCGTCGGAGCTGGCTCGCACGATAATGGGAACATAATTGCCGCAATGACCAGCGCAGGAGCGCGCAACTATGTTCAAGCGCTCTTGACTACATCAACGGGAGGACAAAAATGCGCAGGACTGGTGTACATAACTTTCCAGCAATTGATCGTGTCATCTACGGCAAAGCGGCGTCTGAAGCCCTCAGCGAAGAGGCGGAGCGACTGAGCGCGAAACGCGTCTTCCTTATCGTCAGCCGAACCTTGAACTCGAAAACCGACGAGATCGAGAAGATTCGCCGAGCGCTCGGCAACAAACACGCAGCGACCTTCGATGGAATTGCAGAGCATACGACGCGCAAGCAGGCGGCCGAGGTTGCCTGCCACGCAAATGACGCCCGCGCTGATCTGGTCGTGGCTGTCGGCGGAGGCTCTGCCGTTGATCTCGCCAAGATCGTCATCATGGCGATGGAACACGACATCCGCGATGAAGCGGGTTTCGATCCGTTTCCCATGGGTCCCGGCGTCAGCCATTCTCCCTTCCGCTCGCCGACCGTCCGGCAGATCGCGGTGCCATCCACGCTGAATGGCGGCGAATACAACGCGGCAGCGCTCGTCACCGATGAGCGCCATAAGCTGAAGCAGATTTTCTTTCACCCCCAGATGATGCCGGTGGCGATCATTCTCGACCCTGCCCTCACGCTTCATACGCCTTCAAAGCTCTGGATGGGATCGGGCACGCGCGCGATGGATCACGGCATCGAAGCCTTATGCTCGCCGGCCGGCACGCCCCTGGCCGACGAAGTCGTCCTGGCGGGGATCCGTCATCTGCGTGAAGGAATGCTGCGGACCTTGCAACAACCCGATGATCTCGAGGCGCGCCGACTATCTCAATATGGCTCCTGGCTCGCGTCATTCGGACTCCAGGCGCGCGTCCCGATGGGCGCAAGTCACGGCATTGGCCACGTGCTTGGAGGGACGTTCGACGTTCCACACTACTATTGCACGCCCGTCATCATGCCGAGCCTGCTTCGCTACAACAAGCCGTTCACCGAGGGCGCGCAGAAGCGTTTGGCGACGGCTCTTGGTGCGCCGGATATCGAAGCCGCAGACGCTTTCGCGGAATTCACCAAAAGTCTCGGATTACCAGGCCGCCTGGCCGACGTCGGCGTCGGCGAAGACAAATTCGAGCGGATCAGCAAAATCGCGATCAACCATCGCTTCGTCCAGGCCAATCCGCGACCCTTCAAGGACGAATCCGACATCGTCGGTCTGCTGCGAATGGCCGCCTAGCAGCGGCCCCGGTGAGGGAGCCGAGGTCGGAGGCCCCTCACCAGACGGATGCGCGGGAAGCGGCGCTTGAAGCGCCGATCCCCGTGGTCCTCACGCGACCTTCCGCGCGGCTCCGCTGTCGGCGTCGAGAAATCCGGTCAGCCTGTCCCTGATCAGTCGCTCGGCATCCGCCATGATGCGGTCGATCAGCTCCTTCACGGTCGGAATGTCGTGAATGAGCCCGACGACCATGCCGCAGCTCCAGGCGCCTGCATCCATGTCGCCCTCGATCATCACTTTGGGATAGACGCCCGCCACCTGGTCGTGGATGTCCTCGATCTTGAGGCTCTTGCCCTTCTCGCGCTCGATCTCGAGCAGCTGCTCGACGCCCTTGTTGGTCAGGACCCGCTCGGTGTTGCGGAGCGCGCGCATCACGAGCCTGGTATCGAGCTCCGTCGCCGCGACCAGCGCTTTCTTGACGTTCTCGTGCACCGGCGCTTCCTTGGTGGCGATAAAGCGCGTGCCCATGTTCATGCCCGCAGCGCCCATCGCCAGGGCCGCAACCAGGCTGCGCGCGTCCGCCATGCCGCCCGAGGCAACGAACGGGATCTTCAGTTCCTCGGCCGCGCGCGGCAACAGGATCATGTTCGGCATGTCATCCTCGCCGGGATGGCCACCGCACTCGAAGCCGTCGACGCTGACGGCATCGCAGCCGATCTGCTCGGCCTTCAGGGAGTGCCGAACAGAGGTACACTTGTGAATTACCTTGATGCCGCCCGCCTTCAGGGCCGGCATGTACTGTTCGGGGCTGCGCCCGGCGGTTTCGACGATTTTGACGCCGCCTTCCCTGATCGCCGCGATGTATTCCGGATAAGGCGGTGCGCTGAAGGTCGGCAGGAATGTGAGGTTCACGCCGAACGGCTTGTCCGTCATGTCGCGGCAGCGCGCGATCTCCTTGGCCAGCAGCTCCGGCGTTCTCTGCGTCAGGCCCGTGATCAAGCCGAGCCCGCCCGCATTGGAGACGGCCGCGGCCATTTCCGCGAAGCCGACATAGTGCATTCCGCCCTGGATGATCGGGTGCTCGATCCCGAGCAGTTCAGTGATCGCTGTCTTCACGAATGGTCTCCCCGCGTTGCCGCTCAGTGGATGATTTCGAACAGGCCGGCTGCGCCCATGCCGCCACCGATGCACATGGTCACCACGCCGTATTTCGCCTTGCGCCGCCGGCCCTCGATCAGCAGATGGCCGGTGAGCCGCGAGCCAGTCATGCCGTAGGGGTGGCCGATCGCGATCGAGCCGCCATTGACGTTGAGCTTCTCCGGATCGATGCCGAGCTTGTCGCGGCAATAGATCACCTGCACCGCATAGGCCTCGTTGAGCTCCCAGAGATCGATGTCGTCGATCTTCAGATTGTGGCGCTTGAGCAGCCGCGGGATCGCGGCGACCGGCCCCACGCCCATCTCGTCCGACTCGACGCCGGCGGCGACGAAGCCGCGGAAGATGCCGAGCGGTTTGAGGCCCTTCCTGGCTGCAATCTTGTCGCTCATGATCACGCAGGCCGAGGCACCGTCCGAGAGCTGACTGGCATTGCCCGCGCTGATGGTCTTGCCCTCGAACACCGGCTTGATCTTGGCGAGGCCTTCGGCCGTGGTTTCGGGACGTGGGCCTTCGTCCTTTGCGAGCGTCACCTGCTCGTAGGTGACCTCCTTGGTGTCCTTGTTGACCAGCGCCATCCTGGTCGTGAACGGCACGATCTCCTCGTTGAAGCGGCCCGCCTGCAACGCGGCGCCGACGCGGCGTTGGCACTCGAGGCTGTATTCGTCCTGCTTGTGGCGGCCGATCTTGTAGCGCTCGGCGACGACCTCAGCGGTATCGAGCATAGACATGTACATTTCCGGCTTCATCGCCATCAGTTCGTCGTCGACGGCGTGGAATTTGTTCATATGCTCGTTCTGCACGAGGCTGATCGACTCGATGCCGCCGCCGATCGCGACCTCGACACCGTCGAGCATCACCGAGCGTGCAGCCACCGCGATGGCCTGGAGGCCGGAGGCGCATTGCCGGTCGATGGTGGTGCCGGCGACCGTCACCGGCAAGCCAGCGCGGATCGCGCCCTTGCGCGCCACGTTCATCACCATGGTGCCCTGTTGCATCGCGCAACCCATGACTACGTCTTCCACCTCATCAGGCGCGACGCCGGCGCGCTTCACCGCCTCGGCCATCACGTGCCCCGCCATGGTCGGGCCGTCGGTATTGTTGAGCGCGCCGCGGTAGGCTTTGCCGACAGCCGTCCGCGCGGTGGAAACGATTACTGCTTCAGTCGTCATGCCTGCCTCGCTGCTTACGCGGCCGTGTCCAGCTGCGCGTAACGCAGCACATGGAACGCGGGATCGCCGAACTGGATGTTGATGGAGGAGAGTCGCTTGAAATAGTGCCCGACGCTGAGCTCCTCGGTCATTCCCATGCCGCCGTGAAGCTGCACCGCCTGATCGGCGACGAACTTGCCGGCATAGCCGATCTTCGACTTGGCACCGGAGGCGAGCCGCGACAGGCTGGCATCGCCGCCGCTGAGGCTGAGGCTCAAATGCTGCATCAGGGAGAGCGCCTCCTGATGGGCGATGAACATGTCGACCATCCGATGCTGCAGCACCTGGAAGGAGCCGATGGTGGTGCCGAACTGCTTGCGCGTCTTCGAATATTCCAGGGTCGCCGAGTTCAGCTCACCGATGGCGCCGACGGCTTCCGCGCAGAGTGCGCCGATGGCGCGGTCTCGGCACGCTTCCAGCGCGGCAACGCCCTCGCCTTGTGCGCCCAGCAATTGGCCGCGGACGTCGCGCAGGCTGACTTCGGCGGCCCGGCGACTGTCGATGGTCTTGAAGCTCTGGAGATCGACGCCGGTCGCGCGGCGATCGACCACGAACAGACTGACGCCACCGCGCTCCCGGTCGTCGCCCGAGGTCCGCGCCGAGACGATCAGATAGTCCGCCCAGGGCGCGGCGATCACCATGATCTTCGCGCCGGTCAGGATGTAGTCGCTCCCCTCGCACCGCGCCCGGGTCGTGACATTGGCCAGATCGAAACGTGATGCCTTCTCTGTCCAGGCCAGGGTCCAGATCTTCGAGCCCTCGATGATTTCAGGGATGAAGCTTTTCTGCTGCTCCGGCGTGCCCACATGCTCGATCAATCCGCCGGCCAGCACCACCGTCTCGATGAACGGCTCGACCACGAGGTGGCGGCCGAACTCATGCATGACGATCATGGTCGAGAGCGGACCGCCGCCGAGACCGCCGGCGCTCTCAGAGAACGGCGCGGCAAGCAAGCCAAGCTCGGCGAAAGCGTCCCATTGCTTCCGGCTGAAGCCCTCCTCGCTTGCCACGATCTTACGGCGCGCCTCGAAATCGTATTGGTCGCGCAGCAGGCGCTGGACGCTGGATCGCAGCAATTCCTGCTCTTCCGTGAACTGAATATCCATCCGATCCTCCCGATCCGCCGTGGCTAGAGCCCGAGCACGGCCTTGGCGATGATGTTTCGCTGGATCTCGTTGGATCCGCCGTAGATGCTGAGCTTGCGCGCGTTCAGATATTTCTCCGACGCGGTATGGCCGTAGTCGGGGCCGGGCATGAAGCGGTTGGCGCTGACCGGATGCTCGCGGATGGCAAGGCCGTAATTGCCGATCGCGCGATGGGTGAGCTCGGTGACATTCTGAAATATCTCGGTACCGCGGATCTTGAACAGCGAAGCCGCCGGACCTGGATCAATGCCCCGCGCCATTTGGGCGACGACGCGCAGCTCCGTCGCCTCCAACGCCAGCACGTCGAGCTCGATGCGGGCAATGTCGCGCAGGAATTCGAGATGGGCGGGATCGTCGGCCGGTATCTCGGCCCTCACGATTTGCTTCAGCTTGTTGATGTAACGGGTGGACCGGCCGATGCCGGCCATGCTGGTGCGCTCGTTGCCGAGCAGGAACTTAGCGTAGGTCCAGCCCTTGTTCTCCTCGCCGACCAGGTTCTCGGCGGGCACGCGGACGTTTTCGAGGAAGACGTCGTTGACCTCATGGCTGCCGTCGATCGTGATGATCGGCCGCACGGTGACGCCGGGCGACTTCATGTCGATCAGCAGGAAGGAGATGCCGGATTGCGGCTTCGCGGACGGATCGGTGCGCACGAGGCAGAAGATCCAGTCCGCATGCTGCGCCAGCGTGGTCCAGGTCTTGTGACCGTTGACGATGTAGTGGTCGCCGTCACGCACCGCCTTGGTTCTGACGGTCGCGAGGTCCGAGCCCGAGCCCGGCTCCGAATAGCCCTGGCACCACCAATCCTCGCCGGACAGAATCCGCGGCAGAAACTTCTTCTTCTGCGCCTCGTTGCCGAACGTATAGATCACCGGCCCAACCATGGTGACGCTGAAGGCGAGCGGCGGCAGCGTGCCGGCGCGAGAGGTTTCCTGCTCGAAGACGAAGCGCTGCGTGACGGACCAGCCCGGGCCGCCATACTCCTTGGGCCAGAGCGGCGCGATCCAACCCTTCTTGTAGAGAATCCGGTGCCAGAGCAGCGACTGCTCCTTGGTCAGGTCGGTCTCCGGATTGGGAACGCGCATCTCCGGCGGATAGTTCTCCGCAATGAAAGTGCGCACCTCGTCACGGAACGCGGCATCCTCGGGGGAAAGCTTGAGCTCCATCGTGGCAGGCTCCGCTACCACTTCTCGCCGAAGGGACGGATCTCCATCTCGAACGTCCACGCGCTTTTCGGCTGCTGGTAGAGCTGCCAATAGGATGCGGCAACGGAGGACGGCGGCATCAAGGCGTCCGGATCATCCAGCGCGTTCGGCCCGAGAGCCTCCAGCCGGCGCTGCCGAACCCATTCGGTATCCACGCCAGAATCGATGATGAGATGCGCGACGTGAATATTTTTCGGGCCAAGCTCGCGTGCCATTGCTTGCGCGACCGCGCGAAGGCCAAACTTGGCGCTTGCGAAAGCTGCATAACCGCTGCCGCCCCGGAGCGAGGCGGTCGCCCCCGTAAAGAAGATGTTGCCGCCCCCGCGCGGCAGCATGAGGCGGGCTGCCTCGCGACCGGCCAGAAAGCCGGAATAGCAGGCCATTTCCCAGACCTTGCGGAAAACGCGTTCTGTGGTTTCCAGGATCGGGAAGTTGACGTTCGCCCCGATGTTGAAGATGCAGACCTCCAGCGGCGCGTGCCTGTCCGCATCGTTCAGGAAGGAGATGATTTCGTCTTCATTACGAGCGTCGAGAGAACGGGCGTGGATTTCTCCGCCGGCAGCCTCGACATCCCTCACGAGCGGGGCCAGCTTTTCGCCGTTACGGCGGCCGGCGAAGACCGTGAATCCCTCTGCCGCAAATTTTTTGGCGATCTCGCCGCCGATGAAATCGCCGGCGCCGATCACGGCCGCGGTTGCGTTTCTCTTTTGCAAGGCTCGTCTCCCGGTTGGGTTGGATCTGTTGAGCTATTCCGCCGAGCCCGGAGCGCCTGGCCCAATGCGGCGTTCGCCGGTCGTGAGCATATGGCCGCCTGCTATATCGGTCGCGCTTGTAAAGGTCGCCATTGCCAACCTCCCGGATATGAGCCCATGTCCTTTGCCGCAGCGCATTCATGGGTCCGATCTAACGTTCTTTTTTAGAACTCGTCAACCGCTAAATTTGTCGCTTTCGGCTTTGGCGCGAGAAAGCGGCAGCTAAGTTGCCCTTTCGACCGTTCTTTACAAAGCTGCAGAGAGCAATTACCAATACGTTCTAAATAAGAACGTACTTGAGGAAAACGCATGGTCGAGAGCCGCGGCGTGGCAATCCTGGTGGGCGCAGGCGATGCGATCGGCGCAGCCGTCGCGCGGCGCTTTGCGAAGGGCGGCTATACGGTTTGCATCTGCCGGCGCGACGCCGCCAAATCGCAGGGGCTTGTGGATGAACTGACTGACGCCGGCTGTCGAATCCACGCCTTCAGTGTCGATGCGCGTCAAGAGGCCGAGGTCCAGAAGCTCTTTTCGGACATCGACAGCAATATCGGACCGATCGAGGTCTGCCTTTTCAATGCCGGGTCCAACGTCAACAAGCCCCTCCTGGACACCACGGAGAAGTTGTTCTTCAAGGCCTGGGAGCTTGCCTGCTATGCCGGCTTCCTCGTGGGCCGCGAAGCCGCGCGGGTCATGCTGCCGCGCGGGCGCGGCACCATCTTCTTTACTGGCGCGACGGCCAGCATTCGCGGCGGCAAGGGCTTTGCCGCGTTTTCCTCGGCGAAATTCGGACTTCGCGCGGTGGCCCAGGCCATGGCGCGCGAGCTTGGGCCAAAGAATATCCACGTCGTCCATCTCATCATCGACGCCGGCGTCGATAGCGACGCGATCCATCAGCGCATGAAGGCGGCAAAGGGGATCGAGGCGAGCGAGATCCCGCCGGACAGCCTGACCAAGACCTCCTCAATCGCAGACGCCTATTGGTTCGCGCACCAGCAGTGCCGCGACGGCTGGACCCATGAACTCGATCTTCGCCCGTCGGTGGAGAAATGGTGATGAGCCCGACACCCGATCTCACGCTGTGGGGCGCCGGCACCAGCCGCACCATCCGTGCGCACTGGGCGATGCACGAGCTTGGCTTATCCTATAAGGCCAAGCCCATTGGGCCGCGCACAGGCGAGACCAAGACGGCCGAATATACCAGGCTCAATCCCCGCCAGAAGATTCCGCTGTTGCAGGACGGCGACTTCTGCATCGGGGAAAGCGCCGCGATCGTCGCCTATCTGTCGCGGATGTATTCCACGCCGGAACGCTCGCTGATTCCGGACGCCGCCCGTGACTATGCCGCATGGCTCGAATGGTGCTTTTTTATCGTGGCTGAACTCGATTCGACGAGCCTGTATGTCATGCGCCGTCACCGGGCGGACGCACTGGGACACATCTATGGCGTTGCGCCTGAGGTCGTCGCTCAAGCCGCAGACTATTTCCGCGGGCAGCTGCGCCACGTCGAAGTCGCCTTGGCTGACGGCCGGCCGTTTCTCATGGGCGAGCGCTTCAGCAGCGCGGATATCCTCCTGACAACGTGCCTCGACTGGGCCATCGCTTACGGCGTCGGCATTTGCGACAATGCGCGGCCCTACCTCGAACGTATTCAGCAGCGGGGGGCCTATCAGCGAGCGGTCGCAGCAAATGCTCCGGTCGCTCCCATTGCGGCGGCGCCGGCAAAGGCCTGAAGAGCCGCCGGCCGCCGACGAGGGCCGTTGATTAAACGGCCACGCGCACGGCGCGCTCGGCAATCATCTTGTCGATGGCGGCATCGTCATAGCCGAGATCGCGCAGCACCTCGCGCGAGTGCTCGCCGACCCGGGGCGCGGGCCCGCCAATCGCGGCCTGGTTGACATCGAACCGGGCTGCCGGCTTGGGCTGCCGCACCCGGCCGACCTTCGGCTGGTCGAATTCGGTGATGAGGCCGCGCGCGACGACCTGTTCATTGTGGATGATCTCGCCCCGCCGCAGGATCGGCGCGCAAGGCACATCTGCGGCGTCCAGGCGCTCCAGCCACTCGGCCGTCGTATGCTGGCTGATATATTCCGCCATCTTGTTGATCCGCGCGGTGGCATTGACCGAACGCGTCGCCGGCGTTGCGAAGCGGAGATCCTTGGCAAGTTCGGGATCGCCGCAAGCGCGGCAAAAACCCTGCCATTCGGAATCGGAGATGGTGCCCGCGGTGATATAGCCGTCGCTGGTCTTGAACACGAGATCCGGCCGGTCGTTCGGATCGGCGGCGGCCGCCTCGGCGCCGACCACGGTGTATTGCATCATCCCTTCCGGCCACAGATAGGAGATCATCGCATCCAGCATCGCCACCTGGATATGATCGCCCTGCCCCGTCTTCTCGCGTGCATACAGTGCCGCCGCCACCGCCTGCGCGGTGAACACCGCGGTGGTCTTGTCGCAGACGATGGTGCGGATCATCTGTGGCCGGTTCGTCACCGGCTGCGACTGGATGTCGGCGAAGCCGGAGAGTCCCTGAACGATCGGATCATAGACGCGCTTCTTGACATATGGACCGGTATCGCCGACGCCGCTGATCGAGACGTAGATCAGGCGCGGATGGAGCTGGCGCAGCTCCTGAACGCCGAGACCAAGACGTTCCATGGTCCCTGGCCGGAAATTCTGCACCAGGACATCGGCCTGCGCGACCAGCCGGGTGAGCACCTCGCGCCCCGCCGCACTCTTGACGTCGATCGACAGCGAGCGCTTTCCTCGATTCGAGGAGATGAACAGCGCGGAGAACTCGCCTTCCTTGTCGATGGTGGCACGGCTGCGGCGGGTAATGTCGCCGCCGATCGGCTCGATTTTCAGCACGTCGGCGCCCTGATCCGCCAGAAACATGGTCGCGAATGGACCCGACACAACGCCGGTCAAATCGAGCACCCGAACGCCGTGAAGTGGACCGGGCATGGGCATTCTCCCTGATTTTGCTTTTGTTCTCGAACCGCGAGCGTCTTTCGCCAGTCGCCGGACGATCGGCGCTCGTCAGGCCGACTTGGGAACGGGCTGTCTGGTTTGCTCGACGATGGACTCCTCGACGTCGCGGAGCTGGTCCTTGCCGAAGAACATCTCCTTGCCAACGAAGAACGTCGGAGAGCCGAATGCTCCCCGGCTGACGGCATCGTTGGTCAGATCGATCAGCCGTTTCTTGACGTCATCCTGCTGTGCGCGCGCCATCAGCCGGTCGACATCGATGCCCGAGGAGATAAACGCGCTGCGAAAGATTTCGAGGTCGTCCATCTTTTTCGGCTCTTCCCACATATGATGATAGGCGGCGCGAAAATAGGGCTCGAACGTGCCCTCGAACTGGGCGGCGACAGCGCCGCGCATCAGCATCAAGGTGTTGACCGGAAAGAAGGGATTCTGGTGAAATTTCGTGATGTTGTGGCGTCGGATGAAGCGCTGGGTCTCCAGCGCCTGATATTCCGGCTTGTTCTTGATCCCGCGAAGAGAATCGAACGGCGACATGTTGCCGGTCGCTTTGTAAATTCCGCCCAGCAGGACCGGGACGTAGGTGAACTTCACGCCGCTGCGCTGCTCAATGCCCGGAATGGCCGTTTCGGCCAGGTAGGCGTTCGGACTACCGAAATCGAATTGGAATTCAACCTTCAAGGTCATCGCGGCTTCTCCCGGAGATCGTATGGCGGTCCCTCGCGATCCACTCGCCAGCGACCCATTTTCCTCTAGCGTATAGTTCTAAAATAGAACTGTCAAATATGTCTGTACTCCGCTGGTTTCCGTTGTCCCGAGGGGTATTGTTTGGAATTTAGTACCTATCTAGAATGCAAGAGACGGCGCTGGCCTCTGTGGCGATTCGAAACGGCCCATGCCGGCACGACTGGAGTGTGTGGATGAAGTGGAAAGAACTCGAGGAAGAGCCGTGCTCGATGGCCCGGACCATCGGCGTGATCGGCGATCGCTGGACGCTCCTGATCTTGCGTGAGTGCTTCCTGCGCACGCGCCGCTTCGAGGGATTCCAGTCGGCGCTGGGAATCACACGGCACTTGCTCGCCGAGCGGCTGAAAAAACTGGTTCGGCAGGGCATCCTGCGCCGCATTCCGTACCAGGAATCGCCCAAGCGCCACGAATATATCCTGACTCAGAAGGGCCTCGACCTCTATCCGATCATGATGGCGATCGTGCATTGGGGTGATACTCATATGGTCGACGAGCGCGGCCGCCCCTTGCTGCACCAGCACCGCAAATGCGGAAAGGACTTCGATCCGGTCATGGTGTGCTCCGAATGCGGCGAGCCGCTGTCGGCCAAGGAGGTTCACACTCACCCGGGGCCGGGTGCCCGCGGCGGCCTGATTGAGAAAAGCGCGCCGGAGACCGGAAAGACGCCGGAGAGCAGGAAGACAAAGGCACGCTCACGCGCCGCTTGAGACGGCAGCGCCGGCATGCCGCAAGTAACGCTGAACTCGCCGTCACACCAAGACCACATCGCGGCACGGTTCGTTGGCGTAGAGGCGCTCAACCTGTTCGGAGCGAACTTTCAGCACGGCACGTTGGTTGACATAGGCCTTGTCGGTGATTTCTCCCGCGGCCATTGATGGCGGATCCTTCAGCAGCGAGAACGAACAGATCCTTTCGCTGCTCCCGACCGTCTCGTTATACTCCTGAAAACGATCCTTCAGGAACTGAATCACGCCAGGATCGCAGGTCAAATCGCCGGCTTGGCCGCTCGAGATTCTTGCCGCCTCGCTCGGATTCAGCCAGCAGAGCAGCGCGCACGCCTCGCGGTTTTCGCCCGCAACGACGATATCGAGCAGGACGCCGCGGGTCGCGGCCAGGATTGCCGCGCGCATATTGCCGATCGCCACCCAGGTGCCGTTCGAGAGCTTGAAATTCTCGGAGATTCTGCCGGTAAAGCGAAGACCCCGCTCCGGCTTCTGCGGGTCCAGAAACGAGACGGTATCGCCGATGCGATAGAAGCCCTCTTCATCGAAAGCCTTTTCCGTCAACTCCGGTTGGCCGAGATAACCGGGCGTGACGTTGGGTCCCTTGACCCTGACCTCGTAAGTATCGGTGACGGGAATCAGCTTGAGCTGAAGTCCCGGCGCGGGAAGGCCAATCTCCCCCGGCTGATCCGTAGCCCAGTGGGTCGTACTGATCGTCGGGGCGGTTTCGGTCGTGCCGTAGCCTGACATGACAGGAATTGACCGGCCCGTGATCGACGATGTCAGCCGGTAGAGTTTTTCAAGCGTGCCTTGCGAAATTGCAGCGCCGGCGTAGCTCAAACGATCCATCCGCTTGAACACGCTGGCCCCGAGGTCGTGGTCCTTCTCGACCGCGTCGCATAAGAGATTGTAGCCCGCAGGCACGTTGAACATCGCGGTCGGCGAAATCTCCCTGAGATTGGCAATGGTCTTGTGAAAGAGCTGCGGCAACGGCCGGCCGTTGTCGATATAGAGCGTTCCGCCATTCTTCAGAATGCCGTGAAGGATGACGTTGCTGCCCATCGTATGGTGCCAGGGCAGCCATTCAACCTGCACCGGGGCAGCCGGAGGTGATACGAGCAGGCTCCCCATTTGCAGGGAGCTTGCCATCATCCGGTGGGTATTGAGCACCCCTTTGGGAAAGCCGGTCGAGCCGGAAGTGAAGAGGATCTTGGCGACTGCGTCGCAAGGCACCTCGCGCGAGGCGCGCGCGAATCCCTCGCTCCCGGTCCGATCGGTCAGAACCTTGAAAGGCACCGTGTCCGGCGCACCATCGACGCTGGTCCAGGTCGCGGCGGCCAGTTCGGGAATGGCGCGACCGGCGGAAAAGTCGCGACCGCTCTGGACGAACACGAAACTCGGGCGCAGCACTTGGGCGATGTCCTTGAGCCGTGCCAGTCCGCCGGGCATCAGCGTGTAGTTTGGCGAGATCGGCGCCAGAACGACCCCGATCGACATCGCCGCAAACGAGATCACCGCGTTCTCGATGGAGTTTCCCGACAGGACCGCGAGCTTGTCGGCCGGCTTTGCGCCCATGTCGATCAGGCTTTGGCCGACCGCCTGAACCTGCGTCCACGCATCTCCATAGGTGATCTCGTCCCATTCGCCCTTCGCGTTGCGCTGCGCGAGGAAAATCCGGTCCGGGACGGCTTCGGCCCAGCGTGGCAGAAAATCCGTGATGCGCCAATCGCACGGTTCCCACGCGAGAGGCGAACTCAAGATGAGCGTGCCGTCTGCCCGGCGCTCGATGGAAACCTCTCGTGGTGCAAACGTCAGTGCCGTCGTCGACATCGAAAATGATCTCCCGAATTGCTGAAGGCCGCACGCGGTGCATTCCTGTGGTGCCCCTGGGCGGCTCGCCGACACAGAGCAAGCACGGACGCAGCTCGCGCCGCGTCCGCTCCTCTGGCTGTCACGAACTCACTCGGACCTGGCGTCCAACACCTCGCTGAAGGCTTCCCAGGTCGAGCCGGTCCACCGCTGCAGCCGCATCTGCGTCCAGATCATGTTCTCGGTTTCGCTGGTGTTCACCCTGATCCCGGGCAACGCGGTCGGGACGACGAAATCCCTGAGGTTCTTGGCCTGTGCCAGAACGTTCTTGCGCGACAGATCATTGCTGCATTGTTTCAGGATCTGCTCGAGCAGGATGCCTTGCTGATAGCCGGTGAGATAGCTGCCGTTGGTGATATCGACGCCGGGCAGGTACTTGTCGAGAAACGCCCGATAGGTCTGCATGGCGGGATCGTCCTTCCAGGTCGGATCCACGACGTCCTTGTTGATGGTCCCGACGATCACGCCCACTGATTTCTCGAGGCCAGCCGGCGCGAGCGTGCCGCCGACCGAACCGGACGGAAAGTTGATGATCACCGTCGCCTTCCAGCCGATCACAGAAGCTTGCCGGATCGCCTGCGCGGCGAATTTCGGCGTTCCCGCGATCATCAGGGCCTCGGCACCGGAGCTTTTCAGAGTTGTGATCTGCGAATCGACGGTCGGCTCCGTGACCTCATAGGACGCGCTGACGACCTTTCGATCGTAGTCCTTGCCGAGAAACGCTTTGAAGGCATTGACGTAGTCTTTGCCGAGATCGTCGTTCTGATAAAGGATCGCGTACTTTGCGTTCGGCAGCGCCTTGGTCAAATACTTGGCGTAGATCTTTCCTTCAGTGTCGTAGCTGACGAGGCCCGTCGTCGTCAGCGGGTAGCTCGCGACGTCAGTGAACTTCGACGAACCGCTGATGATGGCGATGCTGGGCACCCCTTTCGCCCGCAGGTATTTTGCCGTGGCCGAAAGGCCGGGCGTGCCGAGCTGGCCGAACATGAACGCCACTTCATCGCTCTCGACGAGCTTGCGGACGTGCTCCACCGCTTTCGGAGGACTGTAGGCGTCGTCATAGGCGATGTAGTTAATCTTGCGGCCGTTGATACCACCGCGGTCATTTATCGATTGAATGTAGGCGATAAGGCCCTTGCCTACGAGACCGATCGAGGACGCAGGTCCGCTGAATGGATATACCCCGCCGATCTTGATCTCGGTCGCGGTCACTCCTTGCTCGTCGGCTGCGAACGCCGGACTGCTCAAAAGCAAAGCCAGAGCCGCAAGACTCTTCCATTTCGCCAACATGGCTCGTCCTCCCTGATGCGCACCCATCCGGGCACGTCGTTGTGTTTTGTTGCGTCGCCCGGCTGCTCGCCCAGCACCGTGCCGTGCGAACTGCGCGCCTCGCCGCCCAAATCTGATTGGCCGGCGCGGTGAGCCCTGCGGCCGTTGAGCTCGGCCGTCTTGCAGCGAAAAGCTACCGTTCTTTTTTAGAACTAGTCAAGCGATTAGATGGTCGTTCGTTGACGGCGCCACCGAGCCGACGGGTTCGATGAGAAGTGGCATGTTTGGCTTGGGGCGCGAAAATCACTAGGGCAGAGCATCTTCAGCCGGGAACGCCGCGTCGGAGAAGCAGGTTGCGCCGCCCGCATCATCTTAATTCTATTATTGAACCTGTCTGGTCCTGGCCCGCTGCGAAAGCGGGACGCGAGCGATCACGAGCCGAAGGAAGAACGTGTCCAGGAAGGACGTCGGGCGAACGTGCACGACAGGCGGTCCAGACCAGTTCAGCGCCTGCTCCGGGAGCCAGTGCCTGCTGGGGGCCATCGGTCTCGACCGGCCTCAAATCGGCAGTCCGCTGAGTTATCTCTTGACCTTGGGGCCGATGACCATGGCGCGGCTCCCCAAGCTGATGTCGACGGATCGTGCGACCACGGGGTATAACCTGAGGCCGCTCGTGCGCGACAGTTTCGTTGAGATTTCGGTCGGCGAGAATGACCGCCGGGAGCGCATCGTCAGCGTCACAAAGCAGGGACATAAGACGGATGCCTGCGCGCTGGCCGCATGGCGACGCGCGCAGACAGCCTTTGAAGACACTATGGGCGAACGGGAAGCCGCCGATATGCGTGATCTGATGGACCGGATCGTTGACGTCCCTCTTCCCGCCTCCAGTCCATCACGTGAGCCAGTGTGCCGTTCCAGGATCGAGCGCGCACCGCCTCGAGGCCGCAGCATTGGAAGCGCTAAAGAAATCCTTGAGAAACTGCAGAGCTGTCGCAGCCAAGCCGATCAAGAGAAAATGATCGCCATCTTCTTCTTCGACTTCGCTAGCTCACGATGATTTTTGGCTCTCTCCACTGTCTCACAATACTCCAAGCTTTATCTACCTTCACTAGGTTGAGTGCCGAACGCGGTGGTCAAATAAATTAACGCGGCGCTATCTCCTGAGTCATTGCTATCGATTTCGCAGTCGCCAACGCAGAAGCTGATGCCAACGCACTGTGTTTTGCACTGAGAATGATCGGCGAGGAAGCGCGCGCCTTGAACGCGCTAAATTTTCAGTTTGGAGAAAACGTCATGCCGCGGCGTCCGGCAAAGGTTACACAAGCCGACCTAGCTCGCGCGATCCGAGCCGCCAAGGAAGCCGGCGCGAGCGCGGTCAGCGTCGATGCAGACGGTGTTATTCGGATTGCGCTGACGTCGAGCGCCCCTCCAACCAAACCCACTGCAGGTGTCGACGAAATATGGGTTCCATCGGAGGCGTTGGAGCGTTACCTGAAACGCACCGAAAGCGGGTGAAAGACACCTTATGCAATTGATGCGGAGTCATCGCGTCGCTAGACTCCGGGCATTGGTCGACGGAGACAGCAATCCTTGGAACGGAAAAACGCGACCCCCGCGCTCCCGGGGATCGGCGCATGTACCTTTACTTTAACTATTCCGAGTCCGGTTCGCTGCGCTGGTACGTGAAAGTCAGCAGCAAAGGCCGAAGGATCGGGATTGCGGAGGAATACGGAACGTCAGCGTTCGACGCTGCCTATGAAGCAGGCGTTACAGCGTTGGGGGGAGTCATTCGCATGCGTCGTGGCAAAGGCATAGCGAAACCGGACCAGCCGGAACGTCGCTATTTGCATGTCGACGTAAGCCAACGTGGTCAAGTGCGGTACTACGTGCAATTGCGAAACAAGCTGCCGAAGATCCGGATCAAGGCCGAGTACGGCACTAGTGAGTTCGGCGCCGAAGTTGATGC
The DNA here is from genome assembly GCF_016612535.1 of Bradyrhizobium diazoefficiens. Lineage (NCBI taxonomy): Bacteria > Pseudomonadati > Pseudomonadota > Alphaproteobacteria > Hyphomicrobiales > Nitrobacteraceae > Bradyrhizobium > Bradyrhizobium diazoefficiens. Next base: position 75,296 of record NZ_JAENXS010000005.1, read on the forward strand.
CGCGGTTGCCGGCCAGATCGCGCTGTACGGCAACGACGGCGATTTCATCAACGCACAGAAGCAGCGCAACGAGGCGCGCCCTGCTCTGCCGGAGACACCGGCACGCGCTGGTACGCTGCGCTGGTACTGGAACGGCTACAAGCAAAGTGATCACTGGCTCGGCAACCTCAGTATCGGTCACGAGGGGCTTGCGGAGTCCACGCGGCTCCAGCGCATCGGACTAATCGAGTCACTGCTACCCGAGAATGGCGAGAAGCCGTTTGCGGTGCTGACGCGCAAGGTGATCAAAGCGGAGATGAAGGCGCGTACCCCATCGCAGGCGGGCAATTTGCTATCGGCGGTTCGGGGCATGATCCGTTGGATGATCGACGAGAGGCATATCGACGAAGACGACGATCCAACGATCGGACTAAAGTCCGGCAAGGCAAAGGCGAGCCGTGAGACCGGCGGTTTTGTGCCCTGGACCGAGGACGACATGGCCCGCTATCGGGCGAAGTGGCCGTTGGGTACCGAAGCACGGCTGATGTTCGACATCCTGCACTACACGTTCCTGCGGCTTGGAGATGCCCACCGTTTCGGGCCGCCCCACCTGCGCCAGATCGTGCGAAAGATGGCTGTGCAGATTGCCGCTGAGAAAAGTCAGGGCAATACAACCGTCACGGTGCCTGTCCATCCGGAGTTCGCTGCGAGCCTGAGGGCGGCTCGCGCGGCGAACATCACCGGCGCTGAGGTATTCACCGGCAAGGTCGTCCGCGGCCGTGTCCTGCCGATGAACAAGAAGGCGTGGGCGGCCAAGTTCAAAAAATATGCGGTTCTCGCGGGCGTCAACGAACCGAAGAAGAGCTGCCATGGCGTTCGAAAGGCCTGGGCTGAACTCGCCGCTTACGCCGACTGCACTGAGAGTCAGATGATGGCCATGTTCGGCTGGACCGCCCCCAAAATGCCCGCACACTACATCGCGCAGGCGAATCGAGAGAGGCTCGGGATCAGCGGGATGGAGAAGATCGTCACCTTCGATCAGGGCCAGTCACTGGACGACGACCTGGCAACGCCGCAGGTGAACAGCGCGCGAACGCCACACCGGAACGGAGTGGTAACTTTCCGGGTAACGTCCGAGAAAAAGTCTAATTATTTCAATGTGAAATGTGGGTTTGTGGTGCGCTCGGAGGGACTCGAACCCCCACGATTTTACTCACTGCCACCTCAAGGCAGCGCGTCTACCAATTCCGCCACGAGCGCTTTTGGGGATGCCGGCTTGAGGCCTAGGAGGCCGGCCGGATCAACGGCGCCGATCTAACAAATCCATCAGAGGGGTACAAGCCTGCAATGGCCCCGAATTCCACAAGCTTGACAGGAAAGTTCCGGCCCGCTCCCCCGGGATCGGCCTCTGCCCCGTGCCCAGGCCTCTGCCCCGTGCCCAGGCCGCTACCGCGTGCCTGCCGTGCGCGGCAGCATCTGCTTGACCTCGACGGCGATCCGGTTGCGGTCGACCAGCACCACGCCGGAGGCCACCGGCAGATTGTTGGCGAGAACCTTGACCTCGTCGGCCTCGGTTGCGTCCAGCTCGATGATGGCGCCGCGGGAAAGACGTAATACTTGATGGATCGGCATGGTGGTCGTCCCGAGGACGACCATGAGATCCACGGTGACTTTATCGAGAGTAGGCACTGTCAGCACCACCGCAACTAGAGACTCGCGCCAAAGGACTTGGCATTTGCGCCGACGATCATCACCACGTTATGGTTAGGCAATGGTTAATTCACCGCAAAACCTCCGCCAAGATCGGCGTCAAGACCTCGATTTGACGTCGTTTTCCGCCCCTGGCGGCGAGCCGGTCGAATGGCGGATTTCGGACGCGCCGGTGCCTTATCCGGGAGCCATCACCGCCATGGAGGCCCGCGTCGCCGCGATCGCGGCAGGCGAGGCCCCGGAGCTCGTGTGGCTGCTCGAACATCCTCCGCTGTACACTTCCGGCACCTCGGGCAAGGATTCCGACCTGCTCGATCCCCGATTCCCGACCTTTGCCACCGGGCGCGGCGGACAGCTCACCTATCACGGCCCCGGACAGCGGGTGGCCTACATCATGCTCGACCTCAAGCGCCGCCGCCCGGACGTGCGGGCCTATGTCGCAAGCCTCGAGGAACTGATTCTGAAGACGCTCGCCGCCTTCAACATCCGCGGCGAGCGGCGCGAGGACCGGGTCGGCGTCTGGGTGAAGCGCCCGGACAAGGGCGAGGGGCACGAGGACAAGATCGCGGCGATCGGCGTCAGGCTGAAGCGGTGGGTCTCGTTCCACGGAATCGCCATCAACGTCGAGCCGGAGCTTTCGCATTTCGCCGGCATCGTGCCCTGCGGCGTCGCCGACTCCCGATACGGAGTCACTTCGCTGGTGGACCTCGGCCAGCTCGTCACTATGGCCGATGTCGACATCGCGCTCCGACAGGCGTTTGAGGAGCTGTTCGGGCCGACCAAAGCACTGGTGCCGGAAGCGGCGGCTTAGGCTGTTGGAAAGCTGACCGCGCTTGTTCTCTGCCGTTGTGGAATCGGCTACGTTTGTTTCCGGTGCCGCCCACGCCTCCCCCCTCCGCCGGGAAAGCAGACCTCATGCCGGGCGATGAGATCATCGGACCGACTGTTCGAGCGCCAAGCATAAGGAGGGGTTGCGATCATGCTCGCAATGGGAGGTTCTCACGATGAGACTGTCTGCACCCATCTATCATCTGAAGCGTAAAGCAAAACGCCTGTCCCGCGAGGAAGGCATCCCGCTCCACGACGCACTGGACCGCGTCGCCACGGCCGAAGGCTTTTCCGCCTGGAGCATGCTCGCAGCGAAAGCCGCCGCACTGACGCCAGCCAATAAGCTGTTCCCGCAATTCAAGCCGGGCGACGTGGTGCTGGTCGGGGCACGCCCCGGTCAGGGCAAGACTTTGATGAGCCTCGAACTCGCCGTGGAGGCGATGAAGTCGGGCCATCGTGCCGCGTTCTTCTCGCTTGAATACACCGAGAGAGACGTGCTGGACCGCTTGCGGGCGACCGGCGTGGACCCGGCGCGAGTCGCCGATATGTTCGAGGTCGACTGCTCCGACGCGATCAGCGCCGATTACGTCGTCAAGCAGATGGCCGCGTCCCCTCGCGGCACGGTCGTGGTGATCGACTATCTGCAACTGCTCGACCAGCGGCGCGAGAACCCCGATTTGACCATTCAAGTGCGCGCGCTGAAGTCGTTCGCGCGCGACAAGGGACTGATCGTCGTCTTCATCTCGCAAATTGATCGGTCGTATGATCCCTCCGTCAAGCCCTGCCCCGATCTCGACGATGTCCGATTGCCGAACCCATTGGACCTGAAGCTGTTCGACAAGACGTGCTTCCTGAACAAGTCCGAGGTTCAGTTCCGCGCGGCAGGCTGACAATCCGTGCTGCAACGTGGTCAAGCCGCGGGTGAGATTGCTCACCCGCGGCCCGCAGTCTCACGCCGCAGCTAGCGACACCTCGAGCTTTCCGGCGATGTAGCGCCGTTCCTGGGTCAGGCCGCCGAAGCCATAGGCATCGCCCTTGACCTCGTCGACATGCAGATAGGTCTCGGGATGCAGCGGGCCCAAAATCTCGGCCATGCGCTTGAACATGGCAGCGAGATAGGCCGCCTTCTCGTCCTTGGTGTTGGTGCCCTCGGTGACATGGATGTCGATCCAGTAGCTCGCGAGCTTTTGCTCGGCGAGCGACCGGCCGCCGGCGAACCAGTCGCCGGCGTCGACCGATTTCACGATGATGGCGGTGACCTTGGGATCCTTGTGCAGAATCCTGGCGGTGAGTTCGGACACGGCGTTGGCGATGTCGGCCTTCAGCGACGGCGGCTGGCGAGGCGTGGTGTAGGACACAGTGATCAGGGGCATTGTCGTTCTCCTCAGAATGTCGCGCGGGGTTCGTGCGGCGTTGAGCAGAAGCTAGACCTCCCACCGTCATTTTGGTATCTTATCTATGTAGATAGCAGTGATAACGATACGTAATGACAGCCACACTCGATATCGCCACCGTCCAGGCCTTCCTGCTGGTCGCCGACCTCCAGAGCTTTACCCGTGCCGCCGAGGTGCTTGGCACGACGCAGGCCGCCGTCAGCCTCAAGCTGCAACGGCTGGAGATGCTGCTGGGCAAACGCCTCGTCGAACGCTCGCCGCGCGCGGTCCGGCTCACCACCGAAGGTGCAGCGTTCCTCGATCGCGCCCGTGCGCTGATCGCGGCGCATGATCGCGCGCTATCTGGTGAGATACCGGCCGCGCAATCGCTTTCGCTCGGCATTTCCGACCACGCCGCTGGCCCCGAACTGGTGCCGCTGCTCGAACGCCTGCACGCGATTTCGGCAAATCTCACCCTCGCCGTCACCATCGGCTTCTCGCGCGAGATGCAGGATGCCTACGACGCGGGCGAGCTGGATGCAGTGATCGTCCGCCAGGAAGGCAGTCGGCGCGGCGGCGAGAAGCTGACCGAGGACGAGTTCGGCTGGTTCGCGTCGCGACGCTTCACACTGCCCAAGGGCGAAGCACTGCCGCTCGCGACGCTCGCCCCGCCCTGCGGCGTCCGCGCCATTGCCGTGCGCGCGCTCGACAAAGCCGGCATCACCTGGCGCGAGCGCTTTGTTGGCGGCGGCGTCACGGCGGTGGTCGCAGCCGCGCGCGCCGGACTTGCGATCGCGCCGCTGGCCTGGCGGATCGCACCGCCCGGGTTGGTCGACATCGGGCCTGCGCACAAGCTGCCAAAGCTCGGTAGCTCCAAGGTGATGCTGCATTCGAAGGTTAGCGATCCGGCCAAGCTTGCGGCGCTGCGCGCGGTGGCGGCGACGTTTCGAAGTGTAGCCGCCACCTGAAATCTCACAAGATCGCCTCGAACGCGCTGCGCAGCGTCTCGTGGCGGAACACAAAGCCACGGCTCAGCGCATTGTTCGGCAGCACGCGCTGACCGACGAGCAACAGCTTATCGGCGAAGCCGCCACCTATCCGGCGCAGCAGACCGCCGGGAATGCGGAACCCCGCGGGCCGGTGCAGGCGGCGGCCGAGCTCCTCGGTGAACTTTGCGTTTGACGAAGATGACCGTCTGTCAAGCCGTTCCTGCATTCTGCCTCCGGCCCTGTATACCGTCCAGCTTGGTTGCCTAAGAATCCTTCATCCGGCGGAACCAACGGGACCTTCGAGCGTTTGCTCCGGTCCAGGCGGGGTTCGGAATGGTTCAAAAGTCTAGTCAACAGAGAGACTTGTTCGAAAGTGAACGCAGTTTCCGGCTGTTGGTTGAAGGGGTTGCCGACTACGCCCTCTACATGCTCGACCCCGCCGGCATCATCACCAGCTGGAATAGCGGCGGCGAGCGCATCAAGGGCTATTCCTCCGCAGAGATCGTCGGCCAGCACTTTTCGCGCTTCTACACCGAGGTGGACCGGGCCAACGGCAAGCCCGCCCGGGCGCTTGGCATTGCCCGGGACAAGGGCCGCTACGAGGAGGAAGGCTGGCGCGTCCGCAAGGACGGCACCTTCTTCTGGGCAAGCGTCGTGATCGACCCGATCTTCGAGCACGGCCAGCTCATCGGCTTTGCCAAGATCACGCGCGATATCACCGAGCGGCGCGACACGCAGCTCAAGCTCGAAGCGATGCAGAAGCAACTCGCCGAGTCCCAGAAATTCGACGCGCTCGGCCAGCTCACGGGCGGGGTCGCCCACGACTTTAACAACCTCCTGATGATCATCAGCGGCAGCCTCCACATCCTAAAGAGGGGCGCGATCGACGACGCCAAGCTCCAGCGCGCGATTTCCGCGATCGAAACCGCGACCAAGCGCGGCGCGGCGCTGACGGGGCAGCTCCTGACCTTCGCGCGGCGGCAGAGCGTCAATCCTCAGGCGATCGATTTCGCTGAGCGTATCGCTTCGATCCGCGAGGTGCTTGAAGCCGGCGTCGGCAGCTCCGTGCGCCTCGCCTTCGACATCGATCGCGATGTCTGGCCGATCACGACCGACGCTTCCGAACTCGAGACGGCCCTGCTCAATCTCGTCATCAACGCCCGCGATGCGATGCCCGATGGCGGCACGGTGACGATCAGCGCACGCAACGTCGTGCTGAACGAGACGCTGCTGACTGGCGAGTTCGTCGCGATCGACATCGCCGACACCGGGCTTGGTATCCCCTCCGACGTCGTCGACAAGATTTTCGAGCCGTTCTTCACGACCAAGCCGATCGGCAAAGGCACGGGTCTCGGCCTGTCGCAGGTGCATGGCTTCGCGCATCAGGCCGGCGGCACCGTGAGGGTCGCAAGCGAGCTCGGCAAGGGCACGACCTTCACCATTCTGCTGCCGCGCGGAGAGGATGCGCCGGTGCGCGAGGCAACGGAAGCACGGTCGCTCCGCGGCAGCGGCACGGTGCTGCTGGTCGAGGACAATCCGGAAGTCGCCATTGTCAGCATCGGCCTTCTGGAACAGCTCGGCTACCATGTTCGCCGCGTTCCCGACGCCGAGTCCGCACTGCGCGAACTCGAGCACAACGGCGTCGACTTCGTCTTCTCCGACATCGTGATGCCCGGCAAGATGGACGGGCTCACCCTCGCCCATCGTTTGCGCCAGATCCGCCCCGACCTGCCGATCCTGCTCGCCACAGGCTACAGCGAAGCCGCGGCCGGCGTCCGCGGCGACTTCCCGATCCTGCGCAAACCGTACGAAATCCACGAGCTCAGCGAGGCGATCGCGAAGCTGCCGCGGTGAATACCTCTACACCGTTGGCAGCACCGAAAACGCTTCCCCTGCCCTGCGCAGGTTCAGCTCGTCCGCACTCGCCGTCTCGCTGGTGACGCTGTCGACGCGCGACGACGGCGGTCCGTGGCGACACAGTGCGACCATATCGGCGACGTGCTTCGGCGTGCCGGCGAACAACGCTTCCACGCTGCCGTCGCGGCGGTTGCGGACCCAGCCTTCGAGGCCGCTTGCGGTGGCCTGGTATTCGACCCAGGCCCGGTAGCCGACGCCCTGGACGCGGCCGCGGATCATGACCTGGAGGATCGCCCGGCTCATGTCTTCAGCCCGAGAAGATCGGCACTGCGCGCCTTGACCTCGGCCTCGCGCATGACGCGGCCCGTCAGTTCCGCAGACGGCAACCCCTTGAGCGCTTTCGGCGCCGTGCCCTCGCGCAACGCTTTCTGGGTCTCGTACACGGCCTGCGTAGCGGCCGCGATCGGCGCGTGGCCCTGGAGCGCGATGCGTACGCGCTGGCCCGCGAGATAGTCGATCGCGTTCAATTCGTCCGGCGCGCCACCGAGAACGATCGGAAGACGCGTCGCGGATACAATGGCCTCGAGCTCCGCGCGCGACTTGATGCCGGTGAAGAACAACGCATCGACGCCGGCGGCCTCGTAGGCCCTGGCGCGGCGGATCGCGTCCTCGAGCGAAGTGATCGAGGCGGCGCCGGTGCGGCCCATGATGACAAGCGAGGGATCGCCGCGGCCGTCGAGCGCGGCCTTGATCTTGCCGACGCCCTCCTCCAGCGAGATCAGCTGCGCCTTCGCTTCGCCAAACGCGGCGGGCAGCAGCGTGTCCTCGATGGTGAGGCCGGCGGCACCCGCCGTCTCCAGCTCCTGCACCGTGCGGCGCACGTTGAGCGCATTGCCATAGCCGTGATCGGCATCGACCAGCACCGGCAGGCTTGCGGCGCGCGACATCCGCCGCATCTGCTCGGCAAGCTCGGAGAGCGTGATCAGCGTGATGTCGGGATCGCCGAGCACGGCGAGCGAGGCGACCGACCCGCCGAACATGCCGAGGGGAAAGCCGAGGTCCTCGGCGATGCGGATCGAGATCGCGTCATAGACCGAGCCGGGATGGACGCAGGCTGAGCCCGATAGAATGGAGCGCAGTTTCTCGCGGCGGGAACGAAAGGCCATGGTGCCCTCTCAACTGTTGCGACGCAGCCGCAGCATACTCCAGCGTTGGTGGGCCCCGGTTAGGGCCCCGCTCACACGCGTTACGCAAACTCCAGGATCAGCGCATCCACCGCCAGCGTCGCACCGGCACTGGCGTGCACCTTCTTCACCGTGCCGTCCTGCTCGGCGCGGAGCACGTTCTGCATCTTCATGGCTTCGACCACGGCCAGCGTCTCGCCGGCCTTGACCTCCTGCCCCTCGGTCACCGCAATCGAGACCACCAGGCCGGGCATCGGACAGAGCAGCTTCTTGCCCGTGTCGGACGCCGTCGTCACCGGCATCAACCGCGCGGAGGCTGCTTCCGCCTCGGTCCAGACATAGACCGGCACTTCGACGCCCTGGTGCGCGAGGCGGATGCCGTTCGCAATCGGGCGCGCCTGCACCGCGACGAGCTGGCCGTCGATGGTGCCCTGCCAGACCGGATCGCCCGGCTTCCACGGCGACTGCAACAGATGCGCTTTGCCCACCTTGCCGTCGGCGTTGACGAAGCTCACCGCGATCGCCTCGCCTTCGCGCGCAACCTCGAGCGGGATCTCCTGGCGATCGAGCCACACCGCGCGGCGGCGCTCGCGCTGCACGATCCGCCCGCCCATCTGGCCCGAGATCTGCCGCTTGCGCTCGCCGAGCACATGGTCAATGGCGGCGCCGACCGCGGCGATCCGCCGCGCGACCTCGCCTTCGGGCACGCGCACCGCAAAGCCCTTGGGGAATTCCTCGGCGATGAAGCCGGTCGAGAGCCGGCCCTCGCGCCAGCGCGGATGATGCATCAGCGCCGACAGGAACGGGATGTTGTGGCGGATACCGTCGACATAAAACGAATCCAGCGCGGTCGCCTGCGCCTCGATTGCCGCGGCGCGCGACGGCGCATGCGTGACGAGCTTGGCGATCATCGGATCGTAATGGATCGAGATCTCGCCGCCCTCCTGAACACCGGTGTCGTTGCGCACGGTGATGCCGTCATTGCTCACTTCCCCAGGCGGGCGGTATTTCACCAGCCGTCCGATCGAGGGCAGGAAGTTGCGGAAGGGATCCTCGGCATAGAGCCGCGATTCCACCGCCCAGCCGGTCAGCGTGACGTCCTTCTGCGTAAGCTCGAGCTTCTCGCCGGCAGCGACGCGGATCATCTGCTCGACGAGATCGACGCCGGTCACGAGCTCGGTGACGGGATGCTCGACCTGGAGACGCGTGTTCATCTCGAGGAAGAAGAAGCTCTTGTCTTGCCCTGCGACGAACTCCACGGTGCCGGCGGAATCGTAATTCACGGCCTTGGCCAGCGCGACCGCCTGCTCGCCCATCATTCGGCGGGTGGCTTCATCGAGCAGCGGCGACGGCGCCTCCTCGATGACCTTCTGGTTGCGGCGCTGGATCGAGCATTCGCGCTCGCCGAGATAGATGACGTTGCCGTGCTTATCGCCCAGCACCTGGATCTCGATGTGGCGGGGATCGACAATAAACTTTTCGACGAAGACGCGATCATCGCCGAACGAGGCCTTGGCCTCGGCCTTGGCGAGATTGAAACCTTCGGCGACCTCGGCCTTCGAATGCGCGATGCGCATGCCCTTGCCGCCGCCGCCGGCGGAGGCCTTGATCATCACGGGATAGCCGATCTCGTCGGAGATCTTGACCGCGTGCTTGTCGTCCTCGATGACGCCGAGATAGCCGGGCACGGTCGAGACTTTGGCTTTCGCGGCCGCCTTCTTGGATTCGATCTTGTCGCCCATCGCGGCGATCGCGCCCGGGTTCGGGCCGATGAAGACGAGGCCGGCGGCTTCCAGCGCCCGCGGAAATGCCTCGCGCTCGGACAGGAAGCCATAGCCGGGATGTACGGCCTCGGCGCCGGTCTTGCGGCATGCCTCGACGATCTTCTCAATCACCAGATAGCTCTCGGCCGCGGCCGGCGGGCCGATCAGCACCGCCTCGTCGGCCATCTCGACATGCAGGGCGTCGCGGTCGGCCTCGGAATAGACGGCCACCGTCTGAATTCCCATCTTGCGGGCGGTCTTGATGACCCGGCAGGCGATTTCGCCGCGATTGGCGATCAGAATGCGTTTGAACATGCTTTTCTTGAATCTCGACCTTGGGCGGGACCCTTCCCCTTAGCCGTTCGGACCTATCGGGGACGGGCCGTGTGGCACCCGTGGTACATCAAAATGGGCCGGAGGCAACGGTCTAAATCCGGCCCTTCCGGCGTACCAGCGCAAGACCGAAATGAACGTGGACGGGCTTGGCCCGCCCTCGGGCAACCTACGGCCTGGCCTTGGACTCGGACCTGGACTCGGACTTGGCCACGTCCCGGACCAGGCCGTGAATGAAGTCAAGTTTGGCGACCACCGCCGGCGACAGGATGAAGGGATAGAGGTCGCGCATCCCCATGGCGCGGTTGACGCTGTTCATGGCGAAGGCGAAAGGCAGCCATGCGTCGATGAGCGCCCGGATGTCCCTGGCCTCGTAGGGGTTGAAACGGATGCGTGCCGTCAACTCCCCGTCGCGGTCGACCTTGGGCCGCACCTCCATGCCGAACTCCGAGGCCATCTCCAGCGTATCGACGATATGGAGATAGTGCGCCCAGGTTTCGGCAAAATCCTCCCAGGGGTGCGTGGTCGCATAGGCCGACACGTAATTCTGCTGCCAGTCCGGCGGTGCGCCGTCGGCGTAGTGGCGCTGCAGCGCCTGGCCGTAGTCCACGGAATCATCGCCGAATACAGCACGGCATTCCTCCAGCTTGCCGCCATCGCGCACCAGCACATCCCAGAAATAGTGGCCGACCTCATGTCGGAAATGCCCGAGCAGCGTCCGGTACGGCTCGCCCATCTCCAGCCTGCGCCGCTCGCGCTCGATGCCGTCAGTTTCGGTGAGCGCGATCGTGATCAGGCCGTTGTCATGGCCGGTCAATATCTTCTGCCCGCTATTCGGATCGTCGGCGAGGAAATTGAAGATCAGCCCGTGCTCGGGATTGTCCTGCCGGTTTTGCAGCGGCAGTTGCCAGCGGATCAGGGAATAGAACAGCCGGTGTTTTGCCACCTCCAGGGCGCGCCAGCCTGCGAGCTGCGCGGGATCGGAGAGATCGGGCACGATGCCGTTATGGCGGCAGGCGCGGCAATAGCCGGTGGTATCGCTCGCATCCGTCAGCCAGTTGCATGCGTCATATTCGGCATTGCGGCAGAGCATCCGCCCTGTGCCCTTGTCGGCGAGCGTGGTCCAGGTCGCGCCGTCAGGCTCGATCGCCGACATCGTCTCCTTCTCCGGCAGGAACGCGACCCGGTGTCCGCAACGTTCGCAGGCGCGGTTCTCGAAATAGAGCACGTTGCGGCAGGCCTGACAGACAAAGAGCTTCAAGATTTAGCCTCTTGGGAAAGGGAGTTTTACGAATAACAGTTGTGGTGCCTCGCAGATACGCCGCCGACGGCTCATCGTTCCAATGTGCGGAACAAATAGCCGGACCCCGCGTCCGTCGCCACACGCCGTTAAGCGGGGCGTTTCCTAATCTATTCCCTTTTGAGCAATGGCTATCACGCTTTGTCTGTGTGAATATCGGCCCGGCACGTGCGCTTCCGCATCACAACGGCCGACGCCTTGAACGATCCTACGCCCGAAACCACAGCCGCCGAAAAGCTGCGCCAGCATCTCGAAGAGATCGCGCGCGAGCGCGACGATGCCTATCGCGCCCTCCAGGAGCGCGAGGCCGAGCTCGCGCGCATCCAGCGCATCGCTGGCGTCGGAGGCCTCGAGATTGATTTCCGCGACGGCGTGAAGAACCGGCGCACCCCCGAATATCTCCTGATCCACGGCCTGCCACCGACTGCCGCGAACGAGAGCTACGACGACTGGATTGGCCGCGTTCATCCCGAAGATCGCGAACGGACGGTCCGCCATCTCTTCGACACCCTCAAGGGCGACGGCAAGGACTATGCGGATCGCTACCGCATCATCCGCCCCAATGACGGCGAGATGCGCTGGATCCGCGTCGTCGGCAAAATCGAGCGCGATGCGGGCGGCCGCGCGGTACGGCTGGTCGGCGCCGACCTCGACGTCACCGACCAGATGCTGGCGCAGGCCACGCTGCGCGAGAGCGAGGAGCGGTTTCGGCTGATCGCCGACAGCGCGCCGGTGCCGATATGGGTGACGAAGCTCGATCGCACGCGCTCCTTCGCCAACCAGGCCTATGTCGACTTCGTCGGCTTGCCTTACGACCAGGCCATCGCCTTCGACTGGCGCAAGGTGCTGCATCCCGACGACCTGCCGCATGTGTTGCAGCAATCGGTCCAGGGCGAGGCGTCGCTCAAACCGTTCGTACTGGAGGCCCGCTACAAGGACGCCCGTGGCGACTGGCGCTGGCTGCGCTCGGAATCGCAGCCGCGCTGGGATCCGACCGGCAAACATATCGGCTTCATCGGCGTCGCCCATGACATCACCGTTGCCAAGCGGGCCGAAATCGAGCTCAGGCAGCTCAACGAGACGCTGGAAGAGCGCATCGTCGAGCGCACCGCCGAGCTCGAGGCCAACGAGGCGCGGCTGCGCGCGATCCTTGGGACCAGCAACCAGTATCAGGGCTTGGTCAACCTCGAAGGCGAGCTGCTCTACGCCAACAAGACCGCGCTCGACGGCATCCGCGCCGAGGCGAACGACATCATCGGAAAACCGTTCTGGGACACCCCCTGGTTCAGCACCACCGAAGGCGTGAGCGCCGCGGTGCGCGAAGCCTTCGACACCGTCCTCAAGGGCGAAGCGGTGCGGATGGAGATGCGGCTGCGCCTGCCCATCGGCGAACGCGATTTCGAGTTCGGCATGCGCCCCGTGCTCGACCGCCACGGCAACATCACCGGCGCGGTACCCGAGGCCGTCGACATCACCGAGCGGCGCCGCGGCGAAGAGGCACTGCGGCAGTCGCAGAAGATGGAGGCGATCGGCCAGCTCACCGGCGGCGTCGCTCACGATTTCAACAACCTCCTCACCATCATCCGCTCGGCGACCGACTTCCTGCGCCGCCGCGAGCTGCCGGAGGAGCGCCGCCGCCGCTATGTCGATGCGATCTCGGATACCGTCGAGCGCGCCTCCAAGCTGACGGCGCAGCTACTGGCTTTCGCGCGCCGGCAACCGCTGAAGCCGCAGATCTTCAACGTCGGCAGCCAGGTCGAGAACGTGGCGCAGCTGGTCCGGCCGCTGGTCGGCGGCCGTATCGAGATCGCGGTGGATGTCCACGATGCCGGCTGCTTTACGGTCGCCGACATCGCGCAATTCGAGACCGCGCTGATCAACCTCGCGATCAACGCCCGCGATGCCATGGACGGCGAAGGCCATCTCACCATCGCGGTGCGCAAGGTCGAGGGCATTCCAAGCCTGCGCGCGCAGTCGGCACGCGGCGGCGATTACGTCGCGATCTCCGTCGCCGACACCGGCAGCGGCATCGCGGCGGAACACCTCGACTCCATCTTCGAGCCGTTCTTCACCACCAAGGAAGTCGGCAAGGGCACGGGCCTTGGCCTGAGCCAGGCGTTTGGCTTCGCAAAGCAGTCCGAGGGCGACATCGCGGTAACGAGCACGCCCGCACAAGGCGCGACCTTCACCATCTATCTGCCGCAGGCGCAAAGCCCGGCGGCCGAGAAGGAAGCCGCGGCCTTGACCCACGAGGGCGCCACCACCGGGCGCGGCTATCGCGTGCTGGTCGTCGAGGACAATGACGATGTCGGTCAGTTCTCGACCGAACTCCTGGAGGATCTCGGCTATGTCGTCCGTCGTGTCGCCAACGCCAACGCCGCGCTCGCCATCCTCGGCGAAAACGAATTCGCCGTCGACCTCGTGTTCTCCGACGTCATCATGCCCGGCATGAACGGCGTCGAGCTCGCCGGCATCATCCGCGAGCGCTATCCGGGGCTGCCGGTGGTGCTCACGAGCGGCTACAGCAACGTGCTCGCCGAAAACGCCCATCGCGGCTTCGAGCTGATCCAGAAGCCGTATTCGGTGGAGTCGCTGTCACGGATATTGCGCAAGGCGATCACGGAGAAGCTGTCGGTGGCACGGTGATGTTCGTCGTCCTCCATGACAACTTGACCCCTTAGGTAGCCCATGAAACCCGCCCTCTTCTCCGCCTGGCAGACCTGGGCGTTGCTCTCAGCCTGCTTCGCCGCGCTGACCGCGATATTCGCCAAGGTCGGCGTCGAGAACATCAATCCGGATCTCGCCACCTTCATCCGAACCATTGTGGTGCTGCTCGCCTTCTCGGTGCTGCTGTTCTTCACGGGACAGTTCGCGGTGCCTTCGGCGGTCTCGTCAAAGACCTGGCTATTCCTGATCCTCTCGGGATTTGCGACCGGCGCGTCATGGCTATGCTATTTTCGCGCCCTGAAGCTCGGCCCCGCCACGCTGGTGGCGCCGATCGACAAGCTCAGCGTCGTGCTGGTGGCCCTGTTCGCTTTCGCCTTTCTTGGCGAGCGCCCGACCGCCCAGGGCTGGCTCGGCATCGCCATGATCGGCGCCGGCGCGGTGCTGCTGGCGGTGAAGTTTTGAAACACTGATCCCGGAGACACTCGTTCTCAAGCATGCACTCGCTCCGCTCCCGATTGCTGGCGCTTTGGATCATGCTGGTCGTCTCCGGCCTTGCTACCGGCTACCTGCTGTTCGAATCGTTCCAGCAGACTTCCAATGCGCGGCTGGCCCGCTCCGAGGAGCTGGTCGCCCGCGCCTGCCGCGAGCTCGCCGATCGCTACCAGCTCTTCGTCGCCGCTTGGCACGGGGCTCCGATCGATGATCAGCTCAGACAGCAACTGACGGCCGTCACGCAAACGGCGCTTGCGGTCACGAATGGCGTCGAAGGCGGGATATGGAAGGCCGACCACGGCTCGCTCGCCTATGCGTTTCCCACCTATGAAGGCACGGGACCGAAGACCGATCTTCCCGCAGCCGAGCTGAAAACCATCCGCGAGGTCAATGCCGAAGCGCTCCGATCCGGCCGCGCGGCATCGATCAGGCAGCCCGGCCGGTCGCAAGTTCTGATCGTCCACGCCTGTCCCTTGCGCGGGCCCCTGCCGGGGATCACCGGATGGACTATGACACGTGCCTTCACCGCAGAAGGCCCGGCGTATAATCAGCTGCTTGCCGGCCTCATCTTGCTTGCATTGACCATCTTCGGTTCGGCGGCGTGGCTCGCGCGCGTCTTGTATGTCTGGTCGCGCAAGATCGATCAGATCGAAACTGCACTGGATGACCGCAAGAACGGACTGGTCGATCTGCCGAAAATTGCGCCCACCGGCGCGCCCGAGCTCGACCGCCTGGTCGATGCGCTCAACAGCACCGGCGAGCGGCTGTCGGCGGAGCGTCGCCGCGCCGCCGCTGCCGAGCGGTTGGCGGCGCTCGGCCGCATGTCGGCGGGACTCGCGCACGAAATCCGCAATCCGATCGCCGCAATGCGGCTAAAGGCCGAGAACGCCTTGGCCGCGACCGACGGATCGCGCAGCTCGGCAGCTTTGAACACGATTCTCCAGCAGGTGGACCGGCTGGATGCGTTGTTGCGCGACCTTCTGGAAATGACCCAGGCGCGCGATCCGAAATTCTCGGAGGTCGATCTTGCGGCTTTTCTCGCCCGCACCGTCGAGACCCATCGCGAGCTTGCAGCGGCGAGGGGCATCATCCTGACCGCCGGAACCGGGCCCGCGTTCGCGCAGTTACCGAAGTTCGATCCATCCCAGATGCAACGGGCCATGGACAATTTGATCATCAACGCCCTTCAAAACACACCTGCCGGCGGCGCGATTGCCGTCGAGGCACACCGGAAAAATGACATGTTGCTGTTGCGCGTGGCCGACACCGGTCCCGGAATTGCCGCAGAGCTGCGCGAACGGCTGTTCGAACCCTTCGTCACCGGCCGCGCCGACGGCACCGGTCTTGGTCTCGCCATCGTTCGCGAGATCGCACGACATCATCATGGCGACGTCCGCCTGCTCGAGGCCGCCGGCGGCGCAGTATTCGAGATCGAGGTCCCATGGCAACCATCCTGATCGTCGACGATGATGCGGCGCTACGCGAGGGCCTCGCCGAAGCGCTGACCGATCTCGGGCATACGCCCCGCCTCGCGGGCTCGGGCCGCGAGGGCCTCGCCGCCCTCGCCCGCGACGTCGACGCCATCCTGCTCGACCTGCGCATGCCCGGCGGCATGGACGGAATCGAGGTGCTGCGCCGGATTCGATCGGAGAACGACGCGCCGCCGGTGGTGGTGCTGACCGCCTTCGCCAGCGCCGCAAATACGATCGAGGCGATGCGGCTCGGCGCGTTCGACCATCTCAGCAAGCCGATCGGGCGCGATGCACTGAAAGCCCTGCTAGAGCGCTTGCCGGAGCGCAGGTCTATGGTCGGCGATCCGAATGACGAAACAGAGGACACCCTGATCGGGTCGAGCGAGGGCATGCGCCGCGTGCAAAAGGCGATCGGGCTTGCCGCCGACAACGACGCCATCGTGCTGATCCTCGGCGAGACCGGCACCGGCAAGGAGCTGGTGGCGCGCGCGCTCCATGTCCACGGCAAGCGCAAGGCTGGTCCCTTCGTCGCGGTCAATTGCGCGGCCATTCCCGAGGACCTGCTCGAGAGCGAACTGTTCGGCCATGTCAGAGGCTCCTTCACGGGCGCCACCGCCGATCGGGCCGGTGCCTTCCGCGACGCCGCCAACGGCACGCTGTTCCTGGACGAGATCGGCGACATGCCGCTCGCGATGCAGGCCAAGATCCTGCGCGCGCTCCAGGAGCAGGTGATTACGCCGGTCGGAGGCAAGCCGGTGCGCACCAATGCGCGGGTCGTCGCTGCCACCCACCGCGATCTCGCCAAGCTGGTGGCGGCGCATCAATTCCGTGAAGATCTCTACTACCGGCTCAACGTCGTGCCGATTGCAATCCCTGCGCTGCGTGAGCGACCTGCCGATGTCGGACCACTTGCTCGGCATTTCCTGGCGCGCGCGAGCGCTTCGAGCGGGCGGCACAAGCAACTCGATGCGGCTGCGCTGGAAAAATTGCGCCACCATGCCTGGCACGGCAATGTCCGCGAGCTCCGCAACGTGATCGAGCGGGCCTGCATCCTGACGCGCGCAGACATCATCGGCGCCGACGACATCGACATCGGCACAAGCAAGATCACGGCCGGCCCTGCGCAACCAGATTCAGACCTCCCCGCCGCCGTCGCCCAGTTCGAAATGGAAATGATCCAGCGTGCGCTGGAGGCCTGCGACGGCAACCGCACCGAAGCAGCACGGCGTCTCAACATCAACCGTCAGCTTCTCTATACGAAGATGCAGCGTTACGGCCTTGCCGAGCCGTCAGAAAATCTGACGGACCGTGTCGCGAAAGACGACGGCTGACATCGGCCTCTTCGGCGAATTTCTCTTTCGAAACAGCGATTATCCGGCTGGCACGTCGCTTGCTGAAGTCATCGCACGCGACAACGTCGCGAAATCGAAAGGAGATGTTCCATGAAGACGACACGCATGCGCGCGCTGTTTTGCCTGCTGCTCGCCACGACGGCGATCGGCGGCGGAGCAGCCGCCTACTCAGAGGCAAGAGATCCGATGTGGGATTCCTCGCAGCTCCCGGAATCGCGCGGAATCGTCAAGCAATACACGCTGACGCCGCGCGGCGATGTCGACGGCATCATTCTCACCGACGGCACCGAAGTCAAACTGCCACCGCATCTTACTGCGCAGACCGTATTCGCGATCCACCCGGGCGACGAGGTCTCGGTGCGTGGCCTGCACGCCCGCGTCCTACCGCTGGTCGACGCGGCGTCGATCACCAATATCGCGACCGGCAAGAGCGTCGTCGACGATGGTCCGCCTGACCGGCGCGGCGGCAATGATGATCGTGTCGTCGGCGGCAGGATCGCGCTGCAATTGCATGGCAAGCGCGGCGAGGTGAATGGCGTGCTGCTTGACGACGGGACCACCCTCCGGCTGCCGCCGCCGGAGGCCGAGCGCATGCAGGAGTACCTGCGCCAGGGCCAGACCGTCGCGGCGCGCGGCGACGTGCTCGACACCGTGCTCGGCAAGGTCGTCGATGTGAGGGCCATCGGCGCTTTCCCGGACCAGATGACGGAGCTGCGCGGTCCGCGTCCGCCCGGCCCGAAAGACGGCCCCGATCGTCGCGGCCCGCCGCCGCCTCCACGCGGCTGATCCTCATTCACAACCGAGACAAAACACGCAAAGGACTCAACATGCATTGGATCAATCCCGATAGCCTGCCCGAAGTCGCAGGCACCTTCGAGCGCTTCGTGCTCAATCCCCATGGTGAGGTCGATGGCTTCGTCATGACCGACAAAAACGCCGCCATCCTCGTGCACACACCTCCGCACCTGGATGGCGAGCTCACCAGTCACCTCGCGCTCGGCGACAGCGTCCGCGTGCGCGGGGTGCGTCCCCGCGGCGTCGAACTGCTGGCCGCGGTCGCCGTCACGACCGCGAGCGGCCGGCAAATCATCGACCAAGGTCCGGACCACGATCGCAAGCATCCGAAGGTGAAGCATGAACCCATGACGGCCGACGGCATCGTGCAGATGTCGCTGTTCGGGCCGAAGGGTGAGCTGCGCGGCGCACTGCTGTCCGACGGGACCGTCCTGCGCGTCGGCCCGAAAGAGGCCGAGCAGGTCGCAGCTCTGCTTGCGCCTGGAGCAAAGCTCGCGGCGCGCGGCGACGGCCTTCAGACCCGGCATGGCCGTGTGATCCATGCGCCGGAGCTTGGCCCAGACGCCGCGAGGCTGAAGCCGGTGCGGAAGCCGAAGCCCAAGGAAAAGGACAAGCACAAGGAGCCGAAGCACGAGGGCGACGCTCGCGCGGCCTGACGAAGGCCTCGCGCGAGGAAGAAAGCAGCCGTATTTCGGAGGACTCTGATGGCCGGAAATGTCGACCAAGGGCGCGCCGGCCGCGCGCTGGATGCGGCCAATTTCTTCCTCGCCGACGTCCGCGATGGGCTCGGCCCCTATCTTGCGGTCTATCTCCTGACCGAGCAGCACTGGGACGAGGCCAGGATCGGCCTCGTCATGTCGATCGGAACGCTGGCCGGTATCGTGGCGCAGACGCCGGCCGGTGCGCTGGTCGATGCAACGCGCGCCAAGCGGCTGGTGACGGCCGTCGCTGCCATCACGGTGACGATAGCGTCGCTGGCACTTCCATTGTTTCCAAGCTTCCTGCCGGTCGTGATTTCGCAAAGCCTCGCGCACGCGGCCGCCGTGGTTTTTCCTCCGGCAATCGCCGCCGTCTCACTCGGCATTTTCGGACACTCCGCCTTCACCCGGCGGATCGGCCGCAATGAGACGTTCAACCACGCCGGCAATGCGGTCGCGGCCGGGCTCGCCGGCCTCTCCGCCTGCTGGTTCGGACCGACCGTCGTCTTCTACCTTCTCGGCGCCATGGCGGTCGCAAGCCTCGCCAGCATCCTTGCGATTCCCGAGGAGGCAATCGACCACGATCTGGCCCGCGGCCTTCACGACACCGGCACGGGCAGCCAGCACGAACAGCCCTCCGGCCTCGGCGTTCTCCTGACCTGCCGTCCCCTGCTCGTCTTTGCAATCTGTGTGACGCTCTTCCATCTGTCCAACGCGGCGATGTTGCCGCTGGTCGGGCAGAAGCTCGCACTGCAGGACAAGAACATGGGCACCAGCCTGATGTCCGCCTGCATCGTCGCCGCCCAATTGGTGATGGTGCCGTTCGCCATGCTGGTCGGCGCAAGGGCCGACCGCTGGGGCCACAAGCGCTTCTTCCTCGCTGCGTTGCTGATCCTGCCGGTTCGGGGGACGCTCTATACACTTTCGGACAATCCGTTCTGGCTGGTCGGCGTGCAGCTGCTCGATGGCGTCGGCGCCGGCATTTTTGGGGCGATCTTCCCCGTCATCGTCGCCGACCTCATGCGCAACACCGGCCGCTTCAATGTCGCGCAAGGCGCTGTGATCACCGCCCAGAGCATCGGCGCGGCCCTGTCGACGACGCTCGGGGGGTTCGTCGTGGTCGGAGCCGGCTACAGCGCGGCCTTCGTCACCCTCGGCGCGGTCGCGGCGATCGGCGCTGTCGTTTGCCTCTTCGCCCTCCCCGAGACGCGGCAAATCGCCGATGCCGGTCGGCGCCCGCAGGGGAAGACAGCGGCATCAGCTTCCGCTATCGCTGCCGAATGAAATCATTCCATTTCAAGGATTGAACGTGCCGTCTGACGCCATCTGGGCCTGGAGCATCATCGCGCTTGCGACCGCAGGCGTCATCATCCGCCCGTTCCGCCTGCCGGAGGCGATCTGGGCCGTGATCGGGGCCGCCGCGCTGGTGCTGCTCGGCTTCCTGCCGTGGCAGGACGCGCTCACCGGGATCGAGAAGGGCATCGACGTCTATCTCTTCCTGATCGGCATGATGCTGATCGCCGAGCTGGCGCGGCTCGAAGACCTGTTCGACTATCTCGCAGCCCTTGCGGTGGAATATGCCGCCGGCTCGCCGCAGCGGCTGTTCCTGCTGATCTACATCGTCGGCACGATCGTCACCGTGTTGCTCTCCAACGACGCGACCGCGATCGTGCTGACCCCGGCCGTCTATGCCGCGACGCGCGCGGCCGGCGCCAAGCCGCTGCCTTATCTGTTCGTCTGCGCCTTCATTGCCAACGCCGCAAGCTTCGTGCTGCCGATCTCCAACCCCGCCAATCTCGTCGTGTTCGGCGCGCACATGCCGCAACTCACCGAATGGCTGCGCCTATTCGCCCTACCCTCGGCCGCATCGATCCTGCTCACTTACGTGGTGCTGCGCCTGACCCAGCATCGCGCGCTGAAGGAAGAAACGATCGCACGCAGCGTGCCGCATCCAAAACTCGGCCGCGGCGGCAAGCTGACGGCAGTTGGCATCATCGCGATCGGGGTCGTGCTGGTCACGGCTTCGGCACTCGACAAGCAACTGGGCTTGCCAACCTTCATCTGCGGCGTGGTCACGGCCACCATCGTGCTGCTGATCAACCGGCAGTCGCCCCTGCCCGTGCTGCGTGGCGTGTCATGGAGCGTGCTGCCGCTGGTCGGCGGGCTCTTCGTGATGGTGGAGGCGCTGGTGAAAACCGGCGTGATCGGGCAGCTCAGCGCTCTGTTGCACGAAGCGGTCGCGCAGTCGGTTCCGCAGGCTGCCTGGAGCGCCGGCATTGCGACGGGCGTCGCCACCAACGTCGCCAACAATCTGCCCGTCGGCCTCGTTGCAGGCTCCGTCGCCGCCAGTGATCACCTGCCCGCAACGGTCGTTAGCGCGATCCTGATCGGCGTCGATCTCGGTCCAAATCTGTCGGTGACCGGATCACTCGCGACAATCCTCTGGCTGGTCGCGCTGCGGCGGGAGAAGATCGAGGTCGGCGCTTGGCGGTTTCTCAAGCTCGGCATGCTTGTAACCCCGCCCGCCCTGATCGCGGCGCTTGCAGCCGCGATCAGGTAACGAGCAGACTCTATTTTTTGAGCATGATCTTTCTCGGAAAACCGCTACGCACTTTTCCGGATCATGCTCTAGTCGTTCTCGTAGCCATAGACTTCCGGCAGGATGAAGATTGCCGCACACAATCCGATCAGCGGGAAGATCGCGACGAACAGCGTGGCGCCGGCCTGCCCGATCGCCGCGAACAGCGATGGGAACAGGAAGATCGCCAGGAACGACGGCAGCTTGACGAACATGTAGGCAAAGCCGCTGGCGGTGCCGCGGTACTTCGGCTTGGCGACCATGGTCGGGATCGTCATGCAGTTCGAGGCGTCCCAATAATGCCCCCACAGCATCGCGGCGGCGGCGAACGGCAGCAGGATCGTGTTGTTGGTGTAGAGCGCGAAGGCCGCGACCAGCAGGGAAGCCAGCACGATGCCGAAACCGGCAATGGCGATGCCGCGATGGCCGATCTTCGGGGTCAAGAGCGGACCGACCCAGCCCGACACGGCGGCGAGACAGAACAGGCCCATCGTCACCAGATTGTTGCCGAGCACGCTCGACACGCCGACCATTACGAACAGCACCGGCAGATAGAACGCGAAGGTCGAGAACTCGCTGCCTTGCGCGAAGCAGGCGATCCAGCCGTAGATCGTGGCGCGCCAGCGGATCGGGTCCTGCTTGAGGTCGGCCAGGAAAGCTCGGGTCGAGACCTTCGGCATCTGCACGTCCTGGTCCGGCAGCATCGCGAGATCGTCGTTGAACATCTCGCGCGCGACCTGCTTGGCCTCGCGGTAGCGTCCTTTCTGGACCAACCAGACCGCGGTCTCCGGCACGTCGTGGCGCATGATCAGGATGATCAGCGCCGGCACCGCGCCGAGGCCGAGCGTCACCCGCCACAGCATCTCGTGCTGGATGTCGAGCAGCAGGAAGATCACGATGACGCCGATGGTCAGGACTTCACCGACCGCGAACATGAACTGCCAGCGGTTGCCCATGACCTCGCGCTCGCCCTTGGCCATGGATTCCATGATGTAGGTGTAACCGGTCGAGATGTCCGAGCCGAGCGGGACGCCGAGCAGGAAGCGGATCACGACGAGCCAGCCGACGCTGGGCACGAAGGCCTGCGCCACCGCCAGCACGATGAACATCACCATCGTCACCAGGAACATCACGCGGCGGCCGATCTTGTCGGACAGCCAGCCGCCGAGCAGTGCGCCGATCAGCGCGCCGCCTTGCGTACCAGCTGCGGCAAGGCCCAGCATCAGCGGATCGGGATTGTACTGTTCCTTGATGAAGATCAGCACGAAGGCGATCGAATAGAGATCCCAGGCCTCGACCAGGATCGAGGCCATCATCAGCCAGCCGACCTTGTTGCCCTTGGGACTGTAGTTCGTGATGAGGTAGCGGATCGCGGCTTCGCTCGCGGTTGGTTGTGGCATCGCCATCGTCGACATGTTTGGTCCTCTCTTCAAAACTCTTTACGCGCCAAGTACTTTTAAGCACCAAGTACTTTTCAGGCGCCAAGCAGCGGCTCGATGCTGCAATCGAGCAGCCGCGGATCGATGCCCGCCTCCATGCCCGTGAACATCTGGTCCATGTAGTCGATCAGGGCATCGCTCGCCTTCACCGCGTCCTCGACGCGACGGCCCGCGACGGCCGCGAGAATGGCGAGATGATGATCGATCGTGCTGGACAGGTCCGTCTGCCCCGGCATGAAGCGGTGGTGGATGTAGCCGATACGGCGATACAGCGTGTGCAGCGGCCGCAGCGTATGCACTAGGAACGGCTCGCCCGCGGCCTCCAGCACCAGCGCATCGATACGGCGGTCGATGCTGTTGAATTCGTCGAGGCTCAGATTGGCGCGGCGCTCGCGCAGGAGACGCTCGATGTGCAGCGCCTGATTGCGGTGCGAGAGGCTGGCACGATCGGCTGCAAGACGAATGACGAAGCGCTCCATGTCGCGGCGCAAAGCCAGCAGCATGCGCTCACGCGCCAGATCGATCGGCGCGATGTGCAGGCCGTGGCGCGGACGGATGATGATGAGCGTATCGGCGGAGAGACGATTGACCGCGTGGTGCACCGGCGTGCGACCGAAGCCGGTGATCTGCTGTAATTCCAGCATGGTCATGAACTGGCCGGGCTTGAGCTCGCAATGGACGAGGAGCTCTTCAATCCTCTGATAGGCCAATTCGAAGAAGTTGAGCCGGTTCCTCCGGGAGGGCTTACCCTCGCCGTCGTCCTCCTGTCTCACCACCTGGAGCGTGCGCTTGCGCCGTGCCATGTCTGCCTCCCGTCGGCCTGCGCTATCGCTGCAGGGCGGCGCCTTATTTGTGGCACCCTTAAAACATGTTGTGATATATTACAAGCAGGCGTAACACTTCCAGCGGTGCGCCACATGCTGCGGTGCGAAATGAAACAGGCCGGCGCAACGCGCCTGTGATGGGAGGGCAATTGCCGTGAAGATCACGTCGATCGAGACGTTGCGCACCGAGGAATTTTCGAACGTCATCTGGGTGCGCGTCCACACCGACACGGGCATGATCGGTCTCGGCGAAACCTTCTACGGTGCGGGCGCGGTCGAAGCGCAGATCCACGACACCTTTGCCGGCCGCCTGCTCGGCCGCAATCCCCTGCACATCGAGGCGATCCATCGCGACATGCTGAACCTGCCGATGGCGCAGTCCTCCACCGGCGTCGAATATCGTGCGGCCTCCGCAATCGACATCGCGCTGTGGGATCTGTTCGGCAAGGTCTGCAATCAGCCTGTGCACCAGATGCTCGGCGGCCTCTGCCGCGACAAGCAGCGCATCTACAACACCTGTGCCGGCACCCAATATGTCCGCTCGACCAATATCAGCCCGGTCGCCAACTGGAATCTCGGCGCCGCCAAGGGGCCTTACGAGGATCTCGACGGCTTCATGCATCACGCCGACGCGCTCGCCGAAAACCTGCTGGAAAATGGCATCTCGGCGATGAAGATCTGGCCGTTCGATCCTGCGGCACAGGAGAACAAGGGCCTCTACATCACCGCCGCCCAGATGAAGCACGCGATCGAGCCGTTCGAAAAAATCCGCAAAGTCGTCGGCGACAAGATGGAGATCATGGTCGAGCTCCACTCGCTCTGGAACCTGCCGACCGCAAAACAGATCGCGCGTGCGCTCGAGCCGTACAAGCCGACCTGGTACGAAGACCCGATCCGCATGAACTCGCCGCAGGCGCTCGCCGAATATGCGCGCTCGACCGACGTCTGGGTCTGCGCCAGCGAAACGCTGGGCTCGCGCTTCCCCTACAAGGACATGCTCGACCGCGACGCCATGCATGTGGTGATGGCGGATCTGTGCTGGACCGGCGGCCTCACCGAAGGCCGCAAGATCGCCGCGATGGCCGAGACCTACCACCGGCCCTTCGCACCGCATGATTGCATCGGCCCGATCGGCTTCATCGCCGCCATCCACATGTCGTTCAGCCAGCCCAACACGCTGATCCAGGAATCGGTGCGCGCCTTCTACAAGGGCTGGTACAATGAGCTCGTCACGACGATGCCGACGATCAAGGACGGCTATGTCTTCCCGATGGAAGGACCGGGCCTTGGCGTCGATCTCCTGCCCGCGGTGTTCGATCGCTCCGATCTGACCGTGCGTCGCTCCAACGCTTAAGGATTTCTCGAGATGAGCACTGCCCTCTTCGACCTTTCCGGCCGCACTGCACTGGTGACCGGCTCCTCGCGCGGGCTCGGCCGCGCCATCGCCGAGGGCATGGCCAAGGCCGGCGCCAGGATCATCGTCAACGGCGTCGATCCCAAGCGAGTCGAACAGGCCGTCGCCGAGTTTCGCGCCGCCGGCCATCAGGCCGAAGGTGCCGCCTTCAACGTCACCGACGAGCCCGCGATCGTCGCGGCGTTCAACGACTTCGACAAAAAGGGGATTGCGGTCGACATCCTCGTCAACAATGCCGGCATCCAGCACCGCAAGCCGCTGGTGGAGTTCACCACCGACGAATGGCGCAAGGTGATCGAGACCAACCTCACCAGCGCCTTCGTGATCGGCCGTGAGGCGGCCAAGCGCATGATCCCGCGCAAGCACGGCAAGATCATCAATATCGGTTCGCTCGGCAGCGAGCTCGCGCGCCCGACGATTGCGCCCTACACCGCCGCCAAGGGCGGCATCAAGAACCTGACCCGCTCGATGGCGGTGGAATGGGCCCAGCACGGCATCACGGCCAATGCCATCGGCCCCGGCTACATGCTCACCGACATGAACGAGGCGCTGGTCAACAACACCGACTTCAACAATTGGCTGATGGGCCGCATCCCTTCAAAGCGCTGGGGCAAGCCGGACGAGCTGGTCGGCGCTGCAATCTTCCTGGCCTCCGACGCCTCCACTTACGTCAACGGCCAGATCATCTATGTCGATGGCGGCATGATCGCCGCGATGTAGTCGCGAACCCAAGGGAACGAGACCATGCGCGCCGTCGTCATTCACGCCCCGAAGGATCTCCGGATCGATAGTTATCCGGATCCAGCACCCGGCCCGGGCGAAGTCCGCGTCAAGATCGCCAATGGCGGCATTTGCGGCTCGGACCTGCATTACTACCACCATGGCGGTTTCGGCGTCGTTCGCATCCAGCAGCCGATGGCGTTGGGTCACGAGATCGCCGGCGTAGTCGCGGCCGTCGGTGATGGCGTCGCCGGCCTAAAACCAGGCGCCCGCGTCGCGGTCAATCCGAGCAAGCCCTGTGGCCAGTGCCTGCATTGCCAGGAAGGCATGCGCAACCAGTGCCTCGACATGCGCTTCCTCGGCAGCGCGATGCGCTTTCCGCATGTGCAAGGCGGTTTTCGCGAGTTCATCACGATCGATGCGACGCAAGCCGTGCCGATCGCCGACAAGCTGTCGTTGGCCGAAGCCGCAGTCGCCGAACCGCTGGCGGTGTGCCTGCATGCCGGCAAGCAGGCCGGCGCCCTGCTCGGCAAGCGCGTACTGATCACCGGCTGCGGCCCGATCGGCGCGCTGATGATTTTGGTCTCGCGCTTCGGCGGCGCCTCCGAGATCGTGGTCACTGATGTCGCCGATTCCCCGCTCGCGGTTGCGAAGAAGCTCGGCGCCACGCACGCCATCAATGTCGTGACGCATGCGACCGCGCTCGATCCCTGGCGCGCCGGCAAGGGCGTGTTCGACACGCTGTTCGAAGCTTCCGGCAACCCGGCAGCGCTCCGGACCACGCTCGACGTGCTCAGGCCCGGCGCGACGCTGGTGCAGCTCGGCCTCGGCGGCGAGATGACGCTGCCGATCAACGCCATCGTCGCCAAGGAATTGCAGCTCCGCGGCACCTTCCGCTTTGACCCCGAGTTCGAGCTCGCGGTCAGGCTGATGGGCGACGGCCTGATCGACGTCAAGCCGCTGATCACGGCCACCATGCCGTTCGAGAACGCGGTCGCCGCCTTCGAGCTCGCCAGCGACCGCTCGCAGTCGATGAAGGTGCAGCTGACGTTCTAAAGCATGATCCGGAAAAGTGTGCAGCGGTTTTCCGAAAAGATCATGCTCAAACAAAAACCTAAAGCGCGATGATGTTCATCGCGCTTTAGGGCTGCGCGAGTGCGGCGATGACCTCGCGGGACACGAAGATCTCCGCGCGCTCCCACGATTCATCGTTGTCGCCGCGGAACGTGTAGAGCTTGTCCATCACGATCTTTCTGGCGCCGACGTCGATCACCGCGACCTTGGCCCATTGCACCAGCGTGCTCGTCTTCTGAATGCCGCCGATGATCTTGAACGCCGCCCCCTCCTGCACCGACGGCGCAAGCTGGTGGCGCGGGTCGGCAGCGATGTCCCGCCGGAGCGCGGCCATGAATGCCTGCAGCCGCCGCTCGTGGGCGGCGGTCTGATCGGCTGGCTCGGCCGAGGTATCGGTGTAGCTGAAATCATCGAGAGCAATGGTCGTGGTCTCAGTGGCTGCGGCGCGGCCATCCAGCCCGGCCGCGAGCAGAACAAGGAAAGACAGCAACGGCAGGGTATGGCGCATGACAGCCCTCGCGTGGTGGAAAGACCGCAAGCTAGACGGACGCTTCACGCGCCGCAGCCGTGGCCGTCCCGACCAGCACCGGGAAAATTTCACGACGTTGCACCGCGGTAAGGGTGCCGCTTTTCGCAGCCAGCATTCTGCCCTTTAATGCGGGGGCGACAATTCCGTTCGCGCCAGGTGCCCGCCGATGTGGAACCGCCCGAGGTTCGATCTCAAGGTCCGTCTGACGATGCGCGTGGCCGCGATATCGGCCGCCTGCTTCGCCGCAATCTCCGCCTATTTCCTGATCACGGCCGACCGCGCCGCCCACGCACGCATCGACGGTATTGCCGCCATCGTGGCCAAGACGCTGGAGCTGCAGCAGGGCAAAATCCTGTGGGCTGCGAGCCCCCGCTCGGACTTTCCGAACCTGGATCCCGTTTCGGCCTATGTGATGACGCCCGGCCTGTGTCTGGCATTCCGCGGCACCAGCGGCGACATGCTCCAGCGGTTCTGTAGCGGCGCGCCGATACCTGCTGACCCGCCGCCGCAAGCCTTCACGGCCTTCTATCGCAGCCTGTTCGACCCCGGCCGCGAGGCGGCGCGGCCCGTGATCTTGCGCGGAACGAAGCTCGGCGAGGCCGTCGTCACGGTCGACCCGGCCGTTCAGACGGCCGAGGCCTGGCACGAGGCCGGTCGACTGATGATCGCGTTGGCGATCACGCTGCCGCTGTTGTGCATGCTGGTCTACGCGGCACTCTCGCGCGCACTGCGCCCCACCCGCATGATCCGCAGCGGCCTCGAGCGGATCGCCGCCAACGACCTCACGGCGCGGCTGCCGCCGTTCGATCTCGCCGAACTCTCCGCAGTTCGCGATGTCTTCAACCATCTCGCCGAAAGCCTCGACACCGCGCTTGCCGAGCGCGCCGAGTTGACCCGGAAACTGATCGCGCTCCAGGACGAGGAGCGCCGCCATCTCGCGCGCGAGCTGCACGACGAGTTCGGTCAGTCGCTCGCCGCCATCCGCGCGCTCGCATCCTCGGCCCGCCAGACCGCCGCGCAGGACTGCCCCTCTTTGCTCGGCGAATGCGACGGCATCGCGCGGACCGCGACCGGCATGATGGAGACGCTGCGCGGCGCGCTGTTCCGGCTGCGCCCGCCTGACGTCGAGGAGCTGGGGCTGGTGGCCAGCCTCGAAGGCCTGGTTGCCGGCTGGAACGGCCGCAGCCGAGGCGAAACACGTTATTCGATCCGTTTCGACGGCACGTTCGAAACCCTGCCGGCCACGATCAGCGCCAACCTCTACCGCATCGTGCAGGAGGCGCTCACCAACGCTGCCAAGCATGCCGGCGCCACCAAGGTGAGCCTGGAATTGACCACGCATTCCGACGACATCGCGCTCGCCATCGATGACGACGGACGCTCGACCGATCCCGCCGCGAAATCCGGAATGGGCCTGCTCGGGATGCGCGAGCGCGTCGCGGCCCTGCGCGGCCGGCTGAGCTTCGAGGCTCGACCAAATGGCGGCTCCGCGTTGCGTGTCGTCATTCCCGTCGCGGCTGCCACTGCGCAGGCACTGGAGCACGCGGCATGAGCGCGACCATTTTGCTGGTCGACGACCATTCCGTCGTTCGCGAAGGCTATCGCTCCGTGCTCCAGAAGCAACCCGGCCTGCGCGTCATCGCCGAAGCCGCCGACGGCGCGGAGGCCTATCGTCTGTTCAAATCCGAGACGCCCGACCTCGTCATCATGGATCTGAGCATGCCCGGCATTGGCGGCATCGAGGCTGTCAGGCGGATCCGGCAATGGGACAAGGCGGCAAAGATCCTCGTCTTCACCATGCACGAGAATGCCGGCTTCGCCGTGCAGGCAATCCGCGCCGGCGCGAGGGGTTACGTCACCAAGACCAGCCCGCCGGAGACGCTGGTGCGCGCGGTGATGGACGTGCTCGCCGGCAAGATCGCGATCAGCCCGGATATCGACCACGAGCTCGCGCTCAGCCGGATCAGCGGCGACAAGTCGGCCGCCGACGTGCTGACGCCGCGCGAGTTCGAGGTGATGCGGCTGCTGCTCGCCGAGAACACGACGGAAGAGATCGCCGAGACGCTCCATGTCAGCCCGAAAACGGTGGCCAACCTGCATTCGCTGATCAAGGACAAGCTCGGCGTCGGCTCCGACATCGAGCTGGTCCGGCTGGCGCTGCGGCAGGGAATATTGACGCAGCTCGATCTCGGCGATGCCTGAAGCGGGCAGATCAGGTCAGATAGCGCGTGACGTAGCCGTCCATCGCATAAAGCGCGCAGAGCGCCAGGCTCGACCAGACGGCTGCGCTGAAATACAGGAACATCCAGGTCAGCTCGCCCTTCCAATGCGCGATGTCGTGGGTCACCACCCATCGCGTCGAGACGTCATGCAGCCCTTCGAGGAAGCCGAGGAACCTGCCGCCCTGTTCATGCCCGGCCCGCCAGCGGCTGAGATACATCGGCACGTCGACGGTGACGAGGAAGGCGAGGAAGCAGGCGATGCCGACGATGCCGGCGATCAGCGCCCAGCGCACCGGGCCCTGGAATTCCGGCATCAGCCGGCACAGCGCGATGCCGGCGAGGAAGAAGGTCACCGCCCACAGCGAATTCTCGACCGCGTTGAAGAAGAAGTTGGTGGTGACGACCGCGTACCAGGAGAAGCACTCCGCGATGATGATGATCGGCACGATCATCAGCGCGATGTTCACCGCGGTCTCCGCGCCCGTCATGCGACCGAGCTGATGCAGGATGATCGCCCATTGCGCGACGAAGCACAGTTCGGCCACGGTCGCCACGGTGCGGCCGACGAACACGCTCGACAGCCAGGTGTCGAACAGGCAGATGCGCTGCACGTCGGCGCGCGGCAGCACCGAGCGGAAGGCGCAGCCGAACACATAGCCCGCGCAGAGCAGGAACATCAGCCCGATATCCGAGCCGCCGCCGACACTGCCGGCAACGGTCGGATAGAACTCGCGGTACAACATGAACCAGACGAGGATATTGGCTGCACTAACCAGCGTCAGGGATCCCCACCACCACGCCAGGGGATTTGACCGCGCCTGCCACTGCAACATAAATCGCTCCGTCGTAGTCCACATGACATTCAACGGTAGCAATTCTGTCATAAATCTGCAGCACGGCGCGACAAAAATCTGCGTGACGGCACTGTCATAATTCGCCTGCGCGTTGTCATAATCGCGAAGGCGACGGCTTTCCCCACTCGTTTCGAAGCTTTTCCGGGA
The DNA here is from genome assembly GCF_016612535.1 of Bradyrhizobium diazoefficiens. Lineage (NCBI taxonomy): Bacteria > Pseudomonadati > Pseudomonadota > Alphaproteobacteria > Hyphomicrobiales > Nitrobacteraceae > Bradyrhizobium > Bradyrhizobium diazoefficiens. The sequence continues at coordinate 105,889 of NZ_JAENXS010000005.1, forward strand.
GCCGCCACTTCGACTGCCCCCGGAATCTCGCGGGGCATTTATTTCTTCAGCCCGCCCACATAGGCCACCAGCTTGTCCAGCGTCTGGTAGCCATATTCAACCGCGCCGAAGCCGATCATGTGGTCCCGCTGCTCGGTGGTCGAAGCCAACTGCCGCATCATCAGCACGGTCTTGCCGTTGCTTTGCTCGGCAAACGTGAGGATGAAGCGGAACATGCCGGGATCATCGTCCTGGTCGACGCCATGGTCCATCTCCATCAGTTTCGGCCGCTCGATGCGGCGGAAGCGCATGCGGTTCGGATAGATGGTGCCGTCGGGACCGATCATGTTGAAGCGCCAGACGCCGCCGACGCGCACGTCGATCTCGAAGGTCTCGACCTCAAATCCCTTCGGCCCGAACCATTGCGGCAAATGCTTTGGATCGGACCACGCCTCGAACACCAGATCGCGCGGCGCGTCGATCACGCGTGACATCACGATCTCGCGGTCGAGCGACCATTGCGACAGGGCAGCATTGGCAGAATTCGTCATCACTCGGAACCTTTCCGTTTGGTTGTCTTCCTGGTGGCCTTCTTCGTTGTCGTATTCGCTGTCTTATTCGCTGTTCTGGACGGCGGCTTTGCTGCCGCCCTCTCCTGCTTGAGCTTCATCACATAGGCCTCGAACCGATCGAGCCGCGCCTCCCAGATTGCGCGCTGCTGCTGGAACCAGTCCTCCGCGCCGACCAGCGCGTGCGGACTGAGGCGGCAGGTCCGCACGCGGCCGGATTTTTCCGACTGCAGCAGCCCGCTCTCTTCCAGCACGTGGATGTGCTTCATGAAGCTCGGCAGCGCCATCTCGAAGGGGTCGGCGAGTTCGCCCACGGAGGCTTCGCCGGCGCACAGCCGCATCAAGATCGCCCGCCGCGTGGGATCGGCAAGGGCCGCAAAAATCTGGTCGAGCTGGGACAATTGGTTAGCCATGAAGCTAACTATAGAGGCGCCGCGCGCCGGCGTCAACAATTGTTAGCTCATGAGCTAAGTAATTTGGTGGAACCCGGAGCGCGTAATCGTGAATTGGGACAGCGGGCTTTCCCCGCTAAGACAGCCCCCGGGGGCACCGCATGAACTATCGGATCACGTGCCACCTGTTGTCACCTCACTCCATCTCACCCGGCGAACCCTCGCCTGCGCCGCGCTTGTTCCCTTCGCGGTCGCACTTGCCCGGCCGCGCCGTGCAGCGGCGGATTCCGACGTGACCGCGCAGATGCGCGATATCGTTCCCGCCGAGCTCGGGCCGACCGTGACGCCGGAACATCCGGGCGGCCTCGCCGTCGCGCTCTATGCCGGCCGCCATGCCGAGTTTTTCAACTACGGCTTTGCCGACGACACCACAAAGCGGCCGGTAACGCCGGACACGCTGTTCAATCTCGCCTCCTTGCGAAAACCGTTCGAGGCAACGCTGGTGGCGCTCGGCACGCTCCAAGGCGAGCTGCGGCTCGACGATCTCCTGCCCAAATATCTGCCGGAGCTGAGCGGCGACTATATCCGCCACGTCACCGTCGGCGAGCTCGCCACGCACACCTCTGGCCTCTTGCTGCCGACCGATCACCCGCCCTGGCCGAACGACTCATACTCCGAGGCGCAGTTCATCGACATGCTCAACGCCTGGACGCCTGCGGGCGTCGCGCCCGGCAAGCAGCGGATCTACTCGCATGCCGGCTACGTGCTGCTTCAGCTCGTGCTCGAGCGCTGCTATCGCGCGCCGATCCCAGAGCTGATCGAGAGCCGCATCCTCAAGCCGCTCGGCATGCATACGACATTCGTTCCCGAGCGCGGACGGGACAACCGCGCTATCATGGACGAGGCCGCGATGCGGCGCGTGGTGCAAGGCTATTCCGACCAGGGAACGGCGATCGGCCCGCCCGGCGACCAGCAGAGCTATTTCGACTTCCCCGGCACCGGCCAGATGTTCTCGAGCGCGCGGGATCTTTCGACCTTCGTGGCGGCCTGCGTCGACGGCCGCTCGGTTGATCCACGTTTGCGCGAGGCGCTGCGGATGACGCAGCACGAAAGCTTCCGCGTCGACGAGAAATTCGGACAAGGCATGGCCTGGGAGACCGTGCATCTCGACGGCCTCACCGTCGTCGACAAGCCGGGCGGCCTCAACAACGCCTCCGGCTATATCGGCCTGGTGCCGGCGCGGCGGATCGGTATCGTGCTGCTGGCCAATCGCGGCGAATATCCGCACGAGATCGCGCGCTACAAGATTTTGCCTGCGCTGGCGCGGCTCGTCGTGTCACATTGAAGTGCACGCCTCAGACCGAGCGCGTCAGCCCGCCGTCGACGCGGATGTTCTGGCCGGTGATGTAGGCCGCGCCGTCGGACGCCAGGAACGAGACCGTCGCCGCGATCTCTTCGACCTTGCCATAGCGCTTCATCGGCACGCTGTCGCGGCGTGCGTCTAGCTGCGACAGGCTGTCAATCCAGCCCGGCAGCACGTTGTTCATGCGGACATTGTCGACGGCATGGGTGTCGGTGAAGATCTTCGTGAAGGCGGCAAGCCCTGCGCGGAACACCGCCGAGGTCGGAAACATCGCACTCGGCTCGAAGGCCCAGGCGGTCGAGATGTTGATGATCGCGCCAGCCTTCTGCGCCTGCATCACCGGCGTCACCAGCCGGGTCGGACGGATCACGTTCAGCAAATATGTATCGAGACCGATATGCCACTGCTCGTCGGTGATCTCGGTGATGGCCGCGCGCGGCCCGTGACCGGCGCTGTTGACGAGCACGTCGATGCGCCCCCACCGCGCGAGCGCACCGTCGACCAGGCGTTTCAGATCGTCATTGGACTTGTTGGAGCCGGTCACGCCGAACCCGCCGAGCTCGGCCGCGAGCGCCTCGCCCTTGCCGGAGGACGACAGGACGCCCACGCGAAAGCCGTCGGCCGCGAGCCGCCGCGCAGCCCCGGCCCCCATGCCGCTGCCGCCTGCGGTGACGAGTGCGACCTTCTCTGCTGCCATGACCGATCATCCCTGTGATAGCGTTGAGGCGAACCGAAGGCCCGGCCTGTCATCAGGCCTTCTACCGCCAGACTTGCCCGCAAACCAGACCCTGCCCGCAGGTCCACCGTCCAAGGCATCCGTCATGAGCGAGTTGCAGATCCGCAATTTGCGCCCCGAGGAGATCTCCATTGCGATCGACTGGGCCGCGATGGAGGGCTGGAATCCCGGCCCGCGTGACGCCGCCTGCTTCGCGATCCCCGATGCGCAAGGCTTCTTCGTCGGCGAGATCGGCGGCGAGCCGGTTGCGACCGTGTCCTGCGTCAATTACGACGACCGCTTCGCCTTCCTCGGCTTCCACATCGTGCGCAGAGGCTTTCGTGGCAGAGGTCACGGCCTGCGCATCTGGAATGCGGCGATCGCGCATGCGGGCTCGCGCGTGATCGGGCTCGACGGCGTCGTGGCACAGCAGGACAATTACAGGACATCAGGCTTCCGGTTTGCCTATGCCAATATCCGCTACGGCGGCAGCGTCGCCGCGCCGGCCAGACCACCCGCCGAAATCGTCGCGCTCGACAAGATTCCGTTCGCGATGGTGGAAGCCGATGACGCCACAATCTTCCCCGCCCGGCGCGCCGCCTTTCTGCGCGCGTGGATCGACACGCCCGGCCATGTTGGCCGTGCGTTGGTGCACGATGGCAAGCTCGCCGCATGGGGTGTGATCCGCCCGTGCCGAACGGGACACAAGATCGGCCCGCTGGTAGCCGATGACCGCGCCGCGGCGGACGCCGTCGTGCAGGCTTTGCTGGCGAATCCCGGAAGCAGCGAGATGGTCCTCGACATCCCCGCCGTAAACCGCGATGGTCTTGCGCTTGCGGAATCCCTGGGCCTGAAGCCGGCGTTCGAAACGGCGCGAATGTACACTGGACCCGTCCCGACGGGCCAGCTCGACCGCGTGTTCGGCGTAACCAGTTTTGAACTAGGCTAGTACCGGCCTTGATGCCGATACCAGCTTGAAATTTGTAATCTGTTTCACATGCCCGCTGCGGCGCAGCGTGTATTGCTGTTCGATCCGCCGATTTTGCCGGACGGCTCGAACATCATTTTTCCGACCACATCATTTTCTCACCATCGATATTTCATTCAAGAGGATTTGATGACCGAAGCCAGAAGCAGGGCCGGCCCATCTCAGCACACGGCCGAAGACCTGCGGCACCCCGGGATCGTGGCTGCGTTGCTGCTCGCCGTCGTGACGGCCTTCGGGCTGCACATGCTGATCTCGGCTCCCGCGATACGCGCGGCTGCGGAGGCGGAGCTCGCGCGCGTCATCGCGGACGAGGATCGAGATGTCTGCGGCCAGTTCGGGTTGCGCGCGGGGACGACCTCTTTTGCGGCTTGCAGCCGCGAGCTCGCGAACGTCAGACAGAAGCAGTCCGACCGCGACCAGGCGGCCGCGGCAGGAATTCTGTAGCGCATTCTGTAACGCATTCTGTCATGCAGCAAGCCGCTCAGTAGCAGCGCATGATGTTGATGGTTTGCTCGCCGCCACCGCGGCCGGGCACCGTCACGGACTCCGTCGGGCAGCTCGGCACGTAGGGCCGATCTGACGGTACGACATTCGGCGGGAAGCGATGTGCCCAGTCCCAGGGAACGTCGTAGGTGTAGGTGTAGCGCACGTCGTTGGTAACAGGCTGTCCGGCGTCGACGAAGGGCTGGCTGTAGCCTGCGCCGTCGTTGAAGAAGCCGCCTCCGCCTGGCCAATAGACAAATGAGCCATTGCGGCCACGGAATCGCGCGCCCGGCGCGATCGGCGAACGTGCCGCTGCCGACGCCGCGTGAGCGGCCATCACGCCATGCGGGGCAGCGCCGCCCGGTCGTGCAAAACTGTCGCCGGGGCTAAGAAGCAGCGCGGCTGCGCTGAGCGAGGCGAGCAACGCCCCAAATGATCTGGACATCATGATACGCACCAACTCGTTTGGCTTCGCGGATAGCGGCTCCCCACCGCACGCTAGGCCGGCCCGTCGCCCGCCCGCAAACGTATAATTAATTGTTGGTTAAGGCACGGGATTATCAGGGAAGCCGGTGCGGCAAGACGCCCGGGATTTCAGTCGGTTTGACCGAAATCGTGCTGCAAAATTCATCGCCTCATGAGCAGTTGATGGGAGTTGATCGTGCCAGCTGAACAGGTCCGGAACGCTCCCCATTGCGATCGTTGGCTCCGACACAAGAAAAGGAGCATCTCGCATGCAACGCAGAATGAAACTCGTGCCCCTGATCGCAGCAACGCGTGTCGCGGGCACGGCCGCCGCGTCAGCGCAAACCTACGATCGGTTCGGCAATCCCGTGGGATGGCAACGGCCCCCGCCAGCATATGAACGGGTGCAGCCGCGCGCGATGTACTATTCTGGCACAGCGGGCCCCTATGCCGCGCTCAACGGCACCAACCATCCGACGCCAAGCTCGACGCAGGGCGACGTCGGCCCTGACGGCAACAATAACGGCACCCTGACCGGCGGTTATCGCAACTGGTAAGCCTGGCTCGACCGAAGGCCCCTCGTCCGCACCAGCGATGGGCCTTCGTACCTCAGTGACCCCGCTGCTTGCGCAGCCAATCCAGCATGTCCTGCGCGTTTCCCGTGCCCTGCGACACGATCGCGGTATTGCCGCCGCTGCGGCGGTAGACCGTGGTGCGGCCCGGCTCCTTATCGATCCTGACCTCGGCCTGCGCCGGATCGCCGCTTTGCGTAATTGTCGCCGTGCCGTTTTCGTCCTGAACCACGGTGGTGTGGCTGTCATTGGCCTCACCGGCGCCGGCCGGCGCCATCGCCATGACGGTCATCAGGCTCATTCCGGATGCGAGCAGGAGCAACTTCATGTCATACCTCTTCGTCTCGATCAGCGGTTGAACTGGAAGATGGCCAGCCAGTTGAAACGTCCGAACTGCCTGACGGCTCCCGTATTCATATCGCCGACCTGAAGCAGCAGCGCATTCGTCGAATTGCCGACCTGGGTGATGTCCGCGATGTTACTCAGGCCCGACTGGCCGACCAGCGCATTGGTGGTGCTGCCGACCTGAATCACGTCCACATAGTTGCGCGTCCCGTTCTGGACAATCGTCGCATCGACGGTTCCTGTCCCGATCTCGATCACGCGTGCGATATTGATGCGGCTGTTCTCCACGATCGTGACCGGCTGGACGTTGTTGCCGAACTCCACGACCGTCTCGATGCTCACATTCCTGTTGCTCACGCCGCGCTCGATGGACCCGGCGGATGCCTCTGTCGCCAGGTTGATGGTGGCGAACGCTGCCATCACCGCCAGGATCCGCCTCAGGCCGTGTTTGCCGTATCGCATCGCCGCTCCCCTTCGCATTGAGGTCAACGCCTCCTCAGGCACTTCACGGGCTGCTCTGGTTCACCGTCGAGGAGTTGATCGCGCCGAATTGCGCGATGGCTCCCGTATTCATGGCCCCGAGCTGCGACACGAGGCTCGTCGCCGACTGGCCGGTCTGGCCGACAAAGGCGAGATTGTTCACGCCAGCCTGCCCGACCGATGCCGAATTCGTTCCGCCGAATTGCAGGATGCCGGTGGCGTTGTTGGTGCCGTTCTGGATAACGGTCGCGCTGGTGCTGCCGCCGATCATGAACACGCCCGCCATGTTGAGCTGACTGTTCTGGTTCAGCACGATCGGCGGGCCGCCGACCGAAACGATGGTCTTGATGTCGGCGGTCTGGGCGCCGGCCGATCCAGCAGCGCAACAGAGCGCGAGAAACGAGACGCAGGCGACGCCTGGAAAGTGTTTCATGACATGCCTCGCCGCGATCACGGAGTCTGCTGGAGAATCGTCGAGCCGTTCAGGATCCCGAGCTGGCCAACTCCGGCCGCGTTGTTGGCGCCGATCTGGCCGATCAGGCTCGAATTGGAGCCGCCGGCCTGACCGGCCAGCGCCGAGTTGGTCGCGGTCGCGGTGGTGCCGCCCTGCCCGATCACCGAATTATTGACGGTCAGGAGCGAGCCCATCTGCAACGTCGTCGCGGTGTTGGTTGCACCGAACTGCAAGGTCGTGGCGCTGTTGTTGGCGCCCCCGCTCTGGGAGATGAAGGAGTTGTTCGTTGCACCGAATTGCAACACGCTGGCCGAGTTGCCGGCCTGGGCATCGACAGCGGTCAACAGGCTGAACGTGACGGCCGTCGCGATAATGAATTTGGTTTTCATGTCATTTCCTCCGCCAATGTCGGCGAGCGACCTCTGGTTTGGTCGACGAGTCCGATTGCGGTCTTTGAGAATGGCCCGGACGCGTCGCGCTGTGACGCGCCCGGCCAAACGGGGCTGGTTCAGTGCGCCGTCTGCGAGACGCCGCTGGTGTTGACGCCGAACGCGCTCAGCTGACCGACGCCGGCGGAGTTGTTCTGGAGTGCGGCGGGCCCGAACGAATTCTGGGTGATCCCGCTGCCGTTGTTGCCGAACGCCACCTGGCCGGTGGTCGCCGAGTTCTGCACGCCGATCTGATTCACGGAGCTGGCGTTGTTGAGCGAGGCGGCGCTCGTACCCTGCATGGTGGATGCACCGTTCAGGATGCCGACCTGGGTCGTCGACGAGCTGTCATTGGTGAGGCCGTTCTGCGTGACGCTGGACGAGTTCACGACGCCGAGCTGAACCGTGGTCGAAGTATTGGCTGCCTGAGCCGCGGACGACAGAGCGAACACGGCGACGGAAGCGAGGAGCAATTTACGCATGGAGTATCCCTTTCTTGCCAAGTTGTCTAAGCAGGTTGCAGATGCCGTCTTGGAGGAGGCCGACATCGTAGGGATGACTCTGAACCGATTGCGCTCGATGCGACAGACTGCAGTTCATGCTAGTCGCTACGGACTAGACGATGCACGGCAAGTCGTCGCTCGCGAGACTAGGCTTGCGACTGTCCCGCGCCGCTCGGCGCCGTCTCCTGCCGCATGCTGTCGATCAATCTCGCGACCTCGATTGGCGATCGCAATTCGAGCTTTCGCATCATCCTGGCGCGATGCACCTTGACCGTCACTTCGCTGAGCTGGAGCTTCGCTGCAATCTGCTTGGCGACAAGTCCTTCCGCCATCAGCAACATGATCTCGCGCTCCCGCGCCGTCAGCGTCTCGACGCGCTGCCGGGCCTCGCGCACCGTGTCTTCCCGCTCCAGCCGCCGTCGATCGCGCTCGATGCCATGCCTGATGGCGTCCAGGATCTCCTGCTCGCGAAACGGCTTTGGCAGAAACTCGACAGCGCCGAGCTTCATGGCTTCGACGGAGACACGCACGTCCGAGTGGCCGCTGATGAAGACGATCGGAATCGGCACGCCCGATTTAGCCAACCTGCGCTGGAGCTCGAGCCCGGTCGGTGACGTGCCGGGGAAGCGGACGTCGAGCACCAGGCAGGATGGTCCGACGGACAACTCCTCCTCGAGGAACTCGTCCGTCGAGGCAAACAGCTTCACTTGATGTCCTGTCTCCTCGCAGAGGCTGCCAATTGCACTTCGTATCTGGATTTCGTCGTCAACGACATAAACTGTGGCTTGATTTGAACTCATTGCAATACGCTCCGGGACTTGGCGCTCGCTGATCCAGCAACGAGCCATCCATTGTTCTTGCAAGCGATAACAAGGTGCTTGAATGCATGCGCGACGACCGAGCGATTCTCGTCGGCCCGCAAGTCTCACGTCTTAGGGCCAACAGCCCGTCAAGACGAGTGAAGGCGTTCACATATCGGGTTTCATGATTGTAAGGACCAGGTACCGCCACAGGCGGCATCACGGCGAGATACCATGTCGAGGATGTGACAGTCCGGCGTTGCAGCCGTGATATCGCCAACTGCGTCATGGCTTCGCCACCCATGCGCCGAATTGAACGCCAATGACCCGCAAAACAGACGGGACGTTCAGTCAGCTGTCGAGTTTCGATACCGCGCGCATCTTTTTGAATACGCCCGGTATGCGCTCCCTGCAAATCACGAAAGGTCGCACCCCGCCGACTTTACTTCTGGATCATGGAGCGCACCCGACCGTCGCCCTAAGAACGGCGACACACTGCCAAGCCACCGATATTAAACGGACGAAATACAACCATTGCGCGATCTACGCGGCTTCCGCCAACGAAGTCATTTAAGAAGGCGGGTTTTTGATATGCGATTTGTGCCAGTCATTGTCCTGTTTGGGACTGCGTGCGGCCTCGCCACCATCTATGGCGCGGCACCGGACGTCGTTGCGGGCGCTGCGGGGAGCGCCGCGGACGGCGTGAGCCGGGCCTATCAGTCGACGAGGCAGTTCCTCAAACCCGGCGGCGCTGAGACCCCGACCTTCGGGTCGGACGCACCCGTGTTCCGCTACGCCGCAATTCAGCGCGGGAGCATCGAGCAGACCGTCACCGTCACGGGGGCCCTGCAGCCCGTCAAGACGATCGAGGTCGGCTCGCAACTGTCCGGGCAGCTCGCCCGCGTCTATGTCGACTTCAACGACACCGTCAGCAAGGACCAGCCGCTTGCCCTGATTGATCCCCGCAGCTTCGCGGCCAAGGTCGACGAAGCCAGGGCGGCGCTGGCGGTCTCCGATTCCCTGGTCGACATCGAGCGGGCCAAGCTCGATCGCGCCAGGATCGACCTGCAAAATGCCAAGGGCAGCCGCGACGTGCTCGCCGCCAAGCTCGACAGTGCGCAGGCGGTGAAGGCATCGGCGCAGAAGACCCTGCAACGCAAGCTGGCACTCCAGTCGCAGAACGTCGTGGCGACGTCGACGGTCGACGATGCGCAGACGGAGTTCACGGCGCGCGTGGCCCAGGAGCGCGAGGCCGAGGTCATGATGTCCCTCAATACCTTCTCGGTGGACGGCGCGCTGGCCGACGTCCGTCGGATCGAAGCCGAGCTGGACCAGGCCAGAATGGCGGTTCCGGAGAAAGCCGCCGTCCTTGCGGCGGCGCAAGCCGATCTCGACCGCACGGTGATCCGCTCGCCGATCGACGGCGTCGTGGTGGGCAGGTTCGTCAACGAAGGGCAGACACTCGCGGTCGGCCTGGAGTCCCGCACCACCTTCGTGGTCGCCCATCGTCTCGAGGACATGGAAATCCACGCGCAGGTCGACGAAGCCGACATCGGACACATCGCCGCCGGCCAGCGGGCTCACTTCACGGTGGATGCCTATCCCGACCGCCGATTCGAGGCGGCCGTGCGGCAGGTGCGCAAGGCGCCACAGAACCAGCAGCACGTGGTTACCTATACGGTCGTGCTATCGACCTCCAATCTCGATGGCGCGCTGCTGCCGGGAATGACCGCCCTGGTCAAGATCGTGATCGAGCAGCAGGACAACGTGCTGAAAGTGCCGCTGGCGGCGCTCCGCTTCCAGCCCTCCGGTGCGCGGGCAGACACGGCCGCCGGGCGCAGCGGCGTCTGGGTGCGCACCGCCAATGGCGCACTTCAGCGCATCCCTGTGACCGTCGGCGCGGCGGGCACCGAACAGGTGGCGCTCAAGAGCGGAGAGCTCGTCGAGGGCAGCCAGGTCGCCGTCGGGCAGGCGATCCGGCCGGCCGGCATGGAATTTCTCGGCATCAGGTTCGGATCATGACAGGCACCCTGCCCCTCATCAGCCTGCGATCCGTCGGCCGGACCTACCGCATGGACGGGATCGCGGTCCCCGCGGTCCGCAATGTCAGCTTCGATATCGACCAGGGCGAGATCCTCGCCGTCATGGGACCGTCCGGGTCTGGCAAGTCCACCCTGATGAACATGATCGGCCTGCTCGATCTGCCGAGCGAGGGCGCAATCTATCTCGAGGGCGCCAATGTCGCCGACCTCTCTGAAGACCGCAGGTCGACCTTGCGCGCCCGCAGCATCGGCTTCGTGTTCCAATCCTATAATCTGCTGGCGCGCCACAACGCGATCGAGAACGTCGCCCTGCCGCTGGTCTATTGCGGCGTCGGCCACAAGGAGCGCCTCGTGCGCGCGGAGCGGAGCCTGGAAGCCGTCGGCATGCTGCATCGGGCGCATCACTTTCCCCGGCAGCTGTCGGGCGGCGAGCAGCAGCGTGTCGCCATCGCACGCGCGCTGATTGCGTCCCCGCTGATCGTCCTCGCGGACGAACCGACCGGCGCACTCGACAGCCGCACCGGCGCCGAGATCCTGGCATTGTTCGCCGCGCTCAACCAGACCGGCCAGACCGTCGTGATGATCACACACGATCCCGGCATCGCAACCCAGTGCCGGCGCACCATCCGCCTGCATGACGGCGAGCTCGTCGGTGACGAGACGCTAGCGCCTCTGCTGCCGAAACGGAGCGTTGCGTCATGACGATGCTTCAGGGCTTTCAGATCGCTCTGCACGCCTTGCGGCTCAACCCGCTGCGCAGTTTCCTCACGATGCTCGGGATCGTGATCGGCGTCGCCTCCATCGTGACGGTCTTTGCGATCGGCTCCGGCGCGCAGCTTCGCCTGCAGGAGCAGATCCGCTCGATCGGCGCCAACGTCCTGATGATCACGCCCGGCGCGGTCTACCAAGGCGGCGTCCGCCTCAAGGAGGGCACCAAGCTGACGATGACCGAAAGCGACGTGCAGGCGATCCTCGAGCAGATTCCTGAAATCCAGGCCGCGGCCGGTTCGATCGCCGGAACGGCGCAAGTCATCCACGAGAGCAAGAACTGGAACACGACGATCAATGGCACGACGGCCGGGCACTTCATGGTGCGCGACTGGCAGCTCGCGTCCGGGCGCTACTTTTCGAGCACCGAGGAGGCCGCCGCCGGAAAAGTCGTGATCCTCGGCAGCACGGTCGCGCGCGAGCTGTTCTCACCGGACGACGATCCTATCGGCGCACAGATCAGGATCATGAAGGTGCCGCTCGAAGTGATAGGCGTGCTCGATCACAAGGGACCCGCGCAGGACGACGTCGCCTTCGTCCCTCTCACCACGGCCAAGCTGCGCTTCCTCGGCAGCGCGAGCAACATCAACCGGGATTCGGTCGCCTACATCATTGCGAAGGTGGCCGCCGACGGTCAGATGACCGGAGCACGATCTGAAATCGAAAGCCTGCTGCGGCAGCGGCACCGGATCGCGGCTGGCCAGGAGGACGACTTCAAGGTCCAGGATCCGGCTGCCGCCATGGAAGCGCAGCAGGGCGCGATCCGCACCGTGGCGCTTCTGCTCGTCGCCATTGCCTCGGTCTCGTTGCTGGTCGGCGGCATCAGCATCATGAACGTCATGATCGTGTCGGTGACCGAGCGCACCCGCGAAATCGGCATCCGTCGCGCGCTCGGCGGGCGGATGCGGGACATCCGTCTGCAGTTTCTCTGTGAAGCGCTCGTACTCTGCCTGCTCGGCGGCGCCATCGGCGTGCTCGGCGGCGTCACGCTGTCGATGACGGTCGCACGCATGGCCGGCTGGGTCACCTCGATCGACGGCGAAGCAATTGCCCTGGCCCTCGCCTTTTCAATCGCGACCGGCCTCATCTTTGGTTTCTATCCTGCACACAAGGCGTCCAAGCTCAGTCCAATCGAGGCGCTCAAGACGGAGTGAGAACATGCTGGGTTGGCCACGACATCAAACCAGAGGCCAGGGAGGAGCTAGTCATGAGCCCGGATCCGAAAGACTTGATTACGCCGACGCCGCGTGAGCGCGAATTGATGATGCTCATCGCGCGCGGGATGCAGAACAAGAACATCGCCTACGAGCTCAAGATCTCGGAGAACACGGTGCGGGCGCATATCGGCAACATCATGCGCAAATACCGCCTCCATAACCGGACCCAGATCGCGATCGTCTATGCACTGAAGGCGGCCCCGCTCTCGCTACGGCGCGATCTGACCAAGAGCGGCGCCAACCCGGCGGCCGTCAAGCCCGCACAGGCGCTTGCGCAAAATCCAAGGGTTCCGACCGCGCCTGATTGACTACCCTGGCCACAACACCTTGCGCGTGGCGTCGGGCAAAACACCCAAGTCGGGGTCAAGAGAACATCGACAAAATATTTCTCTTTATTAGAATTCGGATTTTTGTTAGACATTATTTACTCCGGCCCAAGGAAGAGGGGCGATCGCGATCGTCACGAACGCGGGCCGGATGGCGGTGGGCGTGGATCACATCGGCGCGAAGGGTTTTGCAGGGCGGGCAACCGTGAGCGAGGCCGTCGCGCGCACGACCGGTGTGATCGGCGTACGGCAAAATCGTGTGGTCCTGGTGCCCGGAGCCTGTGCGCCAAGTCTTGCGGTGATGGGTGTCGCCCAACCGGGTGCACACATCAGCCATCTGCAAGGCGACGGGGGCAATAGTGCATCGCTCCCCGGGGAGATCACGACATAAGCCGTCAAACCACTGCGCAGGGAAGGCCGGATGTTTTGGCTACACCTGTATGCCGCTGTGCAGCCTCTTGTAGCGCAACCTTCGCACAGTGGACCGCGGGTGCCAGCCGGCACCCGGTCTTCCCTGCGCCTTCTTTCAATTGAGGGGGAGGCGACCAAGCAAAGCTCGGGCGAACAAGCCGCGAGGATGCGAACTCATGTTGATGTTTCAAAGACGGTCTCGTTCCCCGGACGCAGTGCAGCGCGCAGCAGTGCGCTGCAGAGCCGGGGCCCATGTTGCAGCGAACCGCGCGGCCTCTCTGGGTCCCGACTCTGCGCAGCAACGCGAAGACGCGTCGCAGCGCGTCCGGGACATGAGGGCCCTGCCCCTTCATCCCCGCAATGACGAATCCGTGGACGCCTGGCCCCTTCCCTGTCACTTCTGCATGCCCATTCGCTCTTGTAACAAAACTGTCATGCAGCAAAACTAAACGATACCCGGGGGCCGCGGTTCGGCGGCCAAGCTGCCTCACCGTTAGGAGATTTGATGCGCCGTTCACTGGTGTTGCTGTCAGCCGGGCTGACAGTCCTGTCCACCGGATTTGCCTCCGCAGAGAATAACACGCCCCGCAACCTGATCCTGTTCATTCCCGACGGGTTGCGCGCGCTGAAGGTCACCCCCGAGACGGCGCCGGCGATGGCCGAGGTCCGCGACAAGGGCGTCAACTTCAAGAACTCGCATTCGCTGTTCCCGACCTTCACCATGGCCAACGGCTCGGCGATGTCGACCGGCCATTATCTCGGCGACACCGGCGTGTTCTCCAACACGATCTGGACCAACTATACCTCGACGCCCGCCGGCGACACCGTAGTCCCCTTCATCGAGAACGACGCCGTGCTCGGCGATATCGACGAGCATTTCAAGGGCGACTATCTCAACGAAGACACCGTTTTGAAGATGGCCCGCGACAAGGGGCTGAGCACGGCGGCGATCGGCAAGGTCGGCCCGACCTACCAGTGGGACCACACCGATCATCCGGACAAGCCGGGCAAGCACTCGATCGTCATCGACGATGCCACCGGCGGCAAGGCCGGCGTGGCGCTCTCGGACGAAATGAAGGACGCCCTCACCAAGGCCGGTCTCGCCCTCGCCGCCCCCGGCCGCGGCGACAACGGCAAGGCCGGCGATGCCAGGACGCCCGGCACCACGACGGCCAACATCGTGCAACAGGCCTATTTCGCCGACGTCGCCACCAAAGTGGTGCTGCCGATGTTCAAGGCGCGCAACAAGCCGTTCGTGCTGGTGTTCTGGTCGCGCGATCCTGATGGCACCCAGCATAATCAGGGTGACAGCCTCAACCAGATCCTGCCGGGCATCAACGGCCCGAGCACGATAGCGAGCATCAAGAATGTCGACAACAACCTCGCCCAGATCCGCAAGGCGCTGGACGAGCTCGGGCTTGCCGCCAACACCAACATCATGATCCAGGCCGACCACGGCTTCTCGACCATCTCCAAGGAGAGCAAGACCAGTCCCTCGGCCAAGGTCAGCTATGACGACACGCCGAAGGACTTCTTGCCGATGGGCTTCGTGGCATTGGACCTTGCCAAGGCGCTCGACCTGCCGCTGTTCGACCCCAACGACAAGAACGCGGCCGTCACCGGCAACGCCCATCCGAAGGCCGGCAATGGCGTGCTCGGCAAGGATCCGACCAAGCCCGATGTTGTCGTCGCCACCAATGGCGGCTCGGATCTCGTCTACCTGCCGAACAAGGACAAGAAGCTCGCAGCCAGGACCGTCAAGGCTCTGATGGAGCAGGACTACGTCTCCGGCCTGTTCGTCGACGACTCCCTCGGTCGCTTCCCCGGCACGCTGCCGCTGTCGAGCATCAATCTGCGCGGCAAGGCGGCGACGCCGACCCCTGCGATCGTCGTCAACTTCCGCTCCTACGCCAGCGAGTGCGGCGAGGCGCCGACCAATTGCTCGGTGCAGGTCGCCGACACCGTGCTGCGCCAGGGCCAGGGCATGCACGGCAGCTTCAGCCGCGGCGACACCTACAACTTCATGGCTGCGATCGGTCCGGACTTCAAGGCCGGCTTCGTCGACGAGCTCCCGGTCAGCAATGCTGACGTTGGCATGACCGCGGCCCAGCTCCTGGGCCTGCGTGGTTCGGAGAATGGCGGCCTGGTCGGCCGGGTGATGTCCGAGGCCCTGCCCAACGGCATCATCCCGAAGGCGTTCAAGGCCGTGGAGAAGTCGAAGAAGAAGTCCGAGAACGGTCTCGAGACCGTGCTCAACGTCCAGCGCGTCGGCAGCCAGCGCTATTTCGACGCTGCCGGCTTCGTCGGCCGGACGCTTGGCCTGGAGCCGGAGGCCGGCAAACAAAAAACGGCGGGGAAATAACCCCGCCGCTTCATTTGCGCCCTCAATGAGGGCGCGAAAATCTCTCGGTCACATGCCCGGATTTTTACATTCCAATGTCGAACACGTTCGGCAATTGGCCCGCCAAAGGCAGCGCGGTGGCGCCCAGGAAGGTCGCCACCATCGCCATCAGACGACGGTTGTTGTGGCGCTTGCCGCGCATCTGGCCGGCGATCCATTCCAGCATCTCGCTGTTGACCTTCGAGGCATAGGACGGCGCCCAGCTCTCGATGTCCTGCGTCAGCGCAACGTTGCGCGGCGGCACCTTCAAACCGGAGGCACTTGCGGCGTAGTGGGCGACGGCCTTGGTCAGCAAATCCTCGAACCGGCCGCCATCGGTGCGCTCGGTCGCGGCCTCGTTGATCTCGAACAGTGCTTCGGCTTCGGCACGGCTGACCGGCTGGTCGTTAACCGCGGTGGCGGTCAGGATGCGAGCGCACCAGGCGGTATCATCGGTATCGAGCGAGCGAGAAAAGTGCACCCGGCCCTTGGTGGTCGGGCCTTCGCCCGTGATCACGCCGTCGCGCACAATCGAGAGTGCATGGGCCGCTGTATCGCGGCAGGACGGTTCGAGGGACGGCGATTCAACGGATTTAGGCGCAGCGGCGGACATAGTTCACTTCCAGATTTCTTCTGATCGACCAGCATTTTCATGCGGGCGTAAAGGGGTGGTTAACGATTCGATACGGGGATCGCGACTTTTCATGATGGTTGCCAATTGGTCGCTATCAGGACGGTTTTGGTTCCATCAAACGTCGGGCGAGCGTGATGCGGGTCATAAAAGGCTTTATCGGGGCAATCGGGACCGTGTCGCTCTGGTGAAGATGTTTCGCCGCAGGCGCCCCTCTAACAGAAAGGTGCTAGGAAATCGGCCTCTCAGGGAAGGAGTTCACATTTGACTTGAAGCGGTTCACTTGGTCTCGCCGAGACCTTATACTAATAGCGACGACAGTAATTCACAAGCAAATTCAATGTGATGAGGTAGAACCATGACACTTCCGATCGGCGCCACCGCCCCCGATTTCGAAGCCGAGACCACCGAAGGGAAGATCAAGTTCCACGACTGGATCGGCAACAGCTGGGCGCTGCTGTTCTCGCACCCGAAGGACTTCACGCCGGTTTGTACGACCGAGCTCGGCGCTCTCGCCAAGTTGAAGCCGGAATTCGACAAGCGCGGCGTCAAGCTGATGGGCCTCTCGGTCGACCCGGTCGACCGCCACTCGAAATGGTCGGAGGACATCAAGGAGACGCAAGGCGCCGCTCCGAACTATCCGATGATCGGCGACACCGATTTCAACGTCTCGAAGCTCTACGGCATGCTGCCGGCCTCGACCTCGGGCGATCCCCTCACCCGGACGCCTGCCGACAACCAGACCGTCCGCAACGTCTTCATCATCGGGCCGGACAAGAAGATCAAGCTGGTGCTGGTCTATCCGATGACCACGGGCCGAAACTTCCAGGAAATCCTGCGTGTGATCGACTCGCTTCAGCTCACAGCCAAGCATCGCGTCGCGACGCCGGCCGACTGGCAGCAGGGCGAGGACGTCATCATCTCGGGCTCGGTTTCCAACGACGAGGCCAAGACGATCTACCCGCAGGGCTGGAAAGAGCCGAAGCCTTACATCCGGATCGTGCCGCAGCCCAAATAAGGGGCCGTTATCCGGTTGCACGCTCGGCGGCCTCCCTGCCCGTCAGTTGCATCACGGCCGGCCGATGGTTTCGGCCGGCCAAGGGGAAGATCAAGGAGAGATCAAGCCGCTCGCACGCGATCGAGGAAGCTATCGACCTCGGCCTTGAGATGCAGGCTGTCGCCTGACAGCGCCTGGGCGGAGGCAAACATCCGGCTCGACGTTTCGCCGGTCTCACTGGCGCCCTCGGCTGCTTGACGGACGTTGATGGCGACGTCGGCCGTACCGGAGGCCGCAGCGCGAACGCTGGACGCGATGTTCTGAGTGGCGCCCCGCTGCTGCTCGACCGCAGCCGAGATCGAGCTGGCGATGCCGCTGATGCGCTCGATGGTCTCTGTGATCGCCTTGATCGCGACAACCGACTCCTCGGTTGCAAGCTGCATGCTCGCGATCTGGGTCGAGATCTCGTCGGTCGCCTTGGCGGTCTGGCCAGCGAGCGTCTTGACCTCCTGAGCCACCACCGCGAAACCGCGGCCGGCATCGCCCGCGCGCGCGGCCTCGATGGTGGCGTTCAGCGCCAGCAGATTGGTCTGCTCGGCGATGGAAGTGATCAGCTTGACGACGTCGCCGATTCGGGAGCCCGCCTCGGAGAGCTGCGCGATGCGCTGGTCGGTGGCCTCGGCCTGCTGCACCGCCTCGGCGGAGATCGCGTTGGATTCCTGCACCCTTCGGGTGATGTCGGAAATCGACTGCGACAGCTCGTCGGAGGCTGACGCCGCCGAACGGACATGGTCGGAGGCTTGCTCCGAAGCCCCGGCCGATTGCGCCGACAGCTCGGCGGTGGAACGCGCGGTGTCGGTCAATTGCCGGGCCACGCGTTCGAACTCGCCGGAGGATTGCAGCACCTTGTCGAGGATGCCGCCGACGCTGCCGCGGAACTCATCGACGAAGTTACGCAGCTCGGATTTGCGCTGCTCGACGGCTGCAGCCGAAGCTGCGGCCTGCTCGCTGCGCAGCCGCGCCCGCTCCAGCGAATTGCTCTTGAACACCGCAACCGTGCGCGCGATCTCGCCGATCTCGTCAGCGCGATCCTCGCATTCGATCGCGACGTCGCTCTCGCCATTGGCAAGCGCCGTCAGCGAGCGCGTAACCGAGGTGAGCGGCCGGGTGATACGGCGGACGACCAGCATGGTGAGGATCAGGACGAGCAGCGCGGCGATGCCGGCTGCGATCGCCATGCTCTCGATCGCCTGGGCCAGCATGCGCTCGTACTGCGCCATCGGGATGCCGACATAGAGAACGCCGACGACCTTGCCGGCTGCATCCGCGATCGGAAAATAAGCCGTCATGAAGGACTTGCCGAACAGGGTCGCCGGCCCCTTATAAGCTTCGCCACGGCGCAGGACGGCTTGCGCCGGATGGTCGGCAGCAAGCTGCGTGCCGACGGCGCGGTCGCCATTCTCCTTTTTCACATTGGTCGAGCGGCGGACGAACTGCCCGCTCGCATCGTCAAACACGAACAGGGTCGCATTACCGCCGACATAGGATACCGCACGATCGACGATGGCGTGATCTTTGAGATCCGGCATCTTGGCGATCTCGGCGCGCGCCACCGCACCATCCCGCATCGTGATCCTGGCGTCAGGAACGATCTCGGCGAAGGCCAGCGCCAGCGTGCGCAGACTGACCTCGATGTCGCGCAGCGCACGCTCATTGAAGGCGGAGGTGAGCGACCAATAGCCGGCCCCGACCACCAATGCGGTGTTCATCGCAATAAGCAGGACCGCACATAGGACGGCCTTGGTACCTAGCTTGAACTGCGGCACGAACTTCGCCGTTAATGAGTTGGACATGAATGGAACCATCCCCGGAATTCTTGCATATTCGTGCAATCGGCTTTCGGCTCCATTAACGGTGGTTCACGCCTCCGCAACTGGCATGCTTTCCAAATCGCAAACGAGGACGCCTCTGACCACGCCAAGCGCGCCGCCAAATTGTCGTCTGGTTCCGCGACGATCTCCGCCTGTCCGATCAACCTGCCCTCCATGCCGCTGCCAAATCCGGCGCGCCGGTGAGAGGCGGATGCCGGCAGCAATCCCGCCAACTGGCAATGGGTCGCCGGCTGCGGCGCCGACGCCGCACCTACTTCCGCGTGTTCAACCCGGTGCTCCAGGGCGAGAAGTTCGATTCTGACGGAACCTATGTCCGGCGCTGGGTGCCGGAGGCTGAAAGACATCCCGGCGAAGCTGATCCAGCAACCCTGGCAGGCGACTCCGATCGAGCTTGCGAGCGCGGGCGTCACGCTCGGCAAGACCTATCCGCAATCGATCATCGATCATATCAAAGGGCGCGAGCGCGCGCTCGCCGCTTACGCAAAGATCCGCAAAAATTGAGCGCTGCTTTGACACAATTATGAAACCCGCTATCGTCATCGCTCCATGCAAACCGTGGGGGACACGATATGGACGACGATAAGCCGATCACCGAGCAGGCGATGGAGACGATCACCACCGCCGTCGAAGCGACCAAGGACGCCGCAGTCACCGCCGTCAAGAAGGTGAAGAAAGCAACCAAGGTCGCGAAGAAAGTAGCGCCGAAGAAGGCAGCCAAGAAGAAGGCCAAGAAGGCTGCGAAGAAAACCGCGAAGAAGGCTGCCAAGAAGTCGGCGAAGAAGGCAGCCAAGAAGACCGTGAAAAAGGCTTCCAAGAAGGCCGCCAAGAAGAAAAAAGCCAAGAAGGCCAAGCGCTGATCGCTGCTCCAGAGCAAATTTCCGGGCGCGGACGCGCCCGGAAATCTCTCCCCAATATGCCCTACCCTTGCCGCCTGGACTTGCGCCGGCGCGGGTGATGAACGCCCTGCGGATCACGAAACTCGCTGCGATGACCGCGCCGGTCCTCCTTCGCGAAGCGCCGCCGCTTCGCAGGCGAACCAAACGCCCTGATCACCTTCCGGCCGTTGACCTTCTTGATGACGTAGCCGCCTTCCGTCATCGAGAACGGTTCTTTCAGCGTTCCCTTGTGATCAAACTTGGTGCCGCGGGGATGTTTGAACGGCTCGAACCAGGACGGATAGACGAAGTTCGACATCGGAAAACCGCTGACGACGAAGCAGTCCTCCTCCACGGCGTCACAGACCTCATAGGCGTATTGGGTATTCCGGTTCTTGTCGGCCCACAAATTGGCCATGGGATCGAGCACCATCTCGAACAGCTCATGCGAGGCCGCCACGCTGACCGGCTCGTCGCCCAGCGCCTTGACGAAGATTTTTGAGATCGGCTGGCGGCGGTGCGTCAGCTCGTGGCGTCCGAGCATGTTCTTGTGGGAGGCGTCGTCGAAATAGACGAGTTGCCAGTCGGTGGCCTTGGGCTTGCGCGCGACGTAGAGATCGACCGGATAGCCCCACACCGGCAGGAAATGCTTGTCGTAGCATTTCTGCAGCGCCGCGGTGAGTTTGCTCATCATTCGGTCGTCGATCGTCTTCTCGGCGTAGTTGATGCAGGCAATCCGAACCGGATTCATGGACCTGCCGAGCAGTGCGCGTCTCGCCTTTTTCATGGAAATCACCGCTTGAAAGGGCAATTGAAATGCGGTCAGCCTAACACGAAGCTCTCCACACGTCAGGGATGCATTCCGCCAGCCCGAGCCTACGAGCCGAACCGCCGGTTGACCACGAACACCGCAGCCGCGCACATCGCCATTCCGGCGATCGCCAGCGCATCGAGCTTTTCCCCGAACAGCAGATAGGCCATCAGCGCCGTCACCGCGGGCACCAGATAGAACAGGCTCGCGACCGAGGTCGCCGCGGCATGGCGGATCAGCCAGTACAGCAGCCCGATCGATCCGATCGAGAGTGCCACGGCAAGCCAGGCGAGCGCGAAGACGAACTCCCTCGTCCAGTGCACCACGCGGTCTTCGAACAGGAAAGCACCGATCGTGAAGAAGATCGTGACGACCACATATTGCACGAAATTGCCGGCCCGCCAGTCGATGTGGTTGCAGTAGCGGCGCTGATAGAGCGTGCCGAGCGTGATGCTGAGCAGGGAGACCACCGAGGCGAGCCAGCCGAGCCCGGCCTCGCCGGTCATCGGGCGATTGTGCAGGATCAGCGCCACGCCACAGAGACCGAACAGCAAACCGCCCCATTGCACCGGCGTCACCTTCTCCCCGAGCCAGCGGTTCGCGATGGTCGAGGTCAGGATCGGCTGCAGGCCCGGAATGAGCGCGGAGAGTCCGGCCGGAATCGAATGCGCGATCGCAATCGCGGTGCCCCCGAGATAGAAGCCGTGGACGAGAATGCCGGCAACTGCGCTGTGCGCGATGCCGGTGCGATCAGGCCATTTCGGACGGGCGATGGCTGCGATGATCGCCATCAAACCGACCACCACCGCCATGCGGATGGCGAGATAGGTCAAGGGATCGGCGTTGTTGATGACGTATTTGGTGCCGATGAATCCGGTGCTCCAGAGCAGGACGAACAGGATCGGCGCAGCGCGGGCGGGAAAGGATTCTTGATTATGGTTCATTGCCGCCCTCATTGCCCGATGGGGGCCCATGCGGCAATGCGAATTTCCACCCGGGCGATGCTGCGCTGCGACGGGCGCGGCGCTCAGATCAGCCGCTCACCATTCTTCCGGACAGGGATCGATGATCTTCCAGAGCTCCACCCCGTTCTTGATCTTCTTCATGTCGGTGGTGAGTCCACCGTTGCGGCGGATCCAGTCCTTCACCGTATCCGGATAATAGGACATCAGGTCGGATGTCCCCGCGGCGCTGGTGACCTTGATACCGAAGGTGAAGGCTTTGTCGTAGTAGGCCTGGTGGAAACCGAGGCTCGCCTTTGGTGTCACGCAGATCTTGTTCATCGGCACGATGCCGAGCACCAAGGTGCAGGCGGAATTGCAGATGCCGTCGATGATGACCCGCTCGCCCTTATCGCGGACGCGCTTGTACCTGGCCTTGTACTCCTCGACATAGCCGCCATGGTCGCGGGTGATGTGCAGCTCGGCCCGCGCTGGCGCGGCGGCAGCGACAAAGAGCAACAGCAGGCTGAGGAGCGTGATGCGCATGGCGGCTTGACGGCGAAAACCTTGCAGGAACGTACCGGCCTCGAAGAGCACCCCAACGAAAACCCCAAGGGGCCGGCGGGCGGAATCTTTGACCGAATTCTCTTTGGCCATACTTGTGTGGGGAATTCGTTAAGCATCCCGAAAAGGCCAAAAATGGGCAGGCCATAAGGCGCGGCCCGGCATTTCGGTCACACCGCCCGGGAATCTGCGGGAATAGCCCCGAATTCGGGCCGCCGGACGGGTGTCCGCCCCGCCCAAAATGGCTATAAGGAACTGACCTCTAAGCGCGGGTTCCGGAGAATCGAGATGAGCAAGTTGAAGCTTGTAGCCGCGGTTGCTGCCCTGTCGGCGGCAATCCTAGCCCCTGGCCTTGCGGAGGCGCGGGTGCATCACCGCTATCACCGCTACTACGCCAACCCGCTGCCCTACCCGGTCAGCTATTTGCACAATTACGGCCCGGGTATCACCCCCGGCACCTTCGCCTTCTATGACGGCCCGTCGACAAATCACTGCTACCAAAGCGCGGCCGCCTATGTCGGTCAGGACGGCCGGCGGCACCCCTGCTACTGACGGGCGCCGCAGCGTCCTCCCGTTGGGTCCGCCCTAAGTGAGGGCCCCAGACAGCAGCAATTGCTTCTCGATCTCGTAGACCGGCAGCTTGACGAGGTCCTTGCCGACCTCGCCCCGCAGCGCCCTGCGCACCGCATCCGAATAATCCGTACGGATCATGCCCAGCGCGCGCGGTGAGGCCACCATGGTCAGGGCAGAGGTCTCCCCCGCGCTGAGCGCGGTATCGAGCCGTTCGGCGAGGCTGCGCAGGAATGTCCGTTCGGCCTCATCGTGCCAATCGGTCTGCTCCGCCGAGCTGCGGGCACCGCCGACCGAGGCATGGAGCCTGCCGGACGCATCGGTCCCTTGCGCGGCCGTCGACGGATTGGCCTGCTCACGAGCCTCCCTGGTGTGAAGGTTCGGAAACATCTCATCACCGAGATTTTCCAGGATGAGCGCCTTGCGCCCGTCGCACACGACGAGCCAGTCGCTCTTGTCGATCCTCGCTGCCGTGGGCCTGGAGCAATTCCAAAATTGATCTAGATCAAAGATGAAATCTGTCGTGCCGTCATTCTGTACCGATGGCCGATTTGATTGTTTTCCGGTGCCCGCAGACGGGCATGAATGTGCAAACCCATCTTGAGAAGCGGCAAGGACGCGAAGGACAAAGCTTCGAGTCCTTCACCTGCCCTGCCTGTACAAGGCTCCATTTCATTGATCTCACGACTGGTCAGCCGAAGAGCCGAGACCGTTGACGGTGGCACCGATTCCACCGTCCCCGTGGCATGATGTCCGCAATCTTACGGCCCGGAATCCGGTTTACTGAATCGGCATGTTTCGTCATTGATGGCGATGTACCGACGTTCATTTCATCGTCAGATTTCAGCAGCCGGCCAGACGCATGTTCTTCGACGCTCTCGCCCCTTCCTCCGCGCTCCAGTTGACCCGGTTTACCGATGTCGATGCATTTCGACCGGCCGAGTCGTTGGAAGATGCCCGGAGCATACCGCTCGACATCGCCAATTTTGCAGCCGCGCGAGCGGTCGTGAACCTGCCGGCGTGCCGGATCATCGTTACCAGGTCGTTTGCGCGCATCCTGGACACCGCCTACCGCGCGCCGGGCGGCATGGTGGTCCTGCCGATGACCAACGATCTGCGCGCCAGCTCGAGCGGAATGGATCTCGACTCGCGCTTCTTCATAGCCTTGCGCGGCAACCATGATTGTCATTTCGTCGAGCCTCAGATCAATCACCATGCGCTGATCATGTTCTCACCTACGCTCAGGGATCGCGGCTGGTTTGATCGCGCCGACGCATTGTGGGTCCGCATCGCGGAGCCCACCGCTCATCTCTACGCGCGACAGCTTGTGCTCGACATTCTCAGGACCGCGTCGGTCGCACCACAGATGTTCGAAACGACGGAGGCCGCCGGCCATCTCCAGGAAGGCCTGCTGCTCGCCTTCGACGACCTGTTTCGAACGAACCCGCTGTCTGAGCGCAACGCCTCCAATGCCGGCGCGCGATCCGCCAGGCTCGTGCAGCGGATCGACGATTACGTCACAGCCTATCCGACCGCTCCGATCTATACGGCCGATCTCGCCGATGAATTCGGAGTCTCGATCCGGACCCTCGGCGGCGCAGTGGCCAAGGTGCGCGGCATGAGCCTGCATCAATATATCCGCCTGAAGCGGCTATGGGCCACACGCACTCAGCTCCTCAGGAGCGGCGGCGCGTCGGTCGCCTCATGCGCGCGCGCCCAGGGCTTTCATCACCTCGGCGAGTTTGCCGCAGCTTACCGCGCGACCTTCCACGAAGCGCCATCGGACACGCTGACGCGGGCCCGGCAAACCCGGCTTCCAGCCAACTGATACCAGCACCGCGCTGCACGTCGCCTGCCGGGCTTGCGCGCGTGGGCGTACGGGATTGCGATGGCCGGCCCCGCCGGCTTTGGGCTGAGCGACCCGAGACATAGGTGACAGAACGTACCGGACACATGGGTTACATTTTCCGCTTTTGTTCTGCGGGAGGTGTAGATGCCGTGGAAAGCGAGTTCGGTAATGGACGAGCGCCTACGCTTTGTCGCCCGGCTTCTGGACGGAGAAGCCATGACCGAGGTGTGCCGGGAGTTCGGGATATCCCGCAAGACCGGCTACAAGATTTTCGATCGCTACAAGGAGCACGGCCTTGTGGCCCTGAGCGATCGCTCCAGGCGGCCGGTGCGCTACGCCAATCAGTTGCCGGCCCAGATCGAGACCCTGATTGTCCAGTTCAAGACCGAGAAGCCACATTGGGGGGCGCGCAAGATCCGCGAGCTCCTGGTCAGGCGGCTGGATGGCGATATCAGAATCCCTGCCAAGAGCACCATCCATGCCGTCCTCGACCGCCACGGCCTGGTCAGGCGGGGCCGCGGTCCGCGCCATCGCGCCCACGGCACGCCGCTATCGCAAGGCGCGGCGCCGAATGATCTCTGGTGCGCCGACTTCAAGGGCGAGTTCAAGCTCGGCAATGAGCGATACTGCTTCCCGTTGACCGTCAGCGATCATGCCTCGCGCTTCCTGCTGCTGTGCGAGGCGCTCGATTCCACCTGGGAGGAGCCGGCCATTGCCGCCTTCGAGCGCCTGTTCCGCGAGCGCGGGCTGCCGCTTGCCATCCGCTCCGACAATGGCGTGCCCTTTGCCAGTCCCAATGCCCTGTTCAATCTGTCGAAGCTGTCGGTCTGGTGGCTGAGGCTCGGCATTGCCATCGAGCGCATCAGGCCCGGCCGGCCGCAGCAGAACGGGCGCCACGAGCGCATGCACCTCACTCTCAAGAAGGAAGCCACCCGGCCGCCGGGCTTCAACAGCCTGCAGCAGCAGGAGCGCTTCGATGTCTTCGTGCACGAGTTCAACACCGAGCGGCCCCACGAAGCGCTCAGCATGAAGATCCCTGCCGAACTCTACACCGCCTCGGCACGCAGCTATGCCGGCCTGCCGGACCTCAGCTATCCCTTCCACGACCGCGACGTCGTCGTCACCACCTGCGGCCGCCTCTGCCTGCATCGCAAGAAGATCAACATCTCAACCGTCCTGGCCGGCCAGAAGCTCGGCATCAAGGAGGTTGATGAAGGCATCTGGCTCGTCAGCTTCATGCAGTAT
The DNA here is from genome assembly GCF_016612535.1 of Bradyrhizobium diazoefficiens. Taxonomy (NCBI): domain Bacteria; kingdom Pseudomonadati; phylum Pseudomonadota; class Alphaproteobacteria; order Hyphomicrobiales; family Nitrobacteraceae; genus Bradyrhizobium; species Bradyrhizobium diazoefficiens. The sequence goes on from NZ_JAENXS010000005.1 coordinate 131,944, forward strand.
GATCTCGGCTACTTCGATCTCGAGCAGAAGACGTTGCAACCGCTCGACAACCCCTTCGGCCCCAAGCCCGTCACCGATGTCTCGACTACGACCGCAAAGCTCTGAGCCAGACGCGCTCTCGCGCATTCTTGGCATGACAGCCGCTTGCTTGGCTCCGCTGTCGCGGTCAACTCCCGAAGCCCGAAGGGGCGCGGCACGCGCGGGGTTGACCGCGACAGCGCGAGCCGAGCAGAATCAACCATGCCACCGATGCGTCACGCTGGAACCCCAGCACGTCGCATCCGATTGGCCCCAAACTGCATCCTTGGAGCGAACGACCCTGAAACCCCAGACAACCCGTTCGGCACGAGGTTGTCACTCATGTCTCAGGTACATTCTGTTACCTATGTGTCCGGGCCGGACAGGCTGACAAATGGCGCGCTCGGAAGGATTCGAACCTCCGACCCTCGGAATCGAAATCCGATGCTCTATCCAGCTGAGCTACGAGCGCCTTGACCCCAGGTATGGGCCACCAACCGCAGCGTCGCCGTCATATGCTGGCAGGCAGCACCGGGCGACGTTCGGCTGGGTTCGAATTAGCAGAGAGACCAGACAATAAAAAGCCCTCCCCGCCTCGTTTCAAGGCGGGTCAGAGGCGCTCTCACCAGGTGGTGTTGAACAGGCCGAAATGCGGCTGCTGTGCCACCAGCATCATCGGCTGGCCGCGGTGCGGCGCCCAATGCGCCTTCGCCATTTTACGCTTGGGCTGAGCCGGAGCCTGGACCTTCGGAGCTTGGTTCTCGGCTGTCTGGGCGAGAGCTTGGGGCTTGCCGTCAGCTTTCCTGGCCGTGGCCGCATCGGTCTTCGGCGTAAACTGGGCGAAGGTCTCGCGCACTCGCGCCTTTGCCGACATCTCGCTCAGGATGTCAGTCGGCGCGGACGGTTGGGGCGCCGCAACAGCAACGGTCGTCACCACCGGCGCGGCGATGGTCGGCTGGCTGGTGTCAAGCACGACACGATCCGGCAGATGGCGGTCGGACCGGATCCGGATCAGCGGCTGGTCGTAGCCTGCGGTCGCGACAGCCTGGGCAGCCGGCGACGGTGGCCAAACGAAATCAGCCGCAAACAACAGGGCGAGCAGCGCTCCACCGACGAACATGAAATACCGAAAGATGGGCATTGGCCGCGCTCCGCCCCCGCATCCCCGCGCGGGCTCTTCGCCTCAACCGGCGATCCTCTAATTGGTTCCTGCGCCCAGCCTCACGGTTCAAATGGCAACGCCGAGATTTTTGCCCAAGGGCTAAGGACGGTAACTTTTCCGCTAGCGGAATGTGCTGCCCTTTACGCGCGCTGCGCCGTCACCAGCGAACACTTCGCCTGATCGGCATTCACATTGACGAAGCCGACGGGAACGCGCGCAAACGTCTTGCGGCTCTTCATGCCGACGGTGTCGGCCAGCAGGCGACTGCGGTCGGTCAAATGGCTGCCGTCGCGCCGCGCAAAGGCGCAGATGATCTCGACATCCTTTACGGCATAGTCGTTGTCATTTCGTAAGGTGAAGGTGACCAGCGCCTTCGAGCCAAGCCCACCACGGCGCCAAGTCTGCGACGAGATTTTGAGCCGGTCGAGCCCGGCGGCCTCCGCCGCCGACGTCGCTGAGGCCATTGCAGGGGGAGCCGGATCGACGCTTGCGAGCGCCAACTTCACCGGCTCGGTTTGCGCGACATTGCCTTCGGATGGTGGCATCAGCAGCCAGACGGCACTGCCGACGATGCTCGCGGCCAGCAGCCACAAGAGGCCTCGCTTGAGCCAGACGCTTGTCGCCGGTCCGGACCGTGGCGGGTCCTCGCCACTCCCAGCGAATCTTCCCAGTCCGATCCGGCCAAACCCTGCGTTCATGAGTGCGTCACTCGCCTCCTTCTTCAATCCGCGAGACGAACTAAGGTTCCCGCAACCGCGCGAATCTCGGATAGGAGCCACTGTGGCGATCGTCGATCGGGGTCGCTAACATGCGCTGCAACATCGCAAGGACCCGATCGGGAGGAATTGAAATGCCAGTCGTCGTCAGCTGGGATCACATCCATCTCCGCAGCCCCGATCCGGAAACGACCGCGGCCTGGCTGCGGGATATCCTCGGTGGCGAGATCGTGCACGCACCGGGGCGGATCGACGTGAATCTCGGCGGCGCAAGAATCTTCATCGCGCCGCTGGAGGGCGACAGCGCCGTCGGCCCGCCGCCGCCGCATCCCCATCAGGGCCTCGATCATTTCGGGCTCACGGTGAAGGACATCGACGCCGTCGCAGCCGAGATCAAGGCCAAGGGCGTGACGTTCACGCGCGAGCCGACCACCATCCGGCCCGGCGTCCGCATCTGCTTCATCCGCGGTCCAGAGGGCATCTCCATCGAACTGCTCGAGCGCGACAAAAAATATACCTGATTTGGCAGGCGTGCCCTTACCCGGCTAGGTCATGCTACCGGGCATAAAGCAGCGGATGGTGACGCCCATGTAGCCGTAGATCGGCCACACCATGGTGCGTCCAACCCGGTTGGGCTCCGAGATCACGGCCTCCTCGGGTACGTCGACCCAGACGAGCTCCTGCTGTTGGCCCTCGATCATATAGCCAAGGCGCGGGACGCGGACACGATAGTGCCCGTCCTTGCTATCCCAATCGGAGTCCGAGATCGCCGAACCGTCGGCATCGGAACAGCATGGCCCCTTGCCGCTGCGCAAGCCGTCAAACCAGGCCTTCAATTCGGCACTCGTGTTGACGAACTGGCCGCGGTCGCGGGCGTACCCGACGGGCGCAACCAGCGCGATCAGAGCCAGCGCGCAAGCGAGGCTCGCCACGCTTCGCCAGCGTGTCGTGCTTCCAGTCCTCCGCTGTTGGTTTTTGCAATTCGTGGGACGCGCACTGTACAGATGCGGCTCATCGCCGCCGGAATCGATCCAGTTGCTCACATTTGTCTTGCTCCAGCACCCCGCGGCCAGTGCAACAATGGTTATGCATTTCGCGGGCCAACTCTGATTCGCAACGACTGGCCTCGCTGCATGATGAGACCGTCATATCGGCGTCACAGACAAGCCGGGACAATTACGGTTCGTGCGCCGGCACAGGGCATCCCGGCTTGCAAAACTGCCGCGTTGCGCGAGAGGTTGCGCTTTGGCATAAAAGCTTCACCGGTTACGCCATTGGGCGATGGCGGCCGGCCGACGGGACGTTATGAAGAACGGCCTCTATTCGATTCACGTGAGCCTGCTCGATGGTCGAGCCGGCAAGGGCAGCGGCGTGATTCTTTTCCGCGATGGCAAGATTCTTGGCGGCGACGCCTACCTCTATTACACCGGCAGCTACGTGGTGAAGGACGACCACACCTTCAAGGGCGAGGTGCTGGTGCAACGGCACACTTCGCCGCGGGGCGATGACAATCCGCTGTTCGGCGGCCCTGCCCCGGTCGGCATCGGCGTCAGCGGGACCTATACCGACACTCGCGCGGAGATGACGGGAACGGCGCTGGTCGGTAAGGCCAGCTTGATCTTCGGCGCCACCCTGCACAAGCTCGCCGAGGCGGATTAGCGACAGATCTATTCGGCAGCCTGCTCCAGCGGCGCGGTGCGCGGCAGGATCATCTGGATGCGCGTCCCCTCGCCCGGCTCGGAATCGAGGTCGAGCCGCCCGCCGAGCCGGTTGGTGACGATGCTGTAGACGATGTGCAGCCCGAGGCCAGTGCCGCCCTGGTCGCGCCGAGTCGTGAAGAACGGATCAAACGCGCGGCGGCGCACGTCAAGGCTCATGCCGCAGCCATTGTCGGCGACGATGATCTCGACATTGTCCTTGCCGGACTCGCGCACCTGGATGTCGATGGTCCCCGGACGTCCGTCCGGGAAGGCGTGCGCCACCGCGTTGAGGAAGAGGTTCGTCAGCACCTGGCCGTACGGGCCGGGGTAACTGTTCATGGTGAGATTAGGTTGGCACTCGACGTTGAGCGTCAGGTTCTGCTTGCGCAAGCCGGGGCGCAGGCTCATCACCACCTGCTCGGTGAGATCGGCGAGGTCGAAGCTGCGCTGGTCCGAATAGTTGCGGTCGGCCGCGACCTGCTTGAACGACTGGATCAGCTCGGCGGCGCGATTGAGGTTCGAGACAAGCTGCGAGGACGCGTCGCGGCTGGTGTTGAGGTAGTCGTTGAGAGTCGAGCGGCGAAGCTCGCCGCGCTCAACCTCGGCGCTGAATATCGCCGTCTTGCGCTCCAGCGCGGATGCGACCGTGAGGCTGATGCCGACAGGATTGTTGACCTCGTGCGCGACACCGGCGACCAGGCGTCCGAGTGCGGCGAGCTTCTCCGCCTCGATCAGCGAGGCCTGGGTCTCGCGCAGATTGCGCAGCGCCGTCTCGGCGGCGTCCTTGGCTTTCCGCATCTCCTGCTCGCCGCGCTTGCGCTCGCCGATGTCAAGCGCCACGGTGACGATCCGCTCGATCTCGCCCTCGGCATCGAGCAGCGGCAGCTTGTTGACGAGCCATTGCCGCATGTTGCCAGCGGCATCCTTGTACTCCTCCTCGTAGAAGCCGAGCCCCTTGCGCAACGCCACCACGCGCTTGTCGTGCTCATCGGTCTTGGCTGCGCCGTAGCGCGACATCAGGTCGGCGGTGGTGCGGCCGAGCGCGTCGCCGGGCTCGATCCCGAAAATGCCAGCCATGTAGCGGTTCATCAGCACATAGCGCAGGTCGCGATTCTTGACGTTGATCACCGCCGGCACGGTGTCGATGACCTGCTGGAGCAGGCGCCGGCCTTCGGCAATCGCGTCTTCCGCCCGCTTCTGGTCGGTGATGTCGCGCAACGTGCCCTCGTAGCGGACGATCCTGCCCTGCTCGTCCCGCACGCCGGTCGCGCTGTCGGAGAGCCAGAGGACGTCGCCGCTGCGCTGGCGCACCTGATACTCGAACTCGCGTACCATGCCGTCGCGGTGCATCAGCCGCTGGTACTCCTCACGCGCCTCGGGATGGACGTAGATGGTGTGGGCGATGTCGTTGATGCTGTCGATCAAATGCTGCGGGCTGTCATAGCCCATCATCCGCGCCAGCGCCGGATTGGCGTTGAGGAGATCGCCGGACGGCGTCGTCACGTAGATGCCGTCGACAGAACCCTCGAACAGCTTGCGATAGCTCTCTTCGGCCAGCCGCTGCTCCGTGAGCGCGCGCACGGCCGCCTCGCGCGCCGTGTCGGCCTCCTCCAGCGCGCGGCGGAACACCTCTGCGGCGCGCGCAATGTCGCCGATCTCGTTGTCGAGTTCGGCCGACGGGATCGACGTATTCTTCTCGCCCGCCGCAAGGGCACGAATGGAGCGCGCGATCTGGGCCAGTGGGCGCACCGTCCGTCGCACCACGAACCCGGCGGCGAGGATACCGATCAGCACGCCGATGCTGCCGAGCACGATACTCTGCCATCGCGCCTCCGCGAGCGTCCGGGCGAAGTCGCGCGACAGCACATGGCCTCGGCGGTCGCTGACGTCACGGAGCAATTCTGTGACGCGGCCGATCAGCCTGCCCTCGGTTCCCAGCACCTCGCGATCGATATCGGCGATCTGCCGTTCGCGGACCGCGACTGCCACGATGGCATCGGCGTAATTGTTCACAGCCGACTTCAACCGGCTATCTGCGATCTCCATCGTCCGCATGCTCTGCGCGGCCTGCTCCGCAGCGGACGGGTTGCGCGCGAGCAATCCAAGCGCGATCCGGCTCTGGGCCTCCGACAGGCGCGCGGCGAGATCGCGATCCCCGCTTTCGGAGACTGCCGCGTCGAACTGGTCCCGCAGCGGCGGCAGCCCGGCGAGCAATTGCGCGCGGCGATCGATCAGGGTCGAGATCCGCTCCAGCCCGCTGCGGTAAGTCGCAAGTCGCTCGGAGACGCCATCGATCATGTCCTGCTGCTCGGGGGCAAGATCGATACGGGTCTTCTTGAGGATGTCGCTCAGGGTCGAGGCGGCCTCGCCGACTTGCTTGAACTGGATGCCGGCCCCGGGATCGGTGACGAAGTCACGCGCAGCGAGCCGCAGGTCGTTCATGCGGCGGTCGATATCTTCCGCGAGGTCGCCGACGCTTTGCAGCCGCTGAAGTTCGGCGAAGGTGGCGTCGATATGCCGGATTGCGATCACGCTGGCGGTCGAGGTGACGATAATCACCGCCAGCACCAGGATGAAGCTGCCGAACGTCATCTGGCCGATCGACAGCGAAAACGATCGCTTCAGCGGCGGATTCGGTGGCGTTTCGACAGGCATTGGGACGGTACCGGACTCCATACCCTGCCAATATACGCTGTATCGCCCCTCCGGGGGAACATGCCTCCACCGACCGGAAGGGGCTGTTTTTCATGATGGTTTAGCGACGGCATTGGTCCGGCCGAGGATCGTCATGGCGGCAACGCCGAGGACGACGCAGGCGAGCCCAATCCAGGCGGTCTGGCTCAGGGTCTCACCGAGAATGGCGACGCTGATGGCGACCCCGATCGGGACGCGGAGATAGGCCTGGGCGGTGGTGCCGACCGAGCCGAGCGTCTGGATCAGGCGGAAATAGATCGCGAACGCCGCCGCGGTCGAGAACACCGCGAGCGCGAGCAGCGCCAGCACGGAGCTCAGCGCGGGCGACAGCGTCCAGGGCTGCTCGAACACCAGCGAGGCCGGGATCAGGACCGCAGCCCCGGCGAGCAGCGAGCCGGCGGCGGGCGCCATCGGATCGAGGCCTTTGAAGCTCCGCCCGAAAATCGCGGCGCAGGCGTAGCAGATGGTGGCGGCGACGATGGCCGCCTCCGCGACGAGGCCGCTGCCGATATCATAGAACGCATCGACGCCGACGATGAGCAGGATGCCGACCATGCCGGCGACCACGCCGAACAGTTTTCGCGGGCTCGTCGCCTCGTGGCGGGTGACGACCGCGGTCAGCAAGAAGGTGAAGATGGGTCCGGCCGAATTGAGGATGGTGGCGAGGGATGCATCGACATGGCGCTCGCCCCAGGCGATCAGGGTCCAGGGGATCACGCTGTTGAGCACCGCCTGGAAGGCGAAGCGCTGCCAGGTCGGCCCATCCGTTGGCATCCTGACGCCACGCGCCCGCATCACGACGAGCAGCAGCAGGCCGGCGATCGCCGTGCGCGCGGCGATTAGCGTGATCGGCGGAATGGTGGCGACGCCGAGCTTGATGAAGGTGTAGGAGCCGCCCCACAGCGCCGCGAGCGCGAGCAGCAGCGCCAGCTCGACGGCGATATTGGTGTCCTGCCGGTTGTCCATGGCGCCCGATCCGTCCCGTTTTCAGTGGGCGGACCATAGCGCGACCTTGGGCGCAATAGTTCGTCGCGCATCGAAGTGTCCTAGCCGATCGCGCCGACTTCGAACACCTCGCCGTCATAACCGGCCTCACGGGGGATGCGAAGCTGACGACCGCTCTCGGTCTTGGTCATGACAGGCATCACCGTCACGATCGACATGCTGCTTGCATGCTCGAGCGCAGACTTCACCGTCGGCTGCTCCGCAAGCCGGATCAGATTGCGCGTGGTCGGGAACGGCAGCTTGAAGCGGCCGCTCTCGCCGCCCGCCACCGCCTCGCGCGGAGAGACCCAGATCGAGTCGGTGGACTCCCGGCCATCATGAGCGCCGAGCTGGTCCGGCGGCGCAGCGGCGAGAAAGAACCAAGTGTCGAAGCGTTTTGGCATGCCTTCCGGCGTGATCCAGTGCGCGTAAGGCACGAGCGTATCAAGCGCGAGCTGGAGACCATTGTCGGCCAAGATGCTCAGGAAGCTGATCTTGTGCTCGTTGAGGGCGACGCGATGCTTGTCCGCGATCTCGCCGGCACGCTTGGCATCGACTGGCGTGCCCGAATCCTTCGACCGGGCCAGCAAAATGCCGCTCTCCTCAAAAGTTTCGCGGATCGCAGCAATACGAAAGCCGCGATCCGATTCACTCAGGCCCTCGCCGCCCGAATACAGGTCGGACCGCTTGACGATCTCCTGATCGCCGGCATCGACGCTGCCGCCCGGAAACACCAGCGCGCCCGAGTTGAACTCGATCTGATGATGGCGAACCATCATGAAGACCTCAACCTCCTTCGCACCATTACGGAGCAGGAGGATGGTCGAGGCCGGGCGTGATGCTGATGTCTCGGGCATGCAACTAGCCTGCGGCGCTCGATTGGGGTCCGAGATTGGCGCGCTTGTCGACCTTCGCCACGCGCGACAGGAGATAATCGACCTCGGCCTTCGCCGCCGCCGTGATTGTCGCGCCGGGCTTGCGCTGGGCGCTGGAGGCGATGATGCCGCGCTTCTGGAGCACGTATTTACGCACGGCAAGGCCCGCACCCGGTTGCTGTTCGTAGCGGATCAGCGGCAGATGCGCGTCGAACAGATCGTGCGCAGCGTCGCGCTTGCCGGCCTTGGACAGGTTCACGACGTCGATCAGAAGCTCGGGGAAGGCGTAGCCGGTCATGGCACCGTCGGCGCCGCGCTCCATCTCGAAGTCGAGGAACGTGCCGCCATTGCCGCAGAGGATCGAGAGCGGCCGCAGCGAGCCGTCCTTCTGAAAACCGCGCAGCGTCGAGATCTTCTCGAGACCCGGCCAGTCCTCGTGCTTGAGCATCACGCAATTCGAATTGTCCATGACGATCTTGCGGATCACGGCCGGCGTGAACACCACCGACAGCGTCAGCGGATAGTCCTGGAGCACCCAGGGCACGTCAGGGCCGATCGCCTCGGCCGCCTGCTTGAAATAGCCGACGATCTGGTCGTCGGTGCGCAGCGACGGCGGCGGCGCAATCATGACGCCGGCCGCGCCCGCGTCCATCGAGGCCCTCGCCAGCGAGCGCATGGTGGCAAAACCCGGCGCGGAGACGCCGACGATCACCTGCATTGTCTTGGCGCGCTTGACGAAGCGTACCGCGACGTGCTCGGCCTCGACGGCGTCGAGCTTCGGCGCCTCACCGAGGATACCGAGCACCGTGACGCCGTCGCAGCCGACCTCCTCGTAGAAATCGGTCAGGCGGTCGATCGAGCGCTCGTCGATCCGGCCGTCATCGTGGAACGGTGTCGGCGCGATTGCGAAGGTGCCCTTGGCGTCGGCGGTGAGTTTCATCAGTGCTTTATCCTTTCGAGGTCCCGGGTTCGCGCATTGCGCGCCCCGGAACGACCATGGCTCAAAACCGCCGCGCGCCCATCTTGATCTGCTCCTCGGAGAAGAAGATCTCCTTGGCATGATCGGCGATGTCCCGGGCGTTCCAGCCCGTGTGCGGCGGTTTCCAGCCTTCCATTTCCATCATCCGCATTTCGCGCACGCCGCGGGGCCCGGACACGCCCAGCACCTTGCCGGTCTGGTCGCCCGACAAGTCGCTGACCATGTATAGCACGGCCGGCGCGATGCCGTCCGGCCCCAGCGCCGCGCCGGGGTTCTCCTTATAGCGGGGCAGGTCTGCGGTCATGCGGGTCAGGGCGCCCGGGGCCAGCGTCCAGATCCGGATGTTGTACTTCCGACCCTCGATCGCCAGCACGTTGGACAGGCCCCAGATGCCGCCCTTGGCCGCACCGTAATTGGTCTGGCCGAAATTGCCGATCAGGCCGGAGGTCGAGGAGGTGTTGACGATGACGCCACCGCCGTTTTCCCGCATCCAGCGAAACACCGGCATGGTGCAGCAAAAGGTGCCCTTCAGATGCACCTTGATGACCTTGTCCCAGTCGGATTCGGTGGCTTTTGCGAAGGTCTGGTCGCGCAGAATGCCCGCGTTGTTGACCAGGATGTCGGCGCGGCCGAAATGCTTGATGGCGTCGTCGAACACCGATTGGCCGCCCTCCATGGTGGAGATGTCTGCGCCGTTGGCGACCGCCTTGCCGCCGTCGGCCTTGATCGCGTCGACCACAAGCTGAGCCATCGACTTGTCGGCGCCCGAGCCGTCACGGGGGCCGCCAAGGTCGTTGACGACGACGGACGCCCCCTCCCGTGCGAACAGTTTTGCGTAGGCCTCACCAAGCCCCCCACCCGCGCCGGTGATCAGCGCAACCTTGCCGTCGAGTAGTCCCATGGTGGCTTCTCCCTGTTTGTTTTTCTTTCTTCACCTCTCCCCCGCAAGAGCGGGGCGAGGGAGTGAACGGCCCGTGCGTCCCTAACCCAGCACCGTCTTGCCGTTCTTGATCACGGTGACGCCGCGCGACTTCACCCTCGCTTCGAACGAGATCACGTTGCCGTCCTTCCAGAGGTCCATGGTCACGGTCTCGCCGGGATAGACCGGCGAAGAGAACCGCGCGACGTGCTGGCGGAACGCGCTTGCATCGTAGTCGGCATAGGTCTGGAGCACGCCGCGGCAGGTGATGCCGTAGGTACACATGCCGTGCAGGATCGGGCGCGGGAAGCCCGCCTTCCTGGCGAACTCGGGATCAGAGTGCAGCGGGTTGCGATCGCCACAGAGACGGTACACCAACGCCTGGTCGGGACGCGTGACGATGTCGATGGACCGGTCGGGCGAACGCGACGGGATCTTGTGCGGATCGGGCTGCGTCAGGTTCGGCCCGCCGAAACCGCCATCGCCGCGGGCGAAGCGCGAGGCGACGAGAGTTGCAAGCTTTTCGCCTTTCTCGTTCTTGAGCACGGTCTGGTGGCTGATGACGACGCCCTTGTCCTTGCCCTTGTCGAAGACCTCGACCACGGAGGAATCGGCGGTGATGTGGGCCGCGACCGGCAGCGGTTGGTGGAAGGTGATGTCGCGCTCGCCATCGACCACCATGACGCGGTTGAGGTTCATCTCGCCGGGGCCCGCGCCCCACGCGGCGACGGAGGCAAAGGTCGGCACCACCTTGAGCGGCCGCGGCGTCAGCGTGCCCTCGTTGACGAAAGCGAGCTCGTTCTCGTCCATGGGATCAGCGCCGAGACCGATGCCACAGGCGTAGAGCATCACCTCGCGATCGCTGTAGGCGTATTTCTGGCCGATGTTTTTCAGGCCTTTGAGTTCTTCGTATCTGGCGGACATTTTGTTCGTTTCCTCCCCGGATTCTTGTGCGCCGCTGCCAGTCGAAGTGCCCTCTTCCCTTGTGGGAGAGGGCTGCGAGAGCCGTGCAGCAAACTCGTTTGGGTGAGGGGTTGGCTCCGCATTGCGAGTCTCTCTGCGGAGCGATACCCCTCATCCGGCGCTTCGCGCCACCTTCCCCATAAGGGGGGGAAGGAAGAAAGCATCAGGCCGGCGTGAAGAACGGCAGCGGTGCGCCGTCGGTCGGCTTGAACACCACCTTCACCTTCTGGCCGATCTTCAGCGTCGTCAGATCGCAGTCGACGAAATTGGTCTGCAGCGAAGGCCCCTCCTTCAGCGTGACATAGCCGATCGCGTAAGGACCGGTCGGCGATTTCCGCATCAGGCTATAAGTGTAGATCGTGCCCTCGCCCGAAGATTCCTCCCACACCGTCTTGTCGGAATAGCAGAACGGGCAGATCGAGCGCGGGAAGTAATGCGCCTCGCCGCAGGCGGCGCAGCGCTTGATCATGAACTTGCCCTGCTTGGCCGCGTCCCAGAACGCGGCGGTCTCGGGGTTCGTTACGGGAGCCGGATATTTCTTGGCTTCGCTCATCACACGCGCTCCAGAATGGCGGTCGAGGCGGCATGGCGAACGCCCAACAATCCGCCGGTGCCGTGGGCGATGGCGAGATCGCAGTTTTTCACCTGCACCTTCGGATGCGCCTCACCGCGCAACTGCCTGACGGCTTCGAGGATCTTGGTCATGCCGCCACGGTTGACGGGATGGTTGCTGCACAGGCCGCCGCCATCGGTGTTGAACGGCAGCTTGCCGACGCCCGAGATCAAATTGCCGTCGGCGACGAACTTGCCGCCCTCGCCCTTCCTACAGAAGCCGAGGTCTTCGAGCTGCATCAAGACGGTGATGGTGAAGCTGTCATAGATCGAAGCGTATTTGATGTCCTGCGGCGTGATGCCGGCTTCCTCGAACGCGCGCGGGCCGGACCAGATGCCGGCGGAATACGTAAGGTCGAGATCCTTGCCGCCGCGCGGGCCCTTCATCGCCTCGCCATGGCCGATCAGCTTGACCAGCGGCTTCTTCAGGCTCCTGGCGATCTCCGGCGTCGTCACGATCAGCGCGCCGCCGCCGTCGGAGACGACGCAGCAATCCATACGATGCAGGGGATCGGAGATCATCGGCGAGTTCAGCACGTCCTCGACGGTGACGACGTCCTTCAGCATCGCATGCGGATTGTATTGCGCGTGATGGGAGGCTGCGACCTTGATCCAGGCGAGCTGCTCGCTGGTGGTGCCATAGTCGTGCATGTGGCGCATGGCACACATGCCATAGGCATTGTGCGTGGTCGCGCCATAAGCGGACTCGAAATCGACTTCCGCGCCGGCCGCGCGCGGCGGCATTGCGCCTGTGCGCGGCTTGCCGGCGAGCGTGATCAGCGCGATCGAGCACTTGCCCGCCGCGATCGCTTCGGCGGCATGGCCGAGATGGATGATGTAGGAACAGCCGCCGGTCTCGGTGGAATCGACGTGACGGAGCTTTCTGGTGTTCAGGCCGAGATAATCGACCATCGGCCAGGCGCCGCCGGGCGCGTCGCCCGCGCAGAAATAGCCGTCGACATCGTCCTTGGAGAGCCCGGCATCCTCGATCGCGCCCTTGGCGACCTCGGCGTGGAGCTGGGCGGTGGATTTATCCGGCGCATGCCGGGTCGGGTGCTCGTAGATCCCGGCAATGTAGGCTTTGCCCTTGATGGTCAAAACAGAGGTCTCCGCTCGCGTTTCTTCTTGGCTCTTTTTTCTGAACCGCACTGGCCTGCTTGGCAAGCGCGGAAATATTCCGTCGGGCGAGAGGACGGCGGCTCGGCGCAAATGGGGTGGCAACGGGCGCGGAGATCACTGCTCCTCAACATCGTCATCGCGAGCGCAATGACGGACACCACAGCCAAAATCCTAAAGGTGTTTTGCCCGACGGCACAAGCGATTTTTTCGTTTTATCGGAAACTATCATATTGGTCGAAAACAACCCCATGCACAGTAGAACGGTGGTTGATTTCAAACGGGAAATCGTAGGGCGGGTTAGCCGAAGGCGTAACCCACCTCTCCGGTTTACACTTCGTCAGAGAAGGGGTGGGTTACGCCTGCGGACTGCGCTTCGCGCAGCCGCAGGGCTAACCCACCCTACCAAGTTACTCCGCTGCGATCTGCCTTGGCGCGGGCGGCGGGCTGGCGAGGTCGGCGGCGAGCTGGGCGTAGCGGCCCTTGGCGTCGGCGACCGCCTTCTCCTTCACCGGGCCGTAGCCGCGGATGCGGTCGGGCAGTGACAGCAACTCGACCGACGTGTCGATCGTGAGCGGCGACAACAAGCCGAGCACGGTGGCGACATCCTTCTCGTAGCCCACGATCAAATCGCGTTCGAGCTTGCGATCGGCGCTGCGGCCGAAAATATCGAGCGGCGTGCCGCGCAGGAATTTGAACTTTGCCAGCACACCGAACATTTTCAGCATCCACGGGCCGAAGGCGCGCTTCTTCGGACGGCCGAGCGCATCGACGCCGGACGCCAAAATCGGCGGCGCCAGGTTGAAGCTGAACTTGAAATCGCCCTCGAACTGGTCGCGGAGCTGCTGGGCGAAGGCGCCGTCGGTGAAGAGCCGCGCGACCTCGTACTCGTCCTTGTAGGCGAGCAGTTTTGCGTAGTTGATCGCAACCGCACGCGGCAGCGCATCGTCATAACCGCCCTGCTTCGCGGCGTCACGGACCTGGTCGACCAGCTTGCGATAGCGCCTGGCGAGACGGCCGTTCTGGTAGGCCGTGAGATGCTTGGCACGGTGTTCGATGACTTCGTCCAGCGTCATGGCATCCAGCGTCTTGGGCGCGACGACCTCGTCCGTGCCCTTCAGCATGTCGGCGAGGCGCGCCGGATCGGCAACCGCGAGGCGGCCGAGGCGGAAGGCTTCCTTGTTCATCTTGATCGCGACGCCGTTGACCTCGATCGCCTGCTCGATCGATTCCGCCGACAGCGGGAATAGCCCCTTCTGGTAGGCGTAGCCCATCATCATCATGTTGGTGGCGATGCTGTCGCCGAGCAGCTGCTCGGCCGGCTTGGTGAAATCGAAGAAGACGGAATCCTTGTGCAGCGCCGTTTCCAACAATCCGTTCAGCTTGCGAGTCTGGAAGTTGAAGTCGCGATTGAGGACGAAGTCCGCGGTCGGAATGACGTGGCTGTTGATGATGCCGTGGGTCCGACTGGAGTCGCAGAGCGAAATCGTGTCCTTGGCGACGGCGACCACCTCGTCGGCGGCAAGCACGACGTCGGCCGTGCCGGTGACGATGCGCGAACAGGTCACCTCGGCCGGATGATCAGACAGGCGGACGTGGCTCAGCACCGCGCCGCCCTTCTGCGCGAGACCGGACATGTCGAGAATCATCGAGGCCTTGCCCTCGATATGTGCGGCCATGCCGAGCAGCGCGCCGATGGTCAGCACGCCGGTGCCGCCAACACCGCCGACGGCGATGTTGTAGGGTTTGTCCAGCGAGGGACGCGACGCCGGCTCGGGCAACGTCCCGATGTCAGCGAGTTCGGCCGGCGCGCGATGGCGCGGCTTGCCGCCGTCGATCGTGACGAAGGACGGGCAGAAGCCCTTTACGCAGGAATAGTCCTTATTGCAGGACGACTGGTTGATGGCGCGCTTGCGGCCGAACTCGGTCTCCAGCGGCTCGACCGAGATGCAGTTCGACTGCACCGAGCAATCGCCGCAGCCTTCACATACCGCGGGATTGATGAGCACACGGCGCGCCGGATCCTCCAGCGTGCCGCGCTTGCGGCGGCGGCGCTTCTCCGCCGCGCAGGTCTGCACAAAGACGATCGCGGATGCGCCCTTCACCTGGCGCAGCGTTTTCTGAACCGCGTCGAGTTCGTCCCGATGCGCGGTCTTGACGCCGGGCGCGATCTCGTTGGCCGGATAGGCGTCAGGATTCTCCGAAACGAGGTAGATCTCGCGGATACCTTCGCTATGGAGCTGGAAGGTAATCTGCTGCGGCGACAATTCGCCGTCGACATGCTGGCCGCCGGTCATTGCGGTCGCATCGTTATAGAGGATCTTGTAGGTGATGTTGGCGCCGGAGGCGACCGCCTGGCGGATCGCGAGGCTGCCGGAGTGGAAATAGGTGCCATCGCCGAGATTGGCGAACACATGCTCTTCCTTGGTAAAGGGGGCAACGCCGACCCACGGCACGCCCTCGCCGCCCATATGGGTGAAGGTCTCGGTGGAGCGATCCATCCACAGCGCCATGAAGTGGCAACCGATGCCGGCAAAGGCGCGGCTGCCTTCGGGCACCTTGGTCGAGGTATTGTGGGGACAGCCGGAGCAGAAGTATGGCGTACGGGAGACGGGTGCCACGGCCTGCATCTGGGTGGCCTGGCGGCCGTTGAACCAGTCGGCCTTGGCGCGGAGCATGCTTGCAATTTCGGGATTGAGATCAAGTCGAAGCAGGCGCTCGGTGAGCGAACTGGCCAGTGAGGCGACGCTGAGCTCTTCGGCAAAGGGGAGGAAGCGCTTGTCGTGATCGTCCATCTTGCCGATGATGCGGGGGCGGACGTCGTCACGCCAGTTAAACAGCTCCTGCTTGACCTGGTTTTCGACGATCTCGCGGCGCTCTTCGATAATGAAGATTTCCTCGAGGCCTACAGCGAATTGCCTGACGCCTTCCGGCTCCAGCGGCCAGGGCATGCCGATCTTGTACAACCGAAGTCCGATCTTGGCGGCGACCTCGGGTGTGATACCGAGCTCGCGCAGCGCCTGCCGGATGTCCTCGTAGCTCTTGCCCGAGGCCATGATGCCGTAGCGGGCGTTCGGCGAATCCATGGTGATGCGGTTCACCTTGTTGGCGCGCGCAAAAGCGATCGCGGCAAAGCCCTTGTAGTCCTGCAGACGGCGGTCCTGGGCAAAGCGGTCGTCGGGCCAGCGCAGATTGAGGCCACCCTCGGGCATCTCAAAATCGGTAGGGATCACGAACGGCGTCATCTCGTCGGTGAGATCGATCTCGGCGGTGGTCTCCACCGTCTCGGTGATCACTTTCATGCCGACCCAGCAGCCCGAATAGCGCGACATCGCGATGCCGAGCAGGCCCATCTCGATCATCTCGTGGATGCTCGACGGGTAGAGATACGGCATCAGCGCCGAGATGAAGGCGTGGTCGGATTGATGCGGGACGGTTGAGGATTTAGCGCCGTGGTCGTCACCGGCCAGGCACAGCACGCCGCCGTTCTTGGCGGAGCCGGCGGCATTGCCGTGGCGGAAGACGTCGCCGCAGCGGTCGACGCCGGGGCCCTTGCCGTACCAGATGCCAACCACGCCGTCGTGTTTGGCACCGGGGGAAAGGTTGAGCTGCTGCGAGCCCCAGACCGCGGTCGCCGCCAGATCCTCGTTCACGCCGGGCTGGAATTTGATGTTGTACTGCTCGAGATGCTTTCGCGCGGCAAACAGCTGCTGGTCGTAGCCGCCGAGCGGCGAGCCGCGATAGCCGGAGATGAAGCCTGCGGTGTTCAGCCCGGCGGCGCGGTCGCGACGAATCTGGGCCATGGGCAGGCGGACCAGCGCCTGGATGCCCGTCGTGAAGATATGGCCGGTGTCCTGGGTGTACTTTTGATCGAGACTGATCGGACCCTGGTTGATGCCCATGTCTTCCTCTTTCGCCCTTTTTGAGCGTTTGGCTGCTTAAGCCGTTGCCTACCCGTTATTTTTAGCTAGGGCGCGTCGACCACTTTCGCCACTCTATGTCGGATATTTCATGGTCCGCATCACAAATCTGGCTCCGGTTCGATCTCCGGCAATAATCGCAATTTCGTGGCTGCAAAGGCACCGGCTATTTTCAGTTTGTGTCACCATACCCCGGCGTCGCGAAACGACGTGACGTCGCTATAATGCGGTTGGGCTTTGGGTCGCGGGATGAAGGGTCGAGGATGCGGACGATTCTGGTTGGCCTGGCTCTGGCAGGTTTGGCCTTGTGCAGTGCGATTGCGAGCCCGGCTTTCGCCGCCGAGCCGTCGCCCGAGTTGATCGCCTATGGCCAGTCCCTGGTCGAGGCCGGCGACTGTGCGGGCTGCCACACCGCCGATCCCGCAAAGCCCTTCGCCGGGGGCAAGCGCATCGACACGCCCTTCGGCGCGATCTACGCGCCCAACCTGACGCCGGACCGCGACACCGGGATCGGCGCCTGGAGCGACGACGATTTCACGCGTGCCGTGCGCACCGGCACCGCGCCGGATGGCTCGCTCTATTACCCGGCCTTCCCCTACCCCTACTTCACCCATATGACTAAGGACGACACGCTCGCGATCCGCGCCTATCTCGGCACGCTGGCGCCCGTCGTCAGCCGCAACAAGCCGCCGGAGCTGCGCTGGCCGCTCGGCTATCGCGGCCTGATGCGGGCCTGGAACTTTCTGTTCTTCAAGCCCGGCCTGTTCGAGCCGGACCAGAGCAAGGGCGCGGCGTGGAACAGGGGCGGCTATCTCGTCACCGGACTCGGCCATTGTGGCGCCTGCCACACGCCGAAGAACTATTTTGGCGCGGACAAGACTACGCAGGCGCTGACCGGCAGCGAGCTCGGCGGCTGGTACGCGCCGCGCCTCGATGGCGCCGCGCGGACCGGATTGCAGAATTGGAGCGCGCAGGACATCGTGGAATATCTGCAAAGCGGCCGCAACGCCAAAAGCCATGCCGGCGGGCCGATGGCCGACGTAATCGTCAATTCGACCTCGAAGATGAGCGACGCCGATGTGCGTGCGATGGCGGTGTACCTGAAGAGCCTGCCGCCGGCGCGCCGCGAGACCATCGTGACGCCGCCGGACGATGCCGAGATGAAAGCCGGTCAGGCGGTCTACGCCAAGCTCTGCATCGCCTGCCATGAGGGCGATGGCTCAGGCAGCCCGCGCATCTATCCGCCATTGCCGGCCAATGCGCTGCTGCAATCGATCAACCCGTCCTCGACCTTACGCGTGATCCTCGACGGCGCGCGCACCGTGACGACGCCCCGGGCACCGAACACCGGAGAGATGCCGGGCTATGCCAGGCAATTGTCCGACGAAGAGATCGCGGCGGTCGTGAACTACATCCGCAATTCCTGGGGCAACGCGGCGCCGCTGGTGACACCCGCGCAGGTCGCGAAGGCGCGCGGGCAAGAGTCGTAGCTACGGCCCTCGCTCCTCGTCCCCGGTGAAGACGAATTTCGGCATCTCCCACTTGTAGCGCACCGCGAGCAGGCGGAGGCTGATGCCGAGCACGAAGGTCAGGATAGTCCAGATCTCGGCGTTGATGTTCAATCCGAATGCCGTGGCATAGAACAAACCGGTCACCACCGAGACCGTGGCATAGAGCTCGGAACGAAACAGCAGCGGCACGTCGTTGCAGAGCACATCGCGCAACACGCCGCCGGCGCAGCCCGTCACCATGCCGGAGACGATGACGATCGGCAGCGTGGCGTCCATCTGCCAGGCGACGTCGCAGCCGGTCATGGTGAAGACCACGAGGCCGATCGCATCGAGCACGATGAAGGCGACCTTCAGCCGGTGCACGAGGCGCGCGAACAGGATGGTGAGGAAGGCCGCGCCGCCGGCGAGCGCGAGATAGATCGGGTTTTGCACCCAGGCCAGCGGATAGTGTCCAAGGAAGAGATCGCGCAACGTGCCGCCGCCGAGCGCCGTGATGCAGCCGAGAAAGCAGACCCCCAGCCAGTCCATGCTGCGGCGGCCGGCAGCGAGCGCGGCGGTCATGCCCTGCGCGGCGACGGCGGCGAGCGACAGGAAATGCAGCACACTATCGCTCGGCGGCAGGCTCCACATCGATTGTTCCCTTCCACTGCCATGGAACTTGCGCAGAGAGTTCCCGCATGAACAGGTTCCCGATTCCTGGCGTGAGGGCAACATGCGACGAAAGCATAAGGAGCGCGGAACAGAATCTCGCATCCACGGGTTGTCCCGCGGCAATAAACGAGGAGACCCAATCGATGGCTGACGACCGTTTTCCGAACGATCCGTATCGCCCAAACTTCACCGACGATGAGTACCTTCGCGCGGCGCGCCGGGATGCCGACCTTCAGGCCGATCCCGAGCTCGGCGAAGGCCCCGCCTCCAGCGGCAAAATCGCGCTGTTTGCGGTAGCCATCGCCCTGGTGCTCGGCGCGGTGTTCTATGGGCTGAACAATACCAGCACAAGTAACCAGGCGAGCAACGCGCCGGCGACGCAGACTGCGCAACAGGCGCCGTCGACCAATCCGGCAGCGCCTCCCGGCATGCGAGACGTGACGCCGCGCAACAACACCGCGCCGGGCGTGACCACGGGTGCGGCGCCGAGCAAACCGGCCCCGGACACGCAGACTCCGTCCGACGGTGCGAAGTAACGATTTACAACAATGTGCGACAGCGGCGGGACCATGAGTCCCGCCGCTTTCGCTTAGCTAAACATCTTGTTGAGCTCGCCGCCGGGATAGCCGCTGGCAAGCTCGGCAAACGTCCCCTTCTCCGCCATCTCCTTCGCGGCGCGCATGAACCCGCCCCAGGCAGCACGCGCAAGCGAGCCGCCGACGCTGATGCGGCGCACGCCGAGATCCTCGGCTTCCTTTAATGACAGCCCGGAGCCGCCGACCAGGAGGTTGAACGGCTTTGGTGCGACAGCCTTCACCACAGCGACGATGTCCTCGCGCGTCTTCAGGCCCGGCGCATAGAGGCAGTCGGCACCGGCATCCGCATAAGCGGTGAGCCGGTCGATGACGAGCTTGAGGTCGGTCACGCCCCAGAGATAGGCCTCGCAGCGGCCGACCAGCAGCGTGCCGCTGTCGCCGATCGCCTTGCGCGAGGCCTTGATGCGCTCGACCGCGAGGGCATGGTCGTAGAGCGGCTTGTCCTTGTCACCGGTGGAATCCTCGATCGAGAGGCCCGCGACGCCCGTGCGCACACCGCGCTCGACATTGTCAGCGACCTGATCGGGCTCGACCGCGAAGCCGCCTTCGAAATCCGCGTTGACGGGAATGTCCACGGACGAGCTCAATGCTGCCAGATGCCGACAGACATCGTCGACGGTGACGCGGTTGTCGGCTTTGCCGATGGTCCAGGCAAAGCCCGCGCTGGATGACGCCAGCGCCTTGAAACCCAGATGCTGCAACGCTTTGGCGCTGCCGACATCGACGGGATTGGGCAGGATGAAGCAGCCGCTCTCGTGCATCTTCCTGAACGCCGTGCGCTTGTCAGCGGTTGTCACATGCATGTTTCTCTCCCTTGTTGGCCGCGCAGAGATAGGCACGCGTTTTCGATCGCGCTAGTGCGCGTCGTGCACCGCGCGGCTGTCCTTCGGCGCCTGCTCGCGGTCATTCATGCCGTAGTCGCGGAGCACACTGGCGATACGCAGATGATAGTCGGCAAATATCTTTGCTCTGCCCTTGGCCTGCGTACGGCGGTGCTCCATCGTATTGCGCCAGGCTGCGACGGCGGCCTCATCCCGCCAGAACGACAGCGACAGGATCTTGCCCTTCTCGGTCAGGCTCTCGAAGCGCTCGACCGAGATGAAGCCGTCGATGGTTTGCAGGATCGGCTTCAGATCAGCCGCGAGATCGAAATAATCCTGGCTATATTCGGGCTTGGGCCAGACCTCGAAGATCACGGCGATCATGGGCATCTCCTGTAATTGGTGCCCTACACTACCACCTTGCGCAGAAAACTGCGCTCTTCCGCAAGGATGAATTTGTTGTCCTCGGCAAAATGGAAGTTCGCCATGCCTTCGCCATCCTGCCGCAGCCGCGCGCGATAGGCCTCATAGGCAGCGAGGCTGTCGAAAGTGATCAGGGCGAACGCGATGTTGTTGGTGCCCTCATGCGGCATGAAATAGCCGATCAGGTCGCCACCGCATTTCGGAATGATGGTGAGCCAGCGCTTCGAATACTCCTCGAACTGCGCGCGCCTGAAGGGATCGAGCTGATAGCGGATGAAGACGGTGACGGACATGTTGGGCTCCTGAAGTTTGCACATCGTCATTGCAAAAAGCGCGAGCAACGCCGTCGCCGCTGAAGCAGTCTCGATTGCTTCGCTTCGCTCGCGACGACGTGTTGGCGGAGAGAGGCTACGCCCTTGCCCAACCACAATGGTTCGGTTATCATCGAAGTATGAAATCAGGACCCGACATCGCCATGGTCGCCTCGCTGGTCGGCGACCCCGCCCGCGCCAACATGCTCACGGCGCTGATGAACGGCCGCGCGCTGACCGCGAGCGAGCTGGCGCAGGAGGCCGGCATCACGCCGCAGACCGCGAGCTCCCATCTGGCCAAGCTCGAGGGCGGTGGATTGGTCGAGCCGGAGAAGCAGGGCCGCCACCGCTATTACCGCCTCACCGACGACGACGTCGCCGGCGTGCTTGAGGGGCTCGCGGGGCTTGCCGCGCGCACCGGCCACATGCGCGTGCGCACCGGGCCGAAGGATCCGGCGCTGCGGCGCGCGCGCATTTGCTACGACCACCTCGCCGGCGATCTCGGCGTGCAGATGCTCGATAGCTTGCGTTCGCGAAACCTGGTCAGGCAGAAGAAGCAGGAGATCGAGCTGACGGCGGAAGGCGAGCGCTTCCTCGCCAGGCATTTGCAAATCTCGCCGGACATGCTGAGCCATCCGCGCCGGCCGGTCTGCAAGGCCTGCCTCGACTGGAGCGAGCGGCGCCACCATCTCGCCGGCACGCTGGGCGCCGCGATGATGCAGCGGTTTGCCGAGCTGAAATGGGCCGCGCGCGACGCCACCCCCGGCAGCCGCGTGGTGAACTTTACCCGGACCGGCGAGAAGCAGTTCGCGGCGCTGTTCGTGAACGGCAAGGACTGATCACACGTTTGCGTGTCAATAAGGGCTCTCGTCATGGCCGGGCTTGACCCGGCCATCCACGCCTTTATTGCGGCGGCCACGTGGATGCCCGGGACAAGCCCGGGCATGACGGAGACCCCCATGATCCGCATCCTCCCGGCCACCCTCGCCGCCGCTCTCCTCGCCGCCCCACTCACCTCCGCACGCGCGGCCGACGCGCCCCGCGAGCCCTATGGCATCGCGCTCGAAGGTTTTGCCTATCCCTATCCCGTGCATCTGCTGCCGGTGGTCAATGACGGCGAGCCGCTCAGCATGGCCTATATGGACGTGGCACCTGCGCAGCCGAACGGCCGCACCGTGGTGCTGCTGCACGGGCGCAATTTCCCGTCGAGCTATTGGGCGCCTGTCATCAAAATGCTGAGTGAGGCCGGCTTTCGCGTCGTGGTGCCGGACCAGATTGGTTTTGGGAAATCCTCCAAGCCATCAGGCGAACTGCATTTCGACACGCTGGCGCGCAACACCATCGCGCTGCTCGATCATCTCAAAATCGACAAAGTCGAGATCATCGCGCATTCGCTCGGCGGCATGCTCGGCGTGCGCATCGCGCGCGCCTATCCGGATCGCGTCGCCCATCTGGTGCTGACCGCACCGATCGGGCTGGAAGATTATCGCCTCTACGTGCCGCCGACGCCGACCGAGAAGATCATCGAGAGCGAGGACAAGCTCACGGCCGACGGCTACCGCAAGCAGCTTGTGACCAACTATTCGATCAAGCTGCCGCCCGAGGCGATCACGCCGTTCATCGATGCCCGCTTCAACATCAAGGGCAGCCCGGATTATCCGCGCTGGCTGCACGCCTTCGTGAGCTCCGGCCAGATGATCTATCGCGAGCCGGTGGCGCACGAGGTCGCGCTGATCACCGAGCCGACGCTGTTCATCATGGGCGCCGACGACCATAACGCGCCGGGGCGGCCGAATGCGCCGGAGGCGTTACGCGGAAAAATGGGGCAGAACGCCGAACTGGCGAAGGCGTTTGCCGCGAAGATGCCGAATGCGCGGGCGGAGGTGATCCCCGACACTGGCCATCTCGTCTTCCTGGAGGCGCCCGACAAGTACAAGGAGCTGGTGCTCGATTTCCTTGGACACTAGCGCCGTTCGCTGTCGTCTCAAGCAGCATGCGACGTTGCCGCGGCATTCATGTCGTATTCAGATCATGATTGGCAGATTTGGATTGCGACGTGGTCGGCACGAGCCCGGAATTAACGTGTCGAATCATGTCTTTTGATTCATTGTGCGCCGCAAGCGCCCTGCCCCCAAAGAACCTGCCCAAGGACGAGAAGGAAGACCACATGAAATATCTGTTCGCCGCCGTGATGCTCGCCAGCGCGGTCGTTGGCTTCAGCGAGGCGGCCAGCGCCGCCGGTGGTTGCGGCCCCGGCTGGTTTCGCGGCCCCTATGGTGGCTGCCGTCCGATGGGCGGGCGCCCTCCGGTCGTCGTCGTGGCGCCCCGCCCCGCGCCGGTCGTGGTGGTGCGTCCGCGCGTGTGCCCCTATGGCTTCCGCTGGTACGCCGGCCGCTGCCGTCCGTTCTGATCTCTGCAGTTGCAAGATGGCCGCGCGGCATCAGCCTGCGCGGCCATTTTCGTTGAGAGGCCCGACGCAACAAAAAAGGGGATCGCAATCGCGATCCCCTTTTTCATTCCAGGAAGGCGTTACCAGCGACGCCAGTGGCGGCGGTGCCAGCGACGATGCCAATGACGGTGGCGCCAGCCCCAGTGACGGTGATGCCAGCCGCCATGCCAGCGCACCTGCTCCGGCTTGATCTGGGCGATCTCCTCGCTGCTGGTGACCGCCGGCCGGATATCGGCGTTCGCGCCAGGCGCGGCGGCCGGACCATTGAGCGGCTGTGGCGCCAGCGGCGCGGCCTGTGCGACAGTTGTGAATGCAGCCGCACCGACCGCGGCGCCGAGGGCGAGTTTGAGCAAATTGCGGCGTTCCATGACGTCTTCCTCTCGAGCAACGTTGCATGATGCGGAGGGAAGTGTCGGGTTCGCGACATGAACTGCGGCTGAATCGCGCGTTCAGGTTCATTGCAAAGGTGACAGCTTCGTAGCCCGGATGGAGCGAAGCGCAATCCGGGAAAGTCTTCCGAGAGACAAGGCCCCGGATTACGCTGCGCTCCATCCGGGCTACAGGACCGTGCCTAGGCGACAAACTCCTGCGCCAGCACCAGCCTCTCGCGCGAGCGTTTCACCTCGGGCCAGACGCGGTTGAAATCGGCGACGAAGGCGGCGCGCTTGCTGGCATCGGTGACGATGGCGCGGATGACGAAGTAGGCGGCGGGCATCGGATTTCCTCCTGTTGTTTGGTCGCAGCATAGCTGGTTATAGTGGCGGCAACAAAAAACCCGCGCGACGGAACATGATCGCGCGACAGCAGGGAAGGACCGCCATGCGCAGGATCATCACGGGGATCATCGTGATCACCTGCGTCTTTTCCCTCGCCGCGCGCGCCGAGGTCGTGCGTTTCGACATCACGGAACGTGTGCCCGCGTTTGCTGGGCGCAGCTTCGGCGCTGTCGGCACCTATGAGCGCATCACCGCGCGCGCGACCTTTGCGCTGAACCCGGCCGATGATCGCAATGCCGTCATCACTGATCTCGCGCTGGCGCCGCGCAACGCCGACGGCAGGGTCGAGGCCACCGCCGACGTCGTGATCCTCAAGCCCGGCGATCCCACCCACAGCAACGGCACGCTGCTGCTCGAAGTCCCCAATCGCGGCAGAAAACTCGCGCCGCAATTGTTCGATGATTCCGCGCAGCCCGGCGCCAACAATGCGGACAAGGTCAACGACGCCGGCATCGGTTTCCTGCACCGCCAAGGTTACACGATGGTCTGGGTCGGCTGGCATGGCGACATCCCCTCCAAGCCGGGACAGCTCGCGATGATCGCGCCGGTGCTGAAAGGCGTCACCGGCCCCGCGCGCGACGAAGTGATCTTCGACAATACCACCAATCCCGCCCGCGCGACGCTGACCTGGCCCGCGACTGAGGCCGCCAACCTCAACGTCACCGTGCGCGCCGCCTGGGCTGATCCGCGACAGATGCCGCCCGGCTTTTCGGCAAAGCTGGTCGATCCCAAGACGGTGGAGATCACCCGGCCCGACGGCTTTGACGCCGGCGCGCTCTACGAGATCACCTACACCGCGCGCGATCCGGTACCGCTCGGCATGGGCTATGCCGCCGTGCGCGATGTCGTCAGCTTCCTGCGCCGCGACGAAACGCCGGCGAACCCGCTGCTCGACGGGCTGCATCCGTCGGTCACCCGCGCCATCGGTTTCGGCGTCTCGCAATCCGGCCGTTTCCTGCGCGACTACCTCTATCTCGGCTTCAATGAAGACCTTGCGGGCCGCGTGGTGTTCGACGGCCTGATGCCGCATGTCGCGGGCACCCGACGGATGGCGACCAATGTGCAGTTCGGCCATCCCGGCCGCAACCCGCGCCATCCGCAGGATCCGGCGTGGCAGGCCGATCTCTTTCCCTTCACCTATGCAAGCCTCAGCGATCCCTACTCCGGCAAGACCGATGGAATCCTGCGGCGCTGTTCGCTTTCGGTCACTTGTCCAAAAGTGATGCAGACCGACAGCGAGCACGAATGGTGGGCCTCGCACGCCTCGCTGCTGGTGACGGATCTCGCCGGCAACCATCTCGACCTCCCCGACAATGTCCGCGCCTACATGATCGCGGGCTCGCCGCATTTCGCGGAAGCGGCCGATGTGATGAAGAAGGGCTTGCCGGCGATGTCGCTGCCGCAAAACCCGATGCATGCGGGTATGCCGATGCGCGCACTGCTCACCGACCTCAACGCCTGGATCGGCGACGGCACCAAGCCGCCTGCAAGCCGCGTCCCCATGCGCGCCCACGGCACGCTCGTGCCGGCGCAAGGCGCGGTGCCGACCGATATCCCCGGCCTACCCTACGCCGGCATCCACACGCTGGCCGCTTTCTCCGATCAGAGCGTGCTGCCGCCAAAGGAGATTGGGCGTTATCCGGTGTTCGTGCCGAAGGCGGACGATGACGGCATGGCCATCGCGGGAATCCGCCAGCTTGCTTTGGCCGTGCCGCGCGCGACCTACACGGCATGGAATCCGCGCGCGATAGGGTTTGGCCCGACGGCGCTCTATCCGCTGCAAGGCGCCGTGGTGCCGTTTGCACCAACGGAAGCCGCACGAAAGGAAGTGCACGATCCCAGGCTGTCGATTGCTGAGCGATATGCCGATGACGGGGCGTATGTGGCGGCGGTTCGGCGTGAAGCGGCGCGGCAGGTCGCGGAGCGGATATTGTTGCCTGAGGATGCGGAGCGTGCGGTCGACGCGGCGAAACAAGGCAAGCTGGCGAAGCTTGGCCAGTGATTGCCATGCATATCCAATGATCTTCGCGGCGAAGCTGCTTGAATTGGTCAGCCCGGCAAATTACCACTCTCGTCCGAAACCAATTTCTACCAACCAATTTAGGAGGGCGCTTTGAATAGATCGCGGCGATTGGCACGCACGCTGGGCGTGTTTGGATTTCTTTACGCTTTGTGCAGCCTCGCGGGACAAGCGGCCTACGCCGATGGCTCCGTATCGTCCTTGGGCATGGGCTACGGCGCTCGCGATGCATCCGCATTTGCGCGGTTTCAGAACGTGATACAGCAGTATAACGCGTCCGGTGAGCGCTTCCGCATCGATAGCCACTGTCAATCCGCCTGCACCATGTTCCTTTCGATCCGCACCGTCTGCGTCACGCCCGGCGCGACGTTGTTGTTTCACGCCGGCGGCAACATGCAAAAGGGAATCATCAGCCCCTCTAGCACGCAACAAATGCTCAGCACCTATAACGGCGCCCTGCGCAAGTATGTCAGCGACAACCATTTCATGGACACTTTCGCCTTTCATGCGATTTCAGGAAGCGAAATCATCAAGCGCTTCGGCTATCCCGCGTGCCGGTAAGTCGGCAGGCCTGAGGCGGGTTACAGCTTCGCCTAACCCGCTTTAGGCACCGTAGCCCCCCTGCAAAAATTCGCATCCCCCTGTCGGAGCGCGCCGCCTCCATCCGTCCTATGCTCGAGACAGCACGGAGACACCGCATGCCCGACCTCACCCTCACCACATTCGATTGGGTTCCCGAGCCCCCGCGCGGTTTCGTGCGCGACCTCCGCGTACGCTGGGCGCTCGAAGAAGCCGCCTTGCCCTATCGCCTCGCCAGCGTGCCGTTCGGCAACCGAGATGCCGAACATTTCGCGCACCAGCCGTTCGGCCAGGTGCCATGGCTGACCGACGGCGACCTCTCGATCTTCGAGAGCGGCGCCATCCTGCTGCATCTGGGCGAGCGCAGCGGGAAGCTGATGCCCACCGATCTGCGCGGCCGTGCCCAAGCAAAGGAATGGCTGTTCGCGGCGCTCAATTCGGTGGAGATGGCAGGCCTGCCCTGGTCGCTTTTCAAGTTCACCGGCAACGACGATGCCTCGCCTGCCGTGAAGTTCTTCGACGACTTCCTCAAAACCCACCGGCTCAAGCACCTCGAGCCGGTGCTGGCTAGCCGCGAGTGGCTGGCAGGGTCCTTCTCGGTCGCCGACATCCTGATGTCGGACGTGCTGCGGCTCGTCGATCGCTTCGATGGGCTGGCGGACAGTCCGGCCTGCCGCGCCTACGTCGCACGCGCAACGGGCCGTTCATCGTTCGCAAAGGCCCTCGCCGACCAGATGGCGCATTTTGCGGCGGCGGATAAGGCTCGTAGGGCGGATTAGGCGAGAGCCGTAATCCGCCATCTTCCTCGCCGCAAAGGATGGCGGATTACGCTCCGCTAATCCGCCCTACACAGCTCGCGCGCGTGACCCACCGCACGCAATTAACCCGTCATTAGCCATACCCTCACCATCGCCGGAACGAAGCAATTTGCTTCAAATTATTCCGGCGGGAGGTGCCACATGACTCGCATCGATTATCTCAAGGAGCAGGTTGCCCGCGCCGAGCGTCTGGCGAAGGCGATCCTCGATCAGCAAACCGCCGAGCGGCTTCAGGCGTTCGCCGCCGAATGCCGCGCGGAATTGCAGTTGCTGACGCCAAGAGCTGCAGCGTGAAGCGGACGTTACACCAGCTTCATCGGCGTATCCTCAACCACGCGAAGGTTGATTCTGCCGATCAGCTGAGCCCGAAGCGCCTCCGCGGCGCGAATGGAATCATCCGCCTGCCGCAACGTGCTGATGTTCGAGCCGAGCGAAACGATTCCGCCGAGCACCAGAGCAATCGACCCGAGCGCCGCCGTTTGACCGAGGTCGAACACGCCGAGCATCGTCACCAGCAGCAATGCAGCGCCACTACCGATGGCGATCTTGGACGCCAGGATGAACTTCCGGCAGCGCTCGGCGATCTCGGCGAGCGCCTCGATCCGCGCTTCTATGTCAGATATCTGGTCGGTCTGATCGTCTTCGGTCATGGGATGCAGGATCGAGCCCGTAGGGTGGGTTAGCGTAGCGTAACCCACCTCGGTCTTGGCGCACGGTCGGTTCAGCCGGTGGGTTACGGCTTCGCCTAACCCCCCTACGCCTCTCTCACAACGGCAAATTGTCGTGCTTCTTCGCTGGCGTTTCCACCTTCTTGTCCTTCAGCATCGCCAGCGCCCGCGCGATCCGCTTGCGGGTCGAGTGCGGCATGATGACGTCGTCGATGTAGCCGCGCTCGGCGGCGATGAACGGCGACAGGAAGCGGTCTTCGTATTCCTTGGTGCGCGCCGTGATCTTGTCGGGGTCGCCGATGTCACTGCGGAAGATGATTTCGACCGCGCCCTTGGCGCCCATCACCGCGATCTGGGCGGTCGGCCAGGCGTAGTTCATGTCGGCGCCGATTTCCTTGGAGGCCATGACGTCGAAGGCGCCGCCATAGGCCTTGCGGGTGATGATGGTGACCAGCGGCACGGTGCACTGCGAATAGGCGAACAGCAGCTTGGCGCCGTGCTTGATCAGGCCGCCATATTCCTGCGCGGTTCCGGGTAAGAAGCCCGGCACGTCGACGAAGGTGACGATCGGGATGTTGAAGGCATCGCAGAAACGGACGAAGCGCGCGGCCTTGCGCGACGCATCGCTGTCGAGCACGCCGGCGAGCACCATCGGCTGGTTGGCGACGAAGCCGACGGTACGGCCTGCGATACGGCCGAAGCCGGTGACGATGTTCTTGGCGAACATGTCTGCGATCTCGAAGAAGTCGCCCTCGTCCACGACCTTCAGAATCAATTCCTTCATGTCGTAAGGCTTGTTCGGATTGTCGGGGATCAGCGTGTCGAGCGACATGTCGAGGCGGCCGATGTCGTCGAAGCTCGGCCATTCCGGCACGCCGTCGGTGTTGTTGGACGGCAGGAAGTCGATCAGGCGCCGCATCTGCAACAGCGTCTCGACGTCGTTCTCGAAGGCGCCATCCGCGATCGAGGAGCGCGTCGCGTGCACCGAGGCGCCGCCGAGCTCTTCGGCAGTGACGACCTCGTTGGTGACGGTCTTCACGACGTCCGGGCCGGTGACGAACATGTAGCTGGTGTTCTTCACCATGAAGATGAAGTCGGTCATCGCCGGCGAATAGACGTCGCCGCCGGCGCAGGGGCCCATGATGACGGAGATCTGCGGGATCACGCCGGAGGCGAGCACGTTGCGGCGGAACACGTAGGAATAGCCGGCGAGCGCCGCGACGCCCTCCTGGATGCGGGCGCCACCTGCGTCATAGAGGCCGATGATGGGCGCCCGCGCCTTCATCGCCATGTCCTGGAGTTTTGTAATTTTCAGCGCGTGCGTTTCCGAGAGCGAGCCGCCGAACACCGTGAAATCTTTAGCAAAGACAAAAGTCTTGCGACCATTCACCGTGCCCCAGCCGGTGACGACGCCGTCGCCGGGGATCTTGTTCTTCTCCATGCCGAACTCGATGGAGCGGTGCTCGACGAACATGTCGAACTCCTCGAACGATCCCTTGTCGAGCAGGAGCTCGACGCGCTCGCGCGCGGTCAGCTTGCCGCGGGCGTGCTGCGCCTCGATGCGCTTCTCCCCGCCGCCGAGCTTTGCGCCGGCACGACGATCTTCAAGGGCGTCCAGGATATTCTTCATTTGCTCCCGCCAGTTCTTAGCCTAAATGCGATTGCCGGGGGTTCTAACACGGCATTTTGCGGACCGGGAAGCCGCTTTCGGCGCCGCAGGGCTGCCTTGCCGCAGCGCCAAAGCGCAAGGAATTACAAAGTATTGCCTGGGAGGCGACCATGGACGAGCGAGCTGCCGAGACCGGCTCTGTGACAGGCGGCGTCAACATCCTGCTGCGGCTGGAGGGCCTGACCCTGTTCACAGGCATGGTGATGCTCTATGTGGCCTGGGGCGGCTCGTGGCTGGTCTTTGCCCTGCTCTTCTTCGTCCCCGACCTGAGCTTCCTGGCCTATTTGTCGGACGCCAAATTCGGTGCCCTGG
Source organism: Bradyrhizobium diazoefficiens (assembly GCF_016612535.1). Taxonomy (NCBI): domain Bacteria; kingdom Pseudomonadati; phylum Pseudomonadota; class Alphaproteobacteria; order Hyphomicrobiales; family Nitrobacteraceae; genus Bradyrhizobium; species Bradyrhizobium diazoefficiens. Next base: position 162,206 of record NZ_JAENXS010000005.1, read on the forward strand.
TCTACAACGCCGTTCACAGCTATTTGGCACCGGTGACGCTGATGACGCTGGGCTTCGGCCTCGCCTCGCCTTTGACACTGTCCATCGCCTTGATCTGGCTCGCCCATATCGGGATCGACCGGGCGCTGGGCTATGGCCTGAAATATTCGGCCGGCTTCGGCTTCACCCATCTCGGCCGGATCGGACGACAAAAGGACGCCTGATCTCTCGCGCTCTGGCGGCGGGATTGCCGCCATTTTGTCGATCCCCGCAGGTTGACCGGGCCAGCCGATTCAGGCTTGCTCCACCTCTTCGATCAGGCGCCGAAGGTTGCGTGAGCTCAGTCGGTACGGCGGCGGTCATCACGTCCGGCTGCAAGCATCACCTCATGTCCGCCACGGTCGTCCCCCTGCCTCCGAACTCGTCGTCCGAGACCACCGGCTTCCTGCGGCGGATGGCCAGCATGGTGTCGGGTCGGAACGGCGAGATGCTGCTGCGCGCGGCAAGCCTGATCGAGGCGCTGACGCAACGGGCGATGACGGCCGAGCGGCTCTATCACCAGCAGCAGGAAGAGAGCACGCGGCACGTCGAGCTGCGCGAGGCCGCCGAGCTTGCCTCCGACGCCATGGTCAGCCAGATCGAGGCGTTGCGCGCGCAGCTCGCCGAGGTGACGGCAGCCGCGGCCGCCGAGCTTGCCGCGTTCGATATCGAACGCGGCAAGCTGCTCGGCCTGATGCAGAGCGCGGAAAGCCATATCGGCACGCTCACCACCGAACTCGACAGCTTGCGCGCCTCTATCGACAGCTTTCACGAGACCGTGGTAGCGGTGCCGATCGAAGTGCTTCGGCTGGCGCGAACCCAGTTCGACTATCTCTCCGCCGGCTTTGCCGGCAAGGGCGACGTGATCTCGCAGGCGATGAGCGAAATCGGCGGCTTTGCGATCGACCAGGCGCTGACGGTGAAGAAGACGGCCGACAAGGTTTGAGGCAACACTTCGGGTCGCTCACAATGACGCGGAGAGAGAGGTGCGCCAGCGCTGTACGCTAGCGCACGCGGCCCGACAGCCGCAGCACGAACACCAGCACTTCGGCGACGGCCTTGTAGAGATCAGGCGGGATTTCCTCGCCGAGCTCGACCTTGGAGAGCGCGCCAGCCAGCACCTCGTTCTCCTCGATCGGAATGTCGTTTGCCTTGGCGATCTCGACGATCTTGGCGCCGATCGTGCCGTTGCCCTTGGCGACGACAACAGGCGCGCCGCTGCCCTTCTCGTAATGCAGCGCAATTGCGAGCTTGGACTCCTCGCTCATGTCGCACGATCCAGGAAATGTCCGGCGCGCGCCGGCGCCGCCTGCGGCGGGGTACCGTCGCGCACGACGATGTCGCCGGGCTTGAGCTCGGCTTTGGTCAGCGCCTGATTGAGCTTACCGATACCAGCGCGGAGCTGCTGCGCGGTCGCCGGCCGCTCGGCCCACATCCGCACGAAGGTCTTGTCGCCGTTGAGGGTGATCAGCGCGTGCACTGGGCCGCTCGGCTCGACGTTGAGCGAGAAGCGCGCGCGCCAGGCCCGCTTGGCGGGATCCGGTGACTCATTGCCGCCGTCGCGCGAGATCTCGAACTGCGCCATCGCGGTGCCTTGCGGAGTCGTGAACGGAATCTCGAAATTCCACTGCGGCACGGTCGGGTCGATGCGATGGCCGCTCGCGTCAACGCGATCGGGCAACGAGGCGACTTGCATCAGGGTCTGCCGCGCGATCGCGGCATCGGTGTCGTCGAGCAGGCGATGCACGGTCGCAGCGAGCGGGGCATTTGGTGCGAGCGATGGCGAGGCGACCGATTGCGGCGATGGCAGCGCGCCGCGAAACGGCGGCGGCGTGCTCGTCCGCGCGGCCGTCTCGAAAACGTGGCCGTCGGGCACGGCCTTGTTCGAGCCCGGCACATTGCCGGTCATACGCGGCAGATTTTGCGTGACCTCTTGCAGCAGGCTCGCCGCAAGACCTGCGGACATGGTCCGCGGCAGCGCTGCCTGCGGCGTTTCGCCAGCCATATCCGCGAGTACGGCGGCCGCAAGCGCGGCGTCGCGTGGCAATTGCAAAGGCTGGGCAATCCCCGCTTCGGGTAATGGCAACGCTCCCTGTGCCGCCTCGCCCGCCACCTGCAACGCCGGCCCTGCGGTCCGCTGAGTGGCCAGAGCGCCGGACGGAAGCACTGTGCTTTGCGCAGCCTGTGGCGCGATGGTCTCGACTGTATCTGATGTCGCCACCAACGTCTGGCGCAACACCAGCAGCGCCGCCTTCAGGTCCGGCACCGCGCCTGACGGTGGCGTCGTGCCCGCGGCAAGGGAGGCCTCGAGAAACAGGCCCGACTTCTGGAAGGCGGATTCGATATCGCCGCCATCGAGGGCGGTGTTGAGCGGCGTCTGTTGCGCGAGCACGTCGAGCACCGCCTGCTTCAGGCCGGCCGGCAGGTCGCTACCGGTCACGACCGACGCCAGATTGGCGAACAGCGGCGCCTGGCTGCCTTGCTTGGTCACCGCCTCGGCCGAGGCGACAGTGATGGCGACCTGTTCGGCCGGCGTCAGGAGATTGCGGGCCGCGGTCGCGGACGGCGCAAGCGACGGGCTGTCGGCCAGCGAGGCCGCAGACGGCGTCAGCGCGACCTGATCGGCGCTCGCCTCGCCTGCTCCGTTGACGACGGCGAGCCGGATGGTGCCGTCGTTCTGCGACACTGCGAGCTGGAGATTTTGCCCCGGCGTCAGCGACACCTCGGACATCACGTCCATCGACAGATTGGCGATCGCGATCCGCACCAGATTGTCGGCGAGCACCCTGATGACCTTGGCATCGACGACGCTGCCGGCCTGGAGCACGAGATCGGGCGTCGCCGCATCAGCCACGGGGCTGGCGGCACTGACGGGAACGATCGAGCTTATCGGCGTTGCCATATTAGGGTCCGGGGAATGCTGGTCCCACCCTAAGGCCCCGTCGTAAACCTCCCGTTAAGGACCTTTGGCCGCGGGCGGATTCACGAACGCCAATACCGCCACGGCGGCCTCGAAATCCCGCAACCGGGTGGCCCGGCGGGCGGCCGCCTCCTCGTCCACGCCCCATTGATCGGCGTTCCAGTCCTCGTCGACATGGGCGGCGGCCCAGACCTGGCCGGCGTCTCGCACCCCATGGGCCAGCGCCAGCGCCAGCAGCGCCGAGCCGGTCAGGGTCGTCACCATATGGAGGGCGGCAACCGACCAGGCATCCTCCGGCAGGGCGGCGCGGGCGGCCCGGAGCGCCTCGTCCGGCTGCTTCACATGCATGATACCCTCCGACAGGATGAAATGCGCGCCCAGCGCCTCCGCGGCCCAGAACAGCACGGGATCCCAATGCGCGGCCTCGCGCGCGACCAGCCCCTCGGGGTGGCCGGCGCGATAGAACAGCAGGTCGGTCTCGAGGTATTTTGCGAGGTCGTCAGTGACGAGCTCGACGCTGTCGACCACGCCCTCGACCACACTGTTGGCGATCCGCGTCAGCGGCATGGTCACGGGATCGATCGCCGCGCCCTGAGCGGCCCATTCCGCCGCGACGGCATCCGCGAGCGCCCGCGCGGGGATCACCACCTGACGGCCGGACGGCGTGCGGATCGGCTTGCCGTCGAGCGTGATCGCAAAGCCGTCCTCGGCCTCGGTCGCGCCGGCCTCCTTGTAGAAGCGTTTGCGCAGCGGAGTCCGCGCGGAGGCGCGCGCCGATTCCCGCGGATCCGGCGGGGGTTGCCCCGCAGCTTCTTCGAACAATTCGCGCATGTGAGTTTTCGGTCCCGGTCGCTGAATGCTAGGCTTTTAAGGTAAAAGCGGCGGCCGATAAAGCGAGCGGCGGGCATGAGGGAACTTGCGGGCATTGCGGCCCTGTTCGCCGGGCTTTGGCTGGCCGCGGCCGAGGCCGGCTTTCGCACCCCGGAATCGCTCGTTCGCAACGTCTATGCCCATTATGGCGAGGGCGCGCCGGAGCTGTCCAAGGGCCTGCCGCGCGACGACGCCACCGCCCGGCAATTCTTCGACCCGAGCCTACGCAAGGCGTGGTCCGCACCGCGGACCGAGCCCTATGATTTCCTGGTGCAAAGCCCGAGCTGGAAGCTCGGCCCCGTCGCGATCGCGGTCCTCCGCAAGCAATACGACAAGACCTATGTCGCGGCGAATTTCGACAATCACGGCCGACCAGTGACGCTGAACTTCATCCTGGTCAACGGTCCGGAGGGTTGGCTGATCATGGACGTGGAGAGCCCGCATGACAGTTTGCGGATGTTTCTGGAGCAGTTTCGGAATTGAGGCGGATGTGAACGACGACACAATAATGGGTGTCGTCCCGGCCTAGTGCGCAATTGCGCAC
>NZ_JAENXS010000006.1 GCF_016612535.1 Bradyrhizobium diazoefficiens
GTGCCATGGGAAGGGGCCGATTTGGCCATCCCGAAAGCCTCCGATACTAGTAACCCGGGAATAAAAGGCAATAGCAGACCGCCGGGTGACTAGGATCTCAACGGCAGGCTTGGGAGCACTGCGAAGCTGGGCAATGTCAGTGCTAATGGGAGCCGCGTCTTAATGGAAGGCCTTGGAGCCGCGGAACGAAAGCAGCTGATGCTGAGCCGCGCTGGTTCAACGGGGTAACACATAAATCTCGATTCCGATTCGATACCCTATTCCTGCTGTTCAAGCCAAAGAACGCATTTTTCCATCGTGACTGCGCGACACTTCGCTGCCATGCGGCGACAACAAAGAATATCTCGGGGGCTGAGAAAGGCTGGCGGTAAACTGGATTGACACTCCTCCGGCGCAGGGTTTGACGCCACGCCCAGTCCTCGTGGATCCTGCGGGATCAGTGAGAGTGCGTCATGGGATATGAATTCTACAGAGAACTGGTGCAGCAGCCGCGTGACCTTGCTGAGAGGGCCGATCCGTTCACCAGCCAGCGGTTGCTGAAGTTGGCTGGCAGCTACGACGTGAAGGGCGGAAATCTGGCGGGGGCGCCGTGGCCGACGGAGCGTCCACTGCCGATTCCGCGTACCACGCCGCCCGCATCGATCTTTTCGGGTCCGGGCGAGGCTGGATGAAGTTCGGTGCAGGCCACCCGTTCGCTGATCCGGAGGCCGCGGCACGCAAGCGATCGCTGGCGGCATCGAGCCCGATCAATGGTCCCTTCCTTTGCGATGCCAGCGGCGCCGGCAGCGGTTTCCGAATGAGCCGGACATTCGCGGTCGAACGCGATTGGATCAAGCGGCATGAGACCGGAACGCATGTGAAACCGGCTGAGCACGGACTTGAGTGTCAACCAGTTGTCGAGCGCGAAACCAAGCGCTCTCGCTCTCGGTTGCTTTCGCTGGAGCCGGCCGACCTTCTTGAATCGATCGCAAGTTCAGGCCGATCAGGCACGCGAAAAGCATGATCGACGAGCATTGGAAGGATGACGGCCATGATAGAAGACAATTTGGCTCGCATGCGGACACATCGGAACGCCATCGAGCGCCACCGAAGGCTGCTGAAAACCAAGCTCACCGAACAAGACCGGCAGTACGTCTGCAGACGTCTGTCGGAGGAAGAGTCCGCGCTCGAAAGCTTGCGAGCGACGAGTTTTCCAATCGTGTTCACCGAGAGCCTCAGGCCGATGACGTCAGCCTCCTAGCCGGTACGGTCGTGTCGATAGCGACGAACTACGTGCACAGGAGCGCCGCTATGGCACCCCCGTCTGCGAGTTCATATATCGGCGACAAATATTGGAGCCTTTTTTGGATGCGTGGCCTAGTGATTCTTTTTGTGGCCTTTGTGATTATGCTGGCGGCGCGCGGCCAGCATAAGAGTAGTTTCGTGCCGCGTCCAACCGCATCCATGCCACCGGTCAATGTGCCCTAGAGCCGAAGGTTTGGTCCAAACAGCACGGATTTTGCTACAAGGTGCTTCCGTCTCTCCCGGAGTTCGGACCGGTCTGCATTAGAGGGAGCCTCGTTTTCCGAGTTCTCTGAGGACCTGCCGGAAACGGGCAAGCCATACCTCAAGCCATGTGTCAGCTGAGGCCACTTGCGCTGCTGCGATTGCGCGCGCGCCCATCTCATCATCAAGGAAGATTTGAGGACGGTTGTTTTGGCTTCTGACTGGACCTTGCATTTCTCCCAACCTTTTGCGAGGAGCGTGGCAGGGAGGTGTCCGGACCCCCAAGCCACGCAGCCGCAACAGCTCGGTCGGCGAGCGGTTTTGGCATGTGCAAAACTGTATCGTTTCACGGGCAGGTTGAATTGATCTAGCGCAAAACACGAGAGCCGTTCGTCTCTACTACTCAGCAGATTCGTGGATTGCCCCGGTTGCGTCATCCGAGAAGACCAGCTGCGTTTTTCCGGGGGCATTTTCAGGACCGCGCTTGAATGATAGTGAAGACAGCGCAAGTTTCCTGATCGTGATCGTCTGTTGCTTGCTCTGCGATGGAGTGTTGCCCAATCGAGCCTCTAGAGCACGCCCTCAAAACGAGCGAGACCAAGCGAGTAGACTGGATTATCGGCGCGGGCTGCCCTGCTTTAATCATGTGAAGCTGCGGTTCGGCCGAATATCTGGTGCGTGCGAGCGGGTCAGGAAGCGTTTGCACTTCCTCGCACGTGGTCGGAGCGGCGGCGCTGCCGCCGCCCGCGTCGACCTGAGCGCGCGAGCACCGGCAGCGGGGCCGCGCGGGTGGAGCATTCGGGCGCATCTTTTGCGGGCTCCGGACGGCTGGGGCGCGCTTCCATGAATTCCAAGACGGCGCGTCCCTTTTTCGTTATGCGCCACCCGCCGTTCATACGTTCAATCAGGGCTTGCGAGAAGATGTCAAGGTCGGGCATGAGCGAACCCAGTCGTCGGGTGCGTTCGGCCCAATCGCTACCGCTGGTCGCCAGGATCGCCATGTCGCGCTTCAAGTCCGCCATCACGGCAAACCCGTCCGGATAGCTCACCAGGATCTTAAGAACTGTGACCTGGAAGTTCACCCCGTCCTCTTGTGACTAACGCCACATCGTCGACGGCTTCGAGAGCGCGTCGCGGCGAACCTGCGTTACACAGTCGGACGACGTCTCTCCCTGAGTGGCTGCTTTCAGGATTTTTGAGGCGACATTGGTCTGGCCGTCGGTGTCGCACCGGGACACATACTCGCAGATATCGTCAGCAACCATGCGCATGAGAGCAAGTATGACCGCCTGAATGTCGATGAACTAAAACTCATATAAACAGAATAAGCCGGAAGCCAAGCTACGCCTCGGGATCGCAAGCTGCAACACCCCCTCGAGGATACTGGTCATAGTCCGAGGAGTCACACCGCATACAACACGGCGACTGGGTGTCGACCACGTCCGGGGTGATATCGGATTTTAACGCCGTATGGGCCGCCATTTCGTTCCGCATAGGGCCGAGCCTCCCACGGCATTGCCGCCGATGACGGGCCGTTGGCCCGGACGTGAGGAAACGCGGGTCGATGGGCGCCGATCATCAAGGTCGGCACAATTCGCCGGATTCAGGCGGCTGCCGGTTGCCTCCGATTACCCCAGTTCATGATGCAGCTGCCGACCCAACCGCCGACGGCGCCATCCTGACAACCATCATCATCGACATGTCCATCAGGCAACACAGCATCACAATAGCTACGAGGCGCTATCCGCCACACCAAGGCTGTTACCGCGGCGTGGTTTCATAGTCGGCGCCGTTCGGTGGCCGGACGCGCAATCGCCACGGTCGTCATATCGCGGGAATAGATGGGCGCCTTACCCGGCTCGGTGAAAGCAACATTCGGATCGCACCAATTCACGCGAGGCGTCGATCAGGGCTTCCTTTTACCTTGGCGTTACCGACCGCGACGACTTTGACGTCTGGCGCCGACGGCCAACTCTCCTGGTTCGGTGACTGGCGGCAAAACGAGCGAGATCGCTGACCACGTCCCCTTCGTCCTCGCCAACGGTCCGGAAGGTCTGATCGTGACCGTCCTCGCGGACCGGGTCTCCGAACTGGCGGCCCGCTGCCAAGCGTGTCACGATTTATCAATCGGCCGATAGCCAGCTGTTGGCCGATGAGGTTCATATGGGATCCCTATGTCGGCAGCGGCAACCTCGGTGCGCTATCCGTCCTCGCAACAGCGCCACTTGGCGTGATGCACGGCAGGCGACCTCATCATGTCGCGACTGCGTCTTTAGCAACCTTGAGCGGTGACGCCTTGAGCGACTTGCTGGCCGGCTTGGCTGCGAACTCCATCGGCTCCTTGGTGAAAGGATTGACTCCGCTGCGCGCTTCGGTCGCAGGCTTGTTCACGACCGACATCTTGACGAACCCGGGGATGACGAACTCGCCAGCCTCGTTCAACTCCTTGTAGCCGACGATCGCCAACTGCTCGATGACGGCCTTTACGTCACCTTTGGAAACCTGCGCTCCTTGAGCAATTGCGTCGATGAGCTGGTTCTTGGTCATCTTGGTCACGATGAATTCCTTTGTAAGGCGGAACTATACAATGCGGGAAGTACGCTGGCTTCTGTTGTTCTTGTTCGAGCACGGCAAAGCTACACGAAATTGCCTTCGTTCACTGAGGTGATGAAGTCGACCGGCGTAAAATCTATGGGAAGCGAAAACACAACGATCAGTTCGATCTGTGTTTCCAGCATCGCCTCACTCGTCACAGCTGGACGGCGCATGCCCTATTCGGTATGCAGTTCAATGTTTGAAATCGGCCGATGCAGTAGTCAGCGCGGCAATCAGCCAATCGATCTCGGTTTTCGCAGACGAGTGATGATCGCATGACTTCATTCGCGATGGCAGAGCGAGCCTCATTCTATTTCAAACTTCGTAACGCTCGAGCGGACAGGTCCCCTGCGAAGAAAACTAAGGGCCGCGTTTACTCTGTCGGGAGAGAAGCACAAGCTATTCCCCTCTATCTTACCGGCGATGCCCTAGAGAGATGCCGAGCTTGATTGCCTTTTGACGGAGAGAACCTTCCGTCCTTTTCATTGACTTCGCGATCTTCGCTACGGGCACCCTCGCCTTGGAGTGCGCGCGAAGTTCTTTGACGTCCGCCTTCGTGTACTCGCGGCGGACTACTTTCTTCACTTTCTTTGCCATTGCAACTCTCCACTCGTTGTTGAGCGGGGCTTCTAGCACGAAAGATCAAATTAGCAATCTTGCGACGCGTCGCATTTCGTGCGATTTATAAACCGTTTTAGCGAATTCACTTCCGGCCTGATGCCTGGAAAAGTGCTGCCTTCTATTCAGTCAGCCAGAATTGAGATCCTGAAGGGTCTTCCGGGCGTGATCGCGGCGCGATGTTCGTGCCGCGAGTCATAGTACCGCCGCCAGGTGTACCTCGCATGGGATACGAGTGATGTTGCCGGTCGCGGCGCTGAATCATCCGTGTGTGCGCCTGCACTGGGATGCAGTTACTTAGGAAACGCATTCCTGTAACTCGCCTCGACCTTGGTGATCTCATCGTCGGTCAGTTTGGCAAATTCGTTTTCCCGGCCACGTTTCGACAGAACACCCGTGTTCTGGCGCAGGAAGCGAAACAACAGGTCGACGGTGCCGTCCGGCATGTCGACGATCTCCGTCACGCTACGCCTGAATGTGTCGTAAGCTTCCAGATATCTGGCTTCCGCCGGCAAATCGACATCGATCGTCCTTGCCACGCATTCATAGAGGAATTCGGCGTGAGGCGTGGCGTCGAAAAAACGATAGAAATCGGCCGTCTCGTTGAGGACCCGAACATTCCCTTTGTCTGTCGACTCCCATTTGATGAAAGGCAGCAGGCGGACCGAATAGCTTTCAAGAGTGCGCCGGTAATCGTTAATGCGATCCAGAATAGCGGCGGAGACTGGAAACACCATGCCCGGCGGATTGAAGCCGCGTTCCGCCAGAATATGATGGATCAGATAGCGGTGCAGGCGGCCGTTGCCGTCCGCGAACGGGTGGATATAGATAAACCCGAAGGCGAGGACTGCGGCGGCAAGGACCGCGTCCAGATCCGGCGCTGCCTTGCGGTCGAACGCGACCAGCCCCTCGATCAAGGACGGCAGGTCCTCGTGCCTTGCGCTGATATGGTCCGGCAAGGGCGCGCCGGAGTCGCGGTCCCGGTCGCCCACAAAGCCCCCCTCGTTGCGCAGGCCCAGCAGCACAAAGCGATCGTCGCCGATGACGATGCGTTGCAGGCGCAGCAGTTCGTCGAGGTCGATCGGCTTGCGCCCGGCTTCGCCAATGGCTCTACCCCAGCGTTGAATGCGCTCCTGCGGCGGATGCTCGCCTTCGATCTCAAAGCTTGAGCGCGAGTCCTTTAGCAGCAGGAAGGCGGCCGTGCGCGCCAGCACGTCGGCGGGCAAGTCGGCAATGACCTCACGTGCGCGCGCCGGCAGGTTGCGTTTGGTGAATTCACGTAAGGTCTCTGTCCGGAAGATCATCGGGCAGAAGGACGGCGTCCCAGGCAAATTGCTTTTGACGCGGTGACGCGTGGAGGTAACCGCGGCTGCTGTCCATTGCAAATCGGGATCGACAACGAGCACGTAAGTGCCCTTCTCTGCAGCCGGCAGATCGAGGGTCTTGCCGAGCAGCCACTCGTACAGAAACCAGCTCCGTCGGGCATAGGTGCCGGTCGGCGTGCCCCTGACCATGGCCTCGATCGGCTCTGGTCCGCTTGCCTGAAACAGGGCTTTGAGGATCAGCAGGTCCAGCCCTTCGTATTTGAGGGCGAAGGTCAGATGTCCTTCAAGGCTGGCCAGCGGCGCGTGGCGTGGCGTGTAAATGTGCCAACCGTCTTGCTGGTATGCCTTATGGCGGGGGCCGACGGCGGATAGCGTGCGCGGCATCGGAACTTTCAAGCCGAGGGCGTCGATCAGCGCCGCGTATCCCACCGGCGTGGCGCGTTCGGGCAGCCTCGAGCCGTGAAAAGTCGTTACAGGCTCTGAAAAACGATATTTTGGGGTATTTTCCATGAAAATTCGACCTAGGTCGTGGTAGCCGAGTTGCCCGGTGGGGCAATCTGTCATGAAAAGTCGAAATTTTCCATGAAAATCCATAACTATGACGCCATTTACGTGAAATACAGGGCCTCCGAGGCTGACAAGAGGGATGGCGCGGAACGGGGGTTTCCTTGCTAACCTAATGGATAGAGCATGGTCGTTTCGGCAGGAGATGCGCGGATGCAAACCGCGTGACATTCATGATGGCTATCAGTCATCCGCACCGGCCAGCAGTGGTGTCAGGATCAGCCCATTCAGGAGGCGGCGCATTTGCGCTCAGTTGGATCGCCTCGATTTCAAGCTGGGGTTTGAAGGCGAGCGGACGACCGCGGGGCCTCCTCGCGTTGGGACTGCGGGCGCAAACGACTTTTCCAGGCCGACGGCGTTCTGATTATCTCGGCAACTTCAGCACCGTCAGAAAGCGTTCGCCCTGTTCGCGGGCGACGCGCCGGCGCTGACGGCGTACGCGCCGACCGTGGTGCGTCCACGCCGCAAGCTGCGATAGGCAAAAGTCTGAAGCACTCAGGTTGAGCTTTTCGGCCGCCGGCCTTGAATCACTCCGACGAGCTTCCATACTCTCCGACATGGCGCGTCCATTTTCGGTTATGCAGCAGCCGCGGTTCGTGCGCTAGATCAGCGCTTGTGAAACAATGTCAGGGTTGAGCATGTGCGAAGCCGGTCGTCCGGTGCGTTCGGCCCAAGCCTGGCCGCTGGTCGCCGGGATCGCCAAGGGACGCTCGAGGCCGGCCAGCGCGGCGAACCCGAAACATCACCAGCAATGCCAAGCACTGTGCCTCGACGTCACCGGCTCTCGCGATTATCGCCACATCGTCGGCGCACGCGAGAGAGCTTCGTGGCCGACCTGCCGCAGACGGTCGGGCGAGGTTTCCCCCTTGGTGGCGGCTTCTAGAATTTTGGAGGCCACATGGGTGCGGGCGCCGGTCTCGTGACCGGACACGCCCTCGCAGACCTCTTCGAAGACCGCGCGCAAGAGCGCGGTGGTAGCTGTATCCAACATTGGGAAAGCCCCCAGCGCAAAGTCCCCTCCTAGCATTTTTCTTCTTCCTGGAGATTCAACAGTGTTAAGCTGATCGAAACTTTTACGAGCCTCAACCTCTCGGCGCGCATGGGTCGAGCTTCCTCTTTGGCTTCTACTAGCGCGCGCTCTTGCACGCCATCTTCATGCGCGTTCAGCGCGCTCGGCGATCACGATGCGCTCGTGCTCAAATTCGGCTTTGCTCGCTTGCAATCGGAGGGGACCATCCTGCGTCAGCCCCAAATCTGCTTCAAGACAATGACAATTGGTGCGGACCAAACCTCCGACGAGAGGATCGTCAGTCTGTGGGCAATGGTTGAATCGAACTGAACACAGTCTCCAGGATAGGCCGCGCCAATCTTAGGGCCATGCTGCCGACAACGAACTGCAGAGCTTGATTGAAGTCAACAGACGAGCGGACATCACGAGTGAAACAGCAATCACTGACGCGGCCATGCCAAGCCAGGGCATTCCGTCATCACGCGCAGAAGCGATGAAAGGATTGTAGCGCGCGCACGAGCACTCGCCTCATTGAATCTCCGACGAGACGGCAGCTGCGCGCGAAAGAACTCTTAGCGCGGACCCGCCTCAAGCGTTCTCGCTCGGACAACCGTCACGTCCGTCAGCTGGCGGTCAGCTTCGCTGACTATGACCGTCGCCGGCTTCATCAGCCGTCGGCACGAATCACTGATAGGAACTCGACTCACCATGGACCGCCGAACCGGCCGCTACATCCAGTTCAAATGGCGCGCGAGCAATGCAAGCTGAGCTTGTCCACTGAAGCAATTCCGACGAACGGAAATGGATCGAACCAAGGTCAAGGTAGAGTGTCTCCAATGCCATGCTGAGCTGTGTGGCGTTCTCGAAGCGTCAAAGTGATCCTCCATTGATCTGGCAGGGGGGGCGCAGGCTTCCTAGCGAGAACATCGTCTCGGTCCACAGCTGAGTTCAGCCAGGGCGACGCCGCCCCGTGATGATCCAGTCTCTTGAAGTGAGCCGAGCTCGGTTCCTACCTCGTGCTGCAAAAGCCTGATTGTCTGGCAGAGCGACGACCAGGCCGTTGGGAAGCGCGAACGAGCCGACGAAGACGCCTATCGCGCCGAGACGAGCAGCATTCTCGGGCAATAACCGAGTCGGAGAACCACGCTGCGCCGCATGAGGCTTTCTCGGCCGACATATGACGGCTGACGATCGGAGCTTATCAACACCAGCATCGTGGTGAGTCGTAGCGGGCCGGTTCGCTTTGGCCACGAGTTCGGACCTTCGACCGACAATTGACACACACAGAATAGGAGATGAATCATGCACTGGCGCACACCAAGACTACAGCTGAATGAGGGCGATGGCTATTTTTCGTCTGGTGCCTCGAAGCCCCTGAGGACCCGGAGCCGGTGGCCGCTCGCGGCCCTTCTCCTCATCTTGATGCTTTGGGGCGCTCTCTTGTTCTTCGCCACGTTCTCGTAAACGCCAAGCCACCCACGGGCTCGCGGCCATCTGGCCGCGCTCCCGCTGGCTTGCACGAGCAAGCACACTCGATGGATCGAGATATCGGCGAATGCCACGTTTCGAGCTCAACAACACGCCCCTCAGCGCCACAAAGCCCATGTGCGTTCCACAAGCACACCGTTGGTTCCAAGGACTGCCTCGTGAAGGTGGCAATGCCGTTCCCAGTACGATTCGCAGCTAGACGCGATCGAGCCAAGCCCATCCCCATGGGTGCGATCAAGGCACCAGCTGCGTCGATGCGGTTGGTCGACCCGGGCTGCATACGGAAACTGCCGAGAGCGCAACTCCCCTGAACGATCATGCAGCAGCTCCTGCTTGCGCTCTCTAATGTCAAAGGCGCAAGTTCCCGCATGTTCGGCATCCGGACTCAACTGGCCCGCGGGCGGTGACCATGTTGATGCAGCACGTCGCTGAAGCTTGCAACGAGCGCACGCGATGTCCAAACCGACTTGTTTTCGGACCGTTCGGCAGCGCTTACAGCTCCTGAAGCACGCTTCGTCAGAAGACCGCTCCTGACCGACCGCTATCCCTGTTTATGCCATACTCCATCAAGATGAGCAGCACCTTGCAGTTCGGTTCACTCCGACTGAAGAAGATCGCGCGAGACATTTGCCGCGCCAATCGACGAATTGATCATCGATCTAAAACATGAGTGATGGCGTTTTGCGCGAGAACAAGGCGGCCCCGGTTCAGGTGCCGTAATTCGGATTGATCCCGAATGGCAAGCCTGGACCTGCGCGGGTTGCGAGGTCGCGCACCGCCGGGCCGTTTTTCTGTTCATCCGAGCGCAGCAGCAAGAGGCAGATATGCGCACCATCACTTTCCTCTGTCCGATCACACGAGTTATGGTTCAGCATCGGCTAATGGACGACGAAGCGGCCGAACACCAGTTTCAAGGCGTCTTTTGCCCCGCCTGTTCCCGGCTGCACTTTGTAGATCGCAAGACCGGAAAGCTGCTAGGCAGGAAGACGAATGACGGCGCGTCCTCACAAAGCGGCTGAAGTACGGCGCATCCGAAGGCCAATCCGCTTGCGATACGCGCGCATTTGGCTCCGAGTACCAGCACCGATGGCGTGCCCATCTGCCTGCGGACGAAAACAACAGGCGAGGTCGACGCGTTTCATGCCACAGCGCTTGCGAGCGGCGGCGCATCCAATGGCGCGCCGGGCATCCGCCCGCATGGCCGCGTGCAGTACTACGCAGCCTTCGTCGTCGATCCTGATGCAACCGGATCGCGGCGGTGACGTTTCCGGCTGAATAATCTTCTAGAGCTTCCGCGCGATCTCCGGGGCAAGCTGCTTTTCCGCCTCGGCGATCTGGGCCGCCGCCGATTTCAGCTTCGGCAGAATATCCTCGACGCGATCGGCCTTGAGGATATCGACCGAAAAGCCGACGCGGATGAACTCGGTCTGGCGCATGTGCGACAGCAACAAGAACAGTGGATCCCAGAAATTGTCGATATTGGCGAGCAGCACGGGCTTGGCGTGACGGCCAAGCTGCTTCCAGGTCAGTTGCTCGACCAGCTCCTCCAGGGTGCCGACGCCGCCCGGCAGCGCCACGAAAGCGTCGGAGCGCTCGAACATCAGCCGCTTGCGCTCGTGCATGTCGGGGGTGACGATCATCTCCTGCACCCGAGCCAGTGCTTTCTCGCGCTTCCGCAGGAATTCGGGAATGATGCCGGTGACGATGCCGCCGTGATCCAACACGGAGGTCGCAATCGAGCCCATCAGGCCAAGCGAGCCGCCGCCATAGACCAGGCGAATGTTGTTCTCGGCGAGCGCCTTGCCGAATGCCTTGGCACCTTCGGTGAAGTGGGGATTGGTTCCGCGACCGGAGCCGCAATAGACACAGACGGTTTTGATCGTGCTCATTGGCACCATGATGCATAGTAGCGCATTCTTTCGATCGTCCAAGGTGTTGCGATGAATGACCGGAGCCGATTTGCATCTGAACCCGCAGGCTTTGCCTTGACGGGCTCCTGATCGCAAACGGCGCTGTTCGGCAACGCGTCCGCAAGAGCAAGCGCAAATGTCTTGCACCTTGGTCCGGCACAACGGATGTCGTGACCAGATTTCTGGCCTGAATTCCTTGATCTGTCTCTTCTTTGCCGTTCCGATTGACGGTCGCAGGTGCCGGCCAGGGAGACAACGCTTGTGTCGTGCACGTATCGCTCCATCTTCGGCCGATCAGAGGTGTTGGCCACCATTGATCGGCACTTCGACGCCGGTAATATAACTGGCGTCATCCGAACACAGGAAGAAGATGAGTTTAGCGACCTCTTCAGGGGTCCCCACCCGGCGCAGCGGAATGTTCGGTACGACCCGTGCTTCCGTATCTGGTGACAAAATGTCCGTCTTGATCTCGCCCGGAGCGATCGCATTCACACGAATTCCATGCGGCGCATAGTCGTGAGCCATCTCGCGTGTGAGACACGCAAGAGCGGCTTTCGAAGTCGCGTATGCGCTGCCGGCGAAGGGGTGCACCCGGGAGCCTGCAATTGAAGTCACGTTGACGATTGATCCGGACGCGGCTTTCAATTCGGCAAAGAGCCCTTGCGCTAGCAGAATTGGAGCCACCAAATTGAGATGGAATACATCCATCCAGGTCTCGATCGAGGTCGCCAACGATGTTAGTCGTGCGCCGCTCGACGTCTTCGGTGACATCGCTGCATTGTTGATCAGGGCGTGCAACGGCGCGCCCGCGAGGCGCTCTTTGACGTCGGCGATGGCGCGCGGCAGCAAGCGATGGTCGCTGAGGTCGAGCTGGACATGACCATTGGATGCGCCCTCCCAAGGGCATCGCCGCGCATCGATCGGCTGGCGCGCACAAGAAATGATACGCCAGCCGGCGTCCGAAAACAGCTTTCCCGTGGCGTAACCTATGCCACGCGATGCTCCGGTCAGCAGCAGCGTCTTTCGTTCTCTCCGCCGGGCGCGGGCCTTCTCGGGTTTGGAACTGCGATCGTTGTCAACCGACATTGGTCTGGCGACCGCATCTTTGTTCGGCAGATCGGCCCTCAAACACGCCTCCTATCAGGTTACGCTCAACCTTCTTGGTGCAGGAATTGGGCCATCTCTACCGACAGAGTGATTCACGCGTGTTGTGAAGCTAAGTCCTGTGGTTTACGACCTGCTTGGCGAGTTCGAGACACCAAGTCCGTTGGCTTTCCGACAGCGGCACCGCGGGGACCGCGCCACAGGACCTTCTTCCTTCGCGCACAGCTGCGCACAACTTCGCTCAGTAGATCTGGGCTGCAAGCGCGAGTGAAGGTCCTACCGATGTTGAACGCCGCCGCACGCGGCTCATCCTCGAGCAGTCATCAGCAACCATGCGGCCATCCAATGACGCATGCCAATTCGAGATGCCTGCGCGCGGGTAACCCCAACCGTTCATAGCGCTGCTCTTGCCTCCACCAGGGGGCATTTGAACGCAGGCGCCCCGGCATAGAGCCATTCTCAGGCGTCAACAGCCTCAAAGTACTTGGCGTAAGGTCCTTCTTTGAATTCGCGACGCAACTGATCAAAGTTCTCTACGGTTTGGTCTAGCGGTCGCACTTCCTGGCGCTGAAGCTTGAGGCGACCGGAAACAGGCCGCACAGGAAGGCCGAGGAATTCCCAAACCCGCTCCAAGCACAGGCGCGGCTCGCGAACAAGCCTCTCATACTCGAGCTCAACGATATTGGACGAGGCGAACGACTGCCTGATCCTGTCGTGGAACTCAGCGGTGGCCTTGAAGTAGGTTTCGCAGGTGTTGAGGCTTAGGCTGACGAGCGGCGGTGGCTTGCCGTCGCTGTCAGAGTCGTATTTCAACCATTCACCGGTTTGCCTCGCCTGCACGAGTGAGCGGAGCGATTCCAGCGGATTTCGACGACACACGACGATCTTAAGGCGCGGCCAACCGGCCAGCTCAGCCATCATTCCCGGACGGTGATGAAACTGCGGCTCGTTGATCTTGCAGCCAACATGCGTCACATCGTTTTTGTCGCTCCGTGCTGGATAGCGCAAGTAGGCACGCTCCAGAAGCTCACAATCGCTACGTAGGAGCCGCGCCTTGTCGGGCCAATTTGGATCAAACTCATTGAGCAATTCCCCATTGCTCACCACGCTTGGATGTTCGTTGAGCAATTCTTCCAGATAATGGGTGCCGGTCCTCGGCATCGCGAGGATGACGAATGGCTCAGGCGATCGTTCGGATTTCAACATTGCGACAGCTCCTGATTGACAAGGTCGAGACAGTTCGACCCCTACCAATGAGGCAAGGTCAGGCCACACGTGATACTATCGTTCCATAAAGCGGATATATCGGCAAGATAAGAGCATCCTTGCCGCCGGCCTCCACCCGTGACTTTTCCGCAGAACCGATTCACACTATGCTTGGCGTTTGTTCAACGCATCAGCCGGCGACGAAGCAGCAAAGCCGATACGACGAACGCGACGACAGTGTATATGCAAAGTACGCCAACATGCAGGCCGACGCTGCTGGCGTCCCGGTCCAGCATTGCCGGCCGAATGAGGTCGATCGAATGTGCTAGCGGCAACGCCTCAGCTACGCGCTGCAGCGCGATAGGCAGTTGAGCTACCGGAAAAATCGCACCGCACAAGTACATCATGGGTGTGAGAAAGAGAGTCTGATAGAACACGAAGTAGTCGTAACTGGGCGCGAGCGCTATCACGACCATGGCGAGGCTGGCGAAGGCAACACCGGTGAGCGCAATGGCTGGCAGCGCATAAGGGATGGACGGCCATGCCGCATAGCCCAGCGCAGCGGCTACAATCGTAATTCCCGTCCCGGCCAGAACGGCTTTTGTCGCTGCCCACGCCAATTCACCGAGAACAACGTCGCCAAGTGTGAGCTCCGTGCAAAGGATCGCATCCCAGGTGCGCTGGGCGTGCATCCGAGCGAAGGCTCCATAGACGGTTTCAAAGGTCGCGGAAATCATCGCGCTTGTCGCGACCATCCCAGCTGCCAGAAAGGCGATGTATGAAATGCCATCGACTTGGCCGATCATCAGTCCCAGGCCAAAGCCCAGACCGAACAAGGCGCTCATGGGCTCAGCGAGGTTTCCAAGAAGCGATGCCAGCGCCGCTTTGCGCCAAGCCATATAATTCCGGCGCCATACGGCGCTCCAGTTCCACGCATTGGCGGGCAGAGCCGCCGCATACTGCTCCCACATCGTTCAGTCCCTCATCTCCCGTCCGGTCAACCGTAAGAAGACGTCCTCAAGGTTCGGTGGCCGCTGAAGCAGACGAAGACCGGTCCGCCCACGCAGCCGCGCGAGCACCTGCTCTGGATCCGGCGCATAGCAAAACAGCGTCTCGCCGCTGATTTCGGTACGTTGAGCGAGCGGCTTGACGAGAGCGGAGAGCTCGTTCGGGTCACCACCGTAAACCTCAATGACCGGGCAACCGATCTGTTCGTCGATCAATGTGTGTGGCGGCCCTTCGGCGATCTTGCGTCCTGCCTCGAGGACGCACAGGCGGTCGCACAATCGCTCCGCCTCCTCCATGAAGTGCGTCGTCAAAAGGATGGTCTTGCCGCGCGACAGCAGCGCCCGCAGCCGCTCCCAAATCAAATGCCGCGCATGCGGATCGAGTCCGGTGGTCGGCTCATCCAAGATAAGGATCTCCGGATCGTTGATGAGCGCCCGCGCCAGCGTAAGACGCCGCTTCATGCCACCGGACAATTCTGTCACCCGCGCATTCGCCTTGCTCTCAAGGCGGGCGAACTCGAGAAGGGACGGCGTGATCTTCTCGACATCCTTTGCCGTCATCCCGAAATAGCGCCCGAACACCAGGAGGTTTTCACGTACGGTGAACTCGAGATCAAGATTGTCAGCTTGTGGAACGACGCCGATGCGTTTGCGCGCCAATCGAGCACGGGCCGGCACTTTCTCGCCGAGCACAGTTATCTTGCCAGCCTCGGGCGTGGACATCCCGAGAATCATACGCGCAATCGTGCTCTTTCCCGCGCCGTTCGGCCCCAACAGGCCGAAGCACTCTCCCGAAGCCACCGTGAACGACAGCTGGTCGACGACCACCTTCTCGCCGTAAGACTTTTTCACGGCCGTGAAGTCGATCGCCACGTTCGACACGCGCTCGGCCCCCCTGTCAGCCGGCGTGACCGGCGCAGGCTCCATCGGGATTGTCCGCCTTGCGATTGGCGCTGCTTCGACGCCGCCGAGCATTTTATCTATTCCTTCTGATACCAATTTCTCGGCGCGGCCAGCCCGCTGATCTCGCCTTCAACAATCGCTATGCCATCCGTCTGCGATACGACAACTCTGACATGGATATGTCAGCCTGCAAACCGGATTGCTTATGCAGCCGGTCTCCGAAAGCTGGCGATCAAGCAATCTTCGTTATCCGACTCACCTTTGCATTGGACACGCTCGACCTCGACCAGCGCTTCATTCAACATGGCGATGACCGTCTCTGCACCGGCCACGTGACCCCAGCGTCGGCAGATGTGGTCGCGCGCCGATCCGAACACCACAAGTCCGTCTGGCGCGAGCATTCCGACCAAGTTGTCGACGGCTGCGCGCATCTCCAGCGTGTCGCTGAGGTAATAGAGGACTTCTGCTACCACAATAAGGTCGAACCGCTCTGGTGGCGAGAAGTGTTGGAGGTCGGCGACTTTCCAGCCGATATGTGACCATCTCTCCGTTCGGCGACGTGCGCGGCTAATGGCCTGCGGCACGACGTCGACGACCGTGAGCCGTTTGCAGTGAGGCGCGAGCATCTCGGTGAATGCGCCCGCCGCGCACCCGACTTCCAACGCGCTTGTGATGCTTTGGCGGGAGAGCGACATCCGAAGCATTTGCGTGTATCGCTCCCGCTCGAACGGATTCGCGTCCAGACGCCACGGGTCATCTGCGACCAATTCTCGCTCTAGCAACTGATAGTTCTTATCTAGGCTCACGAGCTTCTCACCTCCTTGACGCGCACAGTCCCGCCTCGCCTCCAGACCTGTCAGGTACCGTCAACGTCAAAAGCATGTGCACGTGTAGCCGTTTCGCCCATCGACGGTGCAATACCCGAATGGCCTGCGGCATCTAACCTGGCGCTCTGCCTCAGCGTGCTGGCCTGGCCTTCACTTGAGTCTGGCATATTGGCGGCCTTGCGCGACAACCAGTCGCTATTGCTCAATGTACACAGCGCATATGCCTTCACAGGAAGTAACAAGAACATGCTGATCGGCTTGTGCAGAGCGAAAGCGAGAAAGCGAAGCTGTCGGGCACGAAATGCTGCCAGGCTACAGCGAACCATGGTCATGCACGCGATGACCAGTATTGTCAGCCACGGTAACTCGCTCGTAACTGCGATTTGCGCAAGCGCGGTCAGTATTGAAAGGCCGAGCAGAAGCGGAAGCAGGTTCTGCCCGACAATGTCCAGCGTGATGTAGAAGTCGAGCCTTGGCAACAAGGGGAGCGCAAGCGCCGTATCCCGGAACGTACTACGTGCCCACCGCAATTGCTGACGCAGATATGGCACCAGCCTATCCGGAACGACGGTTGCGGCGATCGCGTCAGGAACGTACTCAGTTCGAAATCCGGCCGCGAGCATCAGGATCGTGAGATGGCGGTCCTCGCCGAAGTCACTTGGCTTTCCTCGAAAATACTGCGTCTCGTACTCGTGGAGGACCAAATCGAGCGCCGTTCGCCGATACATGGCGCACGGGCCACAGCAACACAAGACGGCTCCGAAGCGAGCTTCCGCCAAACGCTCTTCATTACAGGCTAGCCAGTATTCCATATCGATCAGCCTGGTCAACCAAGAGCCGCTTCGATTGCTGGCTGTGAGCTGCCCCATAACAGCGCCAACGGCTGGATCTTGCATCTTTCGTACAAGCTTGGTCACCACGTCGATAGCGATTGTCGTATCGGAATCGACGTTGAGAACCAAATCGCCGGACGAGCGGTGCAGCGCTGCAATTTGCGCTTTGCGCTTGCCAACATTCTTTCCCAGCCACATGAAGTTGAACCGTGGATCATCTGCATAGGCGTCCTGCACGGGCCACAGGTATCTACGATTATCCGAGCCATCATCGACCACATATACCCGCACCTGCCCTTCGTAGTCTTGGCTTGCGATCGACTCCAGGCACGCCGACAGCGTGCGCGGGTCCTCGTTAAAGCAGGGCACGATCACATCGACGCTCGGCAGCGGGCCGGTCTCTGAAGCGTAGTCAGTCGGGGACGGCACCTGTGTTCGGAGCGCGTTGAGCGTCTGCATGCTCCTGTAGATCGTGGACAGCAGGGCGTAGGACGACACGACGACAACGCTTGTTGTGGCAAGCACATTCATGGGGGGACGTCTCTTTTTTCAATGGGATTGAGGAAGTGAGCAGATGGCGAACCCTTGCTCGCCCAATGCCGGAATCAGCCGGGAAAGCGCCTCGACGGTCTGATCGCGACCGCAATCGACGGCTTGCTCGCGCTCGCCGGGAGGACATCCGTCGTGCAAGAGCACAACAGCACCAGGCCGGACCGACGTCAGCACTGCGTCAACGATCGCCGGAACACCGGGACGAGACCAGTCTCTCGGGTCTACTGACCAGTGCAAGGGGATCAGTCCGGCTTTGGTTGATGTCGCGCGTACTTGGTCAGTCCAGATGCCATACGGAGCACGTATGTGCCGCAGCGGTGCCTCGGGACAAACTGCCCTGATGACATCGCTCGCCGCCTGAATCTCATGTTCCACCTCAGCTGGTTCGCATCTGGAGAGATCGGGATGGGTCATCGTGTGGTTTCCGACTTCATGCCCTTCTGCGATCATTCGTTGGATCAGCTTCGGGTAAGCTGCCGCGCACGCCCCGATCACGAAGAACGTCGCCGGCACCCCGTACTCCGCGAGAACGTCAAGGATGGAAGCCGTCCAGCGTGGATCAGGACCGTCGTCAAAGGTCAGGTAAACGTTACGATCTCCGGTGGCGCATACGTGCTCGCCTCGCGCTTCCGACAAGCCGCCGAGAGAGGTCACAGCTCTGGCCCGTTCCGATCAATCATGGTCCCGGCCGGCCATTCGCTTATCGGACGTCCGATTGGGAAGACCAGAACCACCAAATCGTGGTCGGTACGGGTCGGCGGCAGGTCCAGATAAATATCCGGCCGAGTTGAGCGCACGCTCACTCCGGGCAAAATCGTTGCGAGACCCTGACGGCCGACCAGCTTGGTCACATGCTTCTGTAATGCCGGCCGTACAGCGCCAAAACCAAACGGAACACCGAGCTGCTGCAGCAGCGGATACATCACTCGCATTGAGTGCGTGATCCCCAGCCCCTCCAGATCCGGACGTACGCCATACAATCCCAGCTCGGCCACGAGCAGGTCGACCTCTCCGACTTTGATGAAGCGGCGCAGTGCGCTGATGTGAGCTGCTATGCCATGTGCATCATAGCCGATGACACGAAGCTCAGGCCTCGCGCCGGCCCAGCTTCGTCCCCCTTCGAACGGCTTTGCGTTGAATTCACCGGTCGGCCCGTATGTCTTGCGAAAGAACTCGGACAGTTCGATGTGTTCGGCAAGCTCCAACTCGTTTTCCCAGCACACCCTCCACCGCACTTTGGAGTGCGTAGAGAACACTCCTGTATCGTTGGATATAGCAATGTTCATTGTGGTCCCCGTGGTGACGTTCGAGATCTGATCTGGCATTTTATGCACGCGAGTTTTTCATTCTCACCCGGCGCAGTCATGAGCCAACGTGACACGTCGGCGCGCCTTGCCCAGTGCCCTCCGCTCGGAGGAGCCGCGTTCACGATGGAGAGAACATTGAGGAGCGGCGGGCCGGCCGTCCGCATGAGATGGCGCAGATGTTCCAGCAGCGCTTTGGGCAGATCGCCTTCGAGCCGCGATCCGCTTGGACGCGTCGCCAGCACGCTTGCCATCCGTACGCGAACCGAGCAATGGCGGGGTCGCGATGGACATGCGCCGCGGTGGATGCTTAGAGGACGCTAGAAGATCCCTCACGGGGCTGGAGCAACGATCAATAATCATTGTGGTACGCCTGACTCCGATCCGCGTTTTTGATATCTCGCACTGCATCAATCGGTAAAATCGATTGTTTCTATGGTAGACATCCACGGATTGGATACTTCCCGCCATGCGTTTCAAAGGCTTGATCTGAAACTTCTCGTGGCGCTCAC
Source organism: Bradyrhizobium diazoefficiens (assembly GCF_016612535.1). Classification (NCBI taxonomy): domain Bacteria; kingdom Pseudomonadati; phylum Pseudomonadota; class Alphaproteobacteria; order Hyphomicrobiales; family Nitrobacteraceae; genus Bradyrhizobium; species Bradyrhizobium diazoefficiens. Next base: position 19,243 of record NZ_JAENXS010000006.1, read on the forward strand.
GCTCTGATGACGGAGCGCAACCTCACCGCGGCTGCGCGCAGAATCAATCTGAGCCAGCCGGCCATGAGCGCGGCGGTTGGCCGTTTGCGATTCTACTTTCGCGACGAACTATTTGCGATGAGGGGCAAAGAACTCGTGCCGACCCCACGCGCGGAAGCACTCGCTGGCCCAATTCGCGAAGCCCTGCTGCACATCCAGCTCTCCATTATTTCGCGGGATGCGTTCAACCCAGCTTTATCGGATCGCCGGTTCAGGATCGGCGTTTCAGACTTCGTCATGATCGTGTTTCTTCAGGCGATCGTGGAGAGGCTCGCACGAGAGGCTCCGGGCGTCGCGTTGGACTTTCTGCCCCTCGCCGACGACCCCGATGAGCTTCTTCAGCGCGGTGAGATCGACTTCCTTGTCTTGCCGGAAATGTACGTGTCGCGCTCCCATCCAAGAGCGGCGCTGTTCGAGGAGAAACTCGTATGCGTGGGGTGCCGGACCAACAAGCAGCTCTCACGCAAGCTGACGTTCGAGAAATACATGTCGATGGGACACGTAGCAGCCAATTCGGGCGCACGCGGAGGCCTCCGATCGAGGACTCGTTCCTGATTGAGCACGGTCTCAAGCGACGCCTCGAGGTTGTCGTGCAGAGCTTCAGCATGATCCGCCCATGCTCTTGGGCACTGGTCGGATAGGCACGATGCCCTCGTTGCTCGCCAGGCATTTCGGAAAGACGATGCCCCTGCGGATCGTCGATCTTCCGCTGGCAATCCCGTCTTTCACCGAGGCGGTCCAATGGCCGGCCCTTCACAATACCGATCCGGCAAGCATCTGGATGCGGACCCTATTGTTGGAGCAGGCCTCGCGCATGCCATCGGCGCGCGCCACCGCATCAACTCGCAAGGCCTTTTCGCCTTCGAAGTGAATGGAACACCGTTGCACAATTCAGATGTGAACTGAAAGCAACCTGCTAGTGAATGGCGGCAGAAGGACTCAAATGTTCTTTTGTTGCATCTTCGCGTTCAACTGTTCTGACCCCGCCGTCAGAGCCGGCGCATGACGTCGAGCCCATAGCGAAGGGCTGAGCAGATGCAGCACACTCGGGCCGCTGATGTCGCCAAGTGTGTTGCGTCGACCTCACTCTGTCGCCGCGACAATTTGACGACGCATCACTTTGGTGGTAGCCGCGCACTCCCGTCGCTTTCATCGACATGCAATGTGTCGCTTGCGATCGTCCCTAGTAATGGAGCCAACATGTCATTGGTCTCTGGCCGTGCTGATCGATGTCGATCGATGACGAAATCGCGAATCAGTTGGCGCGATTGGCAAGGCGCAATGTGCGGCTGCTGCACATGTCGAACACGCCAAGGGATGCACGGACGTGCAAGTTGATCCCGTTTCGGACCATGCAGAAACCGCCTCGCGCCTGCGCCTGCCGGTGTCCTCCCTGAACTCACCACCGCGCAGATCTCAGCCGGTAGTCCGGCTCGCGTATCCGCACGAATACGGGAATGATAGTTCGACGGTCCTTGGCCCCCCGCGCAAAAGAACGCCTGCTGGTCTCTCAATGACGCACCGCAAGCAAGCCGCTCTCATCGGCCGTTCTCAGTTGCGATCGCCGCGACATCTCTATTCCTGCCGCATCTCCTCTCATCTCTGGCGGTGATCGTTCAGGCGCCGCGATGCTCTGACCCGAACAGTTCGCCGTCGGTTTCGCGCACCAGTCCGCTGTGGATTCCGCAGAGCATTCGATTACCTAGATTCGCTTGGCATCGGCTGCCTCGCTTTCAGGCAAGGCAAAGTCGGTCGCTGTTGCACAACCGCGTCACTTGGGCGCTTATCGCTCCTTCCTCGATGAACGTTGCCGATCTGTCGTCTTTTCGCCTAACGGCGCAGTCAAGCGCCTCGGCCACTAACGCGATCACAAACACGGAGCCGAATGTTGCTGCAGTATAGTGGTGTCTACGATCCGGAAGATCTCACGGTCCTCAGCGCGATGTTTGATAAAGTCATCGCGTCGCTGCCGGCATGCATGCGAACGCCTGACAACCGGATCACAATCGCCAAACTTGTTCTGGAGCGCACAGCAGCAAGCCAATCCGGCTTGGCGTCCCTTATGCTCTTGCTCGACGCCCTTCCATCCGCCCACTCGGTTGAGCGGCGACCGGAGGAGAGCCAGCCTGCTTGCGCCCGAAGAGACGACTGTTCAACCAGCTGATTCAAGTAGCTTGATTCTCACGTGACGTCAGGTTGTAGGCTTCCAATTGAACATCATGATCAAAGCTACACCACGACGGCGTCGATGGCGCATTGGAGAACTTGCGGAGGCGACCGGAGTCACGGTACGCACGCTGCATCACTACGAGCACAGGGGTCTGCTCAGTGCGTCCGAACGTACGGACGGCGGTCATCGAATGTACGAACGTGAAAGCATTCAAAGGGTGTCGCAAATTCGTGCGCTGCGCGAGCTTGGCTTCTCGCTGAACGATATTCGCACAGCAATGGGGGGCACGACTTCACTTACTGACCTCTTGCGCAAACATCTGGAGCAAATTGAACTTCAGGTCGCACGCACGACTCAGTTGCGGGATCGTTTGCGCAACATGACGACGGGCTCTGAGACGCAAGTCAGCGTGCATGAGCTTCCTGCTGCTCTGAGTGCGGCCTCGCGCGCTGACGCACGCCCACAGCCTCCGCCATGCACGTGCGCCGTCGGTGTTGATCGAGAAGAGCGCTGGCGAAAGATCCGGGATGAATTACGCGACTGTGTTGATCGCGGCGAGCACCCTTGCAGCGAGCGGGCCGCTGCCGTGGCACTCAAGGCGCGCGCGCTCATCACAGAGATTGCGGGGTCTGACCCGGCGGCCTCAACCATGCTGAAAGTTCTTGCGCGACTGAGCACGCCACGCAACCTGGCCGGCTGGAACCACAGCTTGATGCAATACCTTGATCTCGCAATGGCCGCACTGCAGGACAGGCAGTAGCGCGGCCGCCGATTCAGACGCGTCCTTCATTTGAAGGATTAGCGACCGCAGGCCTTGAATGCTGCGTTTCCGGCTCAGGGTTCTTTCATGCCTTTCCATCATCCTTCCGCTGTCGCTCCCTTCACGAGAACCACTCATGACCATTCGAGATGCGTGTCTCAAACGGACTTGAATCGGACGTAACGTCAGATTGTAAGATTGACTCTGCTGGCGCGGGGACGCTCTCAAGAGCGTGTGTTGCCCTTGGCCCCGCACGCCTGTTTTTCCACCGTGCGCGTCCTTGGCGTTCGCAAAACAATGAAGGATCGTTATGGCGCTACCAGAGTCTGATCAGCGCGGATTCGTTTGCGCCGCCCGCGAGTGTCGTCCGAGCCAGCTTTCCTCTGACGCAGCCCGAGTGCTGGGCGGAAGAAAGGATCCTTGCGGCATCGTTCGCAAATCTTTCACTCACCACGGCACGCGCGCGAGCATCGGGCGGAGAACGGCTCCCAGCAAGGGCCTCCGGTCCCACGGCTCTCGTTGTGCGACGCCTCAGCAAAAGTAAATAAGTCCAGGCAGATCCGGTCGCAGACTCAAGCCCATATGGGAAGCTCATAATGTCAATCCATCGCGCCATTTCTCTCGCAGCGATTTCACTCCTTGCTTTGATGTCCGCTGCATCTGCGGCCGACATCAATATTGCTGTGGCAGGACCGATGACTGGAAGCAATGCTGCGCTGGGAGCGCAGATGCGAGACGGCGCTGCTGCCGCCGTCGATGATTTGAATGCGTCAGGCCTCCTTCCAGGAACGAAGGTCGTGTTGAGCATCGCCGACGACGCATGCGATCCCAAGCAGGCGGTCATCGTCGCCAATCGGCTTGCATCAGATCAGGTCAAGTTGGTCGTTGGCCACTTTTGTTCCTCCTCGTCGATACCGGCGTCCAACGTTTACGACGAGGCGCAACTTGTTCAGATATCGCCCGGATCGACCAATCCCGCGCTCACAGAGCGTGGCATAAAATCCGTGTTTCGTATCTGCGGGCGCGACGACCAGCAAGGCGTCGTGGCGGCTGAATATATCCGCCGGCACTTCCCCAACACCAAGATTGCCGTACTCGACGACAAGAGCACCGCTGGCAAAGGCATTGCCGATGTCGTCTCGAATCATCTTCGGGTGCTCGGGATGTCGGATGTGAAGCGACAAAGTTATGTGGCCGGGGAGAAGGACTACACGGCCCTGGTTTCGAGGATGAAGGCGGACGGGATCAAGCTTGCTTACATCGGTGGCTACTACAATGAGGTCGGGCTGATCGTGCGCCAGGCCTCAGATGCAGGTGCAGGTATGACCGTGATGGCCAATGATCCTCTGATGACCCACGATTTTTCGATGATCGCGGGCAAAGCCGGAAACGGTACACTGTTCACCTTTATGCCGGATCCCACCAAGAATGCTGACGCGGCAAGCGTCGTGGCACGACTGAAGGCCTCCAACCGATCTGCCGAAGGTTACTCGCTTTACGCCTATGCTGCTGTGCAGGCATGGGCGAAAGCCGCAAAACGCGCGGGCGCTTTCGATTCTGTGAAAGTGGCAGCTACGCTGCGTTCGCAGCCAATTGACACGGTGATCGGGGTCGTCCGATTCGACGCCAAGGGAGACAATTCGGCTCCCGGCTTCGTTGTCTACCGTTGGCAAGACAACATCGTCGAACAGGCCGAGTGAATTGATCCCCACTCATCACGGCTGGATCGGCCCGTTCAGCCGCTCGATGCAGTGATGCATCTGTCAAGGGGCACGAGCGCACCGCTATGATTTTCGTCCCGCGTAACCGGACTTCTTCAGAACTCTCGATATTCGATCCAGCTGGTCAACTGGTGCGGTTTGCCGCGCTTGTTGACCTGGGCTGCACCACACCAAAACGGAGGCTCTCCAATGCGGAAGATACTTGTAGCTTGTAGCATGCTCGTTCTTGCTCAAGCTCAAGCCAATGCTCAAGATTCCCACCTGCTTGCCGCGGTGGAGCAACCTGCCGCGGCAGGTGAGGCTGATGATCAATCGGCCCAAGAGCCATTTGGAACGCCAGAGGCTCCAAGCCCAGTTCCGGCTGATACTACCGAGTTGGGGTCCATTGACGCGACCATTATGTTTCTTGCGGACGTATATGGACCAGCGCCACAAACAGCGGAGCGTCGCAGTCTTCGTTATGAACAAGCCAAGAGATACATTGACGCGCATCCGGGTACGCCTGGCGTGCTGTTCATTGAAGACGTCATCGATCATCGTGGCTCGAACGACTTGGGACCACATCACGAGCTCGAGTATCGCGAGACGCCGGCTCACTATTACGTGGGCGGCGGGACTCTAAATGACACTGTGTTCGGCTTCGTTGACGGACCGTTTCCTCCCGTGTGGACGATTGAGGCGGCACCGGTCTATTCCAGTCTTATCTATGTCGATGCACAAGGCAACGAGACGTATGTCAGCGAGAGCAAGGTCAAGCAGATGAACGATCTCGCCCCCGAACTGCTGGACGAGATGATGCGACGCCAGGATGCGGATCGACGTTATCATGCCGATCAAGGCTTTCGGGCAGATGAGATTCAGAGAGCCGCGGATAACGGCGATAACTTCCGCCTAGCCCAACTCACCGAGCAGAAACGGCAAGCACAAGCTGCGTATTGTGCGGCGATGCAGGTGCGTCAGAAGCGGGATGCGGAGATCGATCGGATGCATGACCTCAACTCGAAGGCGGACGCCGGTACGATCAGCGCTCCCGAGCGAGGGGAACTCGACAACTACTCCAAGCGATCTGAGTTCATCGACTCGACTGCACTTATTTCTGACCGCGATGCCGCTGGTCCTCCGCCAATCAGCTGCCCATTGTGTCGGAGCACGAACATCGCAGTATTGCGAACTCGACATTTTACGGGGAGATACCAGTTTACCTCTAGCGAGGACCGGTCTGTGGTCATGGCTTATCGCCACGGTTACGCAGGTCCTATTGGCCTGCTGATCGGTCTGCCGAAGGATCTGTCAGGACCGATATTCGGTAACTGGACCAATGCGGGAATGACCTTGCCGTCCCCCCAGAAGTGACAGCAGTTTGCGACGCCGCCCAGCATGGTCTGCATAGGCACGATCAGGACCGTTCCGCCGGTCCGTGCGAACCTAAGCCCGTGCTTACTGGAATGCTCGGCGCCTGGTCAGTCCTTGCTGGCGCTATCGAATCGGCGAAAGCGGTCGTCCACGAGAACCGGCTGCCACGGCTCCGTGCGGCTCGAGGCGATGTCCACGCTTGTGGTTTGCAGTTCCAGGACGGACGCCTCTCACCGAACGATTCGGTCGGTGCAAGGGACGGGCCGGGCATTCAAATGAGGTTCTGGCGAATGGCCTTTGCAATTCCGTGGGTCCGGTTTGAAGTACCGAGCTTTCGGATCGCGTTCTTGAGATGGAAGTTGACCGTATTCTCGCTCACCTCGAGTATCTTGCCTATTTCCCAGGAGGACTTGCCCTCTCCCACCCATCGCAAGCAATCTTTTTCCCGCTCTGACAGTGCAACTTCGCAAGTTGAGCCCCTCGCGGGGGGGCGCGAGATCTCGGCAAGGGCAATGTGGAAGTGCCAGGCTAATACGTTGAGATGACTCATCTGGCACTGCGGATCAGCATCGTCGAACGGGGATGCAAAGGATGCCAGAGCGACTTGGCCCAATGGTCCGTACAACGGCACGCTCATACCGTGCTTCAGACCTGCCTCTTTGGCTTCTGCGAGTACGCGCTGCTCGCTGGGTTGCAACTGACATTTCTTGGCAAGTTGATCCCACAGGAACGGCCGCGAAAGCGTTGGTGCCCGTCGTACCACCGGATCTATGACACGGTACTTGCGTTCAACGTACCGGCCGCACCAATCGGGCGGGAAGGTCACCGTCACCGCTGAGGGCAGATATTCGGGTAGACCACATGCCTCGGCGAAAGTGAGGGCTCCATAAGCGACTTCAGTGAAGCCTTTCTCACTTGCGCAGCTTACGAGAAGGTCGAACAGGACCTTGATGGAGTGCGTTGCCTTGGCGCATTCGATGAAATTGAAAAGATCCATGTAGCGCCTCTCGAGGCCGCGCGCCCCAAATGTCGTACTGCGTCGTTGGGCGGAGCTTGTTGAGGGCGGAGCGTCGTTCGATCGCCTTCACCGTTGGCTTCGCCTCTTTGCAATGCGAGCGCTCGAGCGTTGCGGCACGCAGTTCCCGAGTTGGTTAAGCTCTCCCGAAACGCGCTCGGAAGGATAGGCGCCTCGAAGCAGCGGCGGCTTGAGAAGGCCGCGGACGGCCATCGATCGCCTAGGCGCGCGGACACATCGCAACTGTCGCGTCGACACACTGTGATGCCGCTGCTGGGGGCGCGCTGACGAGGAGAACGGTGCGGCGTCCAATTCGGTCCCAGGTCGGCTTCTGGTTGCGATTCGGCTCGTCGCAGCGCGCAGCGCCGGCTTTTACGAAGAGCGAAAGTGGCCGATATCGCGCTGTCGGCGAGCATCTCGCTGACTTGAGCATGACTGACGTCTAAAAGTGTGCGGTTGTGCCATTTTAGGGGCCATAGCGGTGGCGGGGCCTCGACGTACGTCTTTAAGTCTCCGCAGCCCGGATCCACGGTGGAGCGAAGCGCTTCCGCTTCCTTTGTTCGATGCTGGTGACGACGCGCTTGATGGGCCGCACGAGATCGCCGTTGCCGAGGACGAGAGCGCGCAAGGCTCGCACGCCATCTCAAGGGCCAATGGCCAAGACTTTCAGCTCGTCGCGGCACATGTTCCCTCACCTCCGCCACTGACGCCGTTGCGATCAACTCGCACCGTCCAGAATGGCCGGAATTACGCCGGCGCGCCTGACCTGGAGCTGGGATGCGGGCCCGCGCGCTGTCGCCACTTTGCTTCATCGAGACGAAACGGTGCATGCGGCACTCCGGCACTTCCGAGCTGGCCTGAAGACAGCAATTGCCGTACCAGTTCCCGGCAGTCATGAATTCACTTCTAAAGCAGTCTGTTGAGCCATTCGCCGGTCGTTCGCCGGGCCAGAGGACCGAAGCAATTCCGACATTCGTCCGAATGCGACACTGCGCTTTACTACAAGCGCGATTTTTGGCGATGCAGGTCTGCACACTTGCCGCTGGGGACGACAGACGCACCCCGTCTGCCGCACCAGGCAGCCGCGCAAGAGGCGCCCCTGTAATCCCATGCACGGCGAAGCGTATGGTCGAGAACTGCTGAACGCGGCCGACCGTCAGACCGACGTCATCCAGTCCTGGCAAACAAGGATCGAGCGTGCCGGTGCGGCACCAATGCTCCAGGTCGCGACCAGCGATTCGCTCCCCCTCGATGTCAGAGCATACTCGGCCGCTGGCTGGTCCACTTGCGGATCATCGGACAGATCGCCTTGACCGGATACTGGACGACGCATGCGGCTGAATGGCCGCCCCCTTCAAGATCTGTACGATGGACCGGTGCTCATCGCTCGACGCCGTCCCCGATCTGCACAGTTGCGGGCAGTTGCCGCCAGGCTCTCACTATCGACGACCGGAATAAACCAGATGCCAACACGTCATTCCAATTGCCCGGGGCGGCAGCACTGCTCCTCGACTGAGCTTTTCAAGGCGCGATCGTTGTCACATGGTTGACCGAATGTGGCACTTGGTTGTTGCCAAGAGCCTCGGTCGCGTTGCACCAGAGACTGAGCGAGTGACGACGGGATTGAGGCGTGCAGCATCCCGTCGTTCTGGAGCGTTCGCGCCAAACGGGAATGCGCCACAACCCGAATGCGCGACCCGCGAACAACACCCTCGGCGCCGTTTACATCCGACGTGCGCCGAGGGCTTTTGCGTGCACGGACAATGAATCCGCTCGCAAAGTCAACATCAACTCTTTTGGTCCATTCAGTGCAACTCCCCGCTAGGAGGACCGACGAACTCCAGAATCGACTCTGCCTTCTGAACCTCGTGCGCGAGGCGCTTGAAAATACGAATGGCAGACGCCGGCGTAATGAGGAGTCCAACTCTCTCGCAGGCGAGTTCGAAGTGACGCGCGACCTGCTCGTTACTAGGGGCAACTCGGCCCTGCAGCGCGCATCTGGTTAGCGAGGCGAGCATGTGCTCGACCACATCCATTTCAGCCTGAATCACCCCTCTTCCTTCTTTCAGCTGTTGGCCCGCCCGCAAACGTCATCTCGCCAATTGACGGCCAAGTTATGACCGACACACTAGCGGTCCGTCCGCGGCGGGGCTCGCCTCGCGACGAGCCCTAGCACGACGTGCGAGCATGGCACAACCCGCGATGACTTGCGTCGACAGCTCATGCTGCACACTTCGCTGCGCGATGCAGCTCAATTGCAAAGCTGTCGAAGCTTCCAACAAGTCTAAACTTCAGTCGAAGATGCCTGACTCGACCGCGGCACAGCGCACAATGCTCTCTTACAGCTGAGCTGGTCCTGCCGCTGATCCAGCTCGCCTGGCATTCGCGAGATGCGTTCTCGCTTGCGCCCGATATCTTGCATCCGCACCGCTGCTAACAAGCGATGGACGCCGCATGTGCTTGGCGCCAGAGTTAAAACCTGACGCAACGTCAGATCGACGGCGATGGCCGCGGTCGGGATTCTTCAAGCTGTTAGATTGCTGCGAACCTGACGTAGAGCGCCGCCACGTCAGACATCGCTCGCAAAACTTTGCAAAACTTCCACAACCTCTTCTTTCTGCCATGTTCACATCGAAAGCAGCGGCTGTCGATCGCGCCTCGCGGTTGGCGTATCGGATGTCTAAAAAGGAATTCCATGGCGAAGCCGGTTGTAATTGTGGTGGGCGCGGACAAAGGTGGGGTCGGCAAGACGACCGTATGTCGGACGCTTCTGGACTATTTCAGCGTGAACAAGGTGCAGACCCGCGCCTTTGACACGGAGTCACCGCGAGGTACGCTGAAGCGCTTCCATTCCAACATCACTGAAATCGTCGATATGACGACGACCGCAGACCAGATGAGGATCTTCGACACCTTGAACGCAGGGCTGTCGGTGACCGTGATCGACGTCCGCGCAGGCTTGCTATCGGTCGCGCTGAGCTCATTGCGCGACATCGGATTCTTGGACGCAGTGAAGTCCGGCCAGATCACCTTTGCCGTCTTCCATATCCTTGGCCCGTCGATCGCTTCTCTGGACGAGATTGCCGAAACTGCCAACTTCATGAACGGCGCAAGATATTTCCTGGTCAAGAATTTCATCAACGATACTCAGTTCTTTCAATGGGATCAGTCGACTTACGACTCGTATTTTCATTGCATCAAGGGCGCCACCGAACTGACGATCCCGAAACTCAACGAAATGGCCTATGAGCAGGTCGAGGTCGCTTCCGTTCCGTTTGTGAACTTCGCAGCAAACAAGGGACCGCTCGATGAGATCGCGAACCACTCCTTTGTGCTGCGCGGCTATGTCCGGCACTGGCTGGCCAATGTCTGGTCCGAGTACGACCGCATCAATTTGATCGATCTGACCGGAGCCACATCAGCACCCCGCAGCAGTGAAACGTAGTCCCTTTGGTATGCACCTTGGGGAATATACGAACGCGTGTGATGCCGCTGGAGATGCCACCTACACCGGTCTACATCATCTGCTCTCCCAGCCTGCAGGTCGGCAAGACGCTGATCGCGCGGCTCTTGAGCGAGTTCTTGCTGCTCAAGAACGGATCGGTGCTCTCCTTCGACATCAATTTGAGGGAGCCGTCGCTGGTCGATTACCTGCCCAAACTTACCGAGACGGCATATGTGACCGACACCTGGGGCAAGATGCAGTTGATGGACCGGCTCATCCTGGACGACGGGGTCGCAAAGGTGATTGATCTCGGTTTCCACGCATTCGACGAGTTCTTCAAGATGTGCATCGAGATTGAGTTCGTGAGGGAGGCGGTACGCAACCAGGTTGCACCGATCATCTTATTTGTCGGGAGCGCCGATCGCCTCTCATCACGCTGCTATGAGGTGTTACGGCACCAGATCCGCGCACCTGCGCTGATCACCGTCCATAACCAGTACGTGCTGCGCAGCGAACTGCCCGAAGCAATGGACCGCGGTCCTGTGCTGCGCATCTTCGCACTGCCCCAATTTTTAAGAACATATATCGATCGCCTGACGTTTTCCTTTACGGGGTATTTGCGCCACGAGAAGGATTCGACCACGGAGCTGCACCAATGGATTTGGCGGAACTACACCCTGTTCCGCGACATTGAGCTGAGCCTTGCGCGGAGCGCTCGTCAGGGGGCGAGGCGATGAGTCGGTGACCCCATGCCCTGCGATCTCACTCCACCTTGAACACCTCCCGAGACCTGGCGCGACGAGCTCCAGCGCCCGAGTGGATGGCGCCGGGTGCCCATTGCGCACACTTCCGATCATGATCGCGCTCTCATTCGCGCCAACAGCGAGGCCGCCTCGGACGGTCCGAGGCCAACGACGCCTATGAAGGATGCCGGCGGCCTTGGAATGTTCTCACGAATGGGCTTCCAAAGATGCAGGCAGTACCTGCTGTTGTTCACGTATTGCGAGTATGGCGGGTGCAGCTGCATCACGCATTCCTCTTCATCCCAAAACAGGTCCTTGACGAAGCACATCTCTTCCCAGTTCGGACAACGCCGCGGCGTCGAGACGGAGACGTGCTCCCATCCCGGGCGGACCAATGCTGCGATTTGCAGTTTACAGCCGCAAGGTCCTTGAACAAAAAAGAGACCACAAGGACCTGACCCTGGCGCGCTGGCGAACTGCCCATGCTGCACGCGGCCGGCCTCAAGTCTATCTATGATCTGCGCTCTCACGCGTCCTCCTTGGCTTTGCTAACTGCTTTGACGTCGGCGCACACGAACGCGTCCCCCTGTGCGTCATCGACTCTACCCGATGCGATAAGTCAGCCTGAAACAATCCCAATACGTCATCTATGTGGCCGCATGCCTTGAGCTGGTTAGTCAGTGAAGCTAGTGCTCGCATTCGCCGCTGCATGCCGTCTAGCGAATGATCAGTCTGTGGGAAAGTGGCGTTCGGCGGCGCGTTCCGAAAGAGCTTCGACAGCTGCGGATTTGAATATCTCCGCCGGGACCCGTGGAGCAACGCCGACTCATCGGCTGCGAACGCGTTAGTCCAAATGTCGCGGCCCAAAGCGCGGGATTCGAGCAAGCTTCGTCAAACGGGTTTCGTTGACGAAACGATCGGAAGAGACCGCTCGCGCACGGCTTAGCATTCACGTCCGGTTTGTGACACAGATGTCGGAAACCGGACCATAAGCCCGACACCATTTGCCGCGGCGGCGCCAAAAAGCCCGGGGATTTCTTGCCCCAACCAACGCCTACGGCACCGCTTCCGCGGCACGCCGATTGCTGAGTGCAGCGTGCGGCAGCGAACGCTTGCGCACATCCCACCAACTGGGGATCACTCCATGATACTTGCTCAACTGACGCCGATCAACACGCGGACGAATCGCGGCTTGACCATTGTCCAAGGTACAGTTGCCGGTCGTTGCAATCACGACCGAACCGATATGTGTAATCAACCGATCCGAGACCGCCCAGCGCTCGGCTTGGCCTAACGTTTCAATCGGCTGTCGATGAAGGCGGCCGCGCGTTGACCGCTCTGATCATCAATTTGCGAGCAATGGGCCGTTTCGCCTGATCATGGTGACCTTCGAGTTCGCGCGGATCCCTGCGCTCGCCTCGATCCTCAATGGCATAGATGAGCCCTGATGATGCACTGGCGCGTACCAAGACGACGCCTGATCAACGCGCAGGACGCGTTGCGAGGAGCGCGTTGTGATCTTCCCGTGCGGTCGGTCACGCCACGACCTTTGTCGCTTGCTGCCATCGTCCTCGCCGCGCTTCTCTGGGTGTGCATCTGCTGGCTTATCGGAGCTCTGTGAATGGGCGACCTCAACCGGCCACGGGCGCGTGCTGCGCTCAATGCGCCGACGACGTGGGTCGCCGAGTTCGCCCGCGCCCAGGCCAGATCCAAATGATTTGGGGAATCGCATTTTCGGTCAGCTTGTGGGCAATGCTTATCGCCTACTGCGTCGACAGTCCGGGAGCGTTCATCGCTGCGAGTCTTGCCGCGGCACTGAGTCTGTGCCGCCTTTTTGATTAGGCCAAGTACCCGGAGGATGACGCAAATCCGCCGACGAGAGTTGCGCACGAATCTCCTTTGGGCACCCCGATCGTAGATGGGCGCCTCACCCGCGTCGGGTCGTTGGCGCTCGTCCTCGATCCGTGATCACACCCCCCGTCTTGAGGCACTCAGCCGCGCTCTTGGAAGGACGATCGGGAGCTGCGGCGTTGCTCGGCTCGAGCCGCGCGATGGTCCCAAGAGTGCTGTCGGCGGTCGATGGAAGGATGAAAACGATCGCACTGCCTCAACATGAAAAAGCCCGACGCCCTCGGGGCAGGAGGAGGTGCGTCGGGCCCAACCTAGCGAGGTTGGGGCATCGACGCGGCGCTGAGGGAGCCCATGTCCATGCCCACGATGATTGTTGCAAGCGATGTGCCGCCGCGATTGGTCGAAAGATTTTCCCGAGGATCATCGAATGTGGTGCCGCCAGCCGTGGCGGGTACTCCTGCGTGAGGACCATACACAATTTCTTGCGAGCCCGACAATGTCCCGAATCCTACGAAGCCCGACATGACGGGTCGTTATTCAACACGGCCAAGAATGTCATAGGCTGGTCGATGCGGCTCATTGTGCACCGCTCGGCTGTGCAGCACGAAAAGCCCGACGCGCCTTGCCGGGTCAGAAGGCGCGTCGGGCCGCCGAGGCATAGGCACTGGAGAGCCTAGCCCTCGGGAGTCTTCAGCAAAACACGTGCCACTCTGAAGGCTGATAATCAGTCGCGTGTATCGATTGCCGGGACGACGCGCGTGCTCACTTCACGATACACGATCCGACCCGAGCGTCCGAATTCGATGGCGCTCCTGGGCGACAGCATGCGTGATCGTCCTATCGCCAGATCCGCAAAGACTTCAATCGAGCCGGTGAGATAGGAACTCGGCATTGGCAGGAGGCAGCATTTGAAGCGACCTCGATCATGCGCTCGCTCACTGACATCCCTCGCCCACCATCCGTATGTTGCCCTCGACCGCCGAGAGAGAGTCTTCGCGGAAGCCCGCTAGATTGACGTTGCTCATTGCTCCTCATCGACGTCTGTTAGTCTTTCCCGCTCGGCGGCCCGCCATTCCAGCCTCTGATACTCCTCGGCGATTTTAAGCAGCTTGGCTTTTGACTTTTGGCATTCGAACGACTCCGCCTTGGTAAGCGTCGCTTGAGCTCGCTGCCGCCAGTGCCTTGGACCGAACGATGGGCCGTTGCGTTTCATGGAAATGGATATGCAACGGCTGGACCAGGTAAAGCGGCGTCCGACTCGGGATACGCAGGAACTTCTGGGGCGCAGGTCACAATTTTTCAATATCGGAAGCGGCGCCATCTTCGACCAGGGCGGACATTATTGATGTCGCGAGGATCGTTGGTGGAAATCCCTGAGAGGCAAAAGTAGCGCAGGTCCCGGTTGCCTGGCGGACTCTCCGCGCTGGCAAGTGAAGAGTCGTCGGCAGTTGGGTGCCGTGCGGACTTCGCGCAGCGAATTGTCCGCCGAACGGCGCGTGAGCCTGAACACACTCGCGCGACATTCATGGGGGCTTGAATCGTACGTGGCGTCAGATTGTACGGTTTTTGGACCAGAGGGCGAGCCTTTCCCCGTCCTCGATCTCTTCCCGCGCAGTCACAGAGGTTGCACATGTCTTGCAGTTTTGGGGTCACGACGCACGGGCTGCCGCCACGGAATGGACCTGCGCATCGCTTGCGGAACGCGGCGTCGCAGACGTGCTGCGATCGACAGAACCTTTGGGCGGCGACGTTCCGTCGGTCACTTGGGCTCTTACGTCCGCCGCGTTCGATCTGTCGTTCCGTGCCGGAGACCTCGGGTCTGATCTGGCTCGCGTCAGCTACAGCATGCCCAGGACATTAATCCTGGCTGCAGTCGCAGCCACTACATTTGTGTCTCAAATGATGACGACCGCTCGATCAGCCGATGGGAAATTGTCAGCTATGCCGACGATCGCGGCGTCGGCGTCTCCGCACCTCAAGCTTGACCGTCTGACGCTCGCTCCAATGGCATATACCATGTTCTGCGTCCGCTATCAGGATGAATGCCGCGTCCGCCCCCTGTTTCGCGGCGGTCCGGTCCACCTGACCGAGACACGATGGTCAGATCTGAAAGAAGCCAACCAGACGGTCAACAGCACCATTATCCCGGAAGCGATTGAGCCCGGTCCGTCGGTGGAAGCCTGGCTCATTGATCCGGAGCGCGGCGACTGCAACGACTACGCCGTCAGCAAGCGCCACAAACTTCTACAGCGTGGGTGGCCGCCGCGAGCCCTACTGCTCGGCGAGGTCGTGACCACCTCGGGCCAACATCATCTGGTTCTGGTGGTACGGACTAAGAGCGGCGATCTTGTGCTGGACAATTTGACGCCACAGATCCGACCGTGGTCACGCGCCCCCTATCGCTGGGTTCGCGTTCAGTCACCAAGCAATCCACGATATTGGCGTACTGTCGCACAGCGCGGCGAGTAAGCGCCTCGCAAATTGTAACGAGAGATGAGTGGTTTCGGGCGAAAGGCAGTTCAAGCGGATCGATCCCGCTGAACCGTACCAGGAGAGTTCACCTATGCGCTGTCCGAAATGCGAGGCCGACAAATGGTACGAAGTTGCAACGCACGATCCCTGGAGCGGTCGGCCGGTGATCGCCTGCAAGATCTGTGGCGAATATGCCGAGCCCGAGGCGCTCAAGGGTGAAGACGCGCACGATGTCATTGCCCGCGTGCTTGCGGCTGACTTGATCGGCGAGGGCCAGGCTGACCCGCGGGCCCTTGCGAGCAAGATCCTCCGAGCGCTAGAGAATGCCGGCCTGACAATCAGCCGCTCCTGACGTGATTCCCCGACCCTAGCTGATTCCGATGCCGCGGAATCAGAAACGTTCGGGTCTCGTCCACGCTTCTAAACGGTTGGAGTCCGATTTCAGGCACACTGGGGTTCGCGACAGATTGATGCCTGTCAAGCCTCGGTGACATGTTGCAAAGCCTGAAGCCCGCCCCGTCGGGAACTTGACGGCGCATGTAGAAATGCGCGCAGAGGTGGTCTCGACCGCAACCATGACTATGGAGCCGCTTGTCTCTGCCGGTGATTGCGAGAGGCGCAGTCGGTTGTTTCCAGAACGAAAGAACCTCCACTTGGCCATCGAAAGGGCTTGAACCTTACGCTGCGTAAGATTGTAGGCTTGCCGGTGCGGCGAAAGCTGGTTTGGCCTGCCACACGCCGAGATCATTGAGCCGCCAGAACATCTGGCTATTCGCTTGACGTCTGCGGCTGTTGCTAAGGAAAAACCGATGATACCGGGGCGAATGACGACCAAACTCAACTCAATCGACCGCATGTTTCTGAAGATTCGAGAACTGATCGACACGGACGACTCGATCCCGCTTGAGCTTCGTGCGTCACTGCACACGACACTGGACAGACATCTTCGCCTGGCAAAAGAGGGGTTTTTCAAGACCCCTGTGAGAAGTCAATAAGCGGCTTGCGTCGCCCGGCTTCTGCTCGGTTTGCCCGCGTCTTGGTGAAGTGGCCCGAATGCGCAACCATCTCCGTGGTAGCAAACATGGACATTCTACAGTTCTTTAAGCGAACGTCATCGCACGATGATAAACTTTTGCATCTGTATGCTGACGCGCCAGTTGCGTGCGCTTGCTTATGCACAGCTCCTTCGCTTTGCTTGGGCACGCGATCGACAGGGAGGCTTAGCAGGTTTGCCCACTTGGTGTTTGATCTCGTTGGCGCGCCGCAAAGCCTCACCCAGAACCGATCGCCAACCCGGCATGCTGCACTTCGGGCTGACCGTGACCCATGTGGAGGGATTCGCCTGAATGGCTTGGGTGTCCGATGTCTCCAATTGCACCGAGAAGCCGGAGCCGACGAGCAGCGTCGGTGGCGCCGGGTCGCACAGCGCACGGCTCGCCAACCGTAATCACGACATGCGGAGCGCTGAACGCCTGCACCGCAAGCAAGAACGTCCTCCGGCGACATCATGGCGCAGGTGTTGGTATCCTCGGTCTAAATCATCATGTCGCCTATCGGCACCCGCCGCTCTGGATCGGCGAACCAAGGGTGCTTGGTGTGGCACCCGGACACCTGACCGAGCATGCCTGCAACGGTACGAACATGGACGGTGTGCCGGTCGTGCAGACTTCTCCTGGATGATCTCGAACATTTCACTAATCGGCAGCACGGCCCGCCTCCCGATAGATGGCGCTGTTCGCGCCGTGCTCCTTCACCTCGACTGACACCAGCCGGCAACGCGGAGCAAATCCTCTTTCCAGCAGCCAGTTGCTGCCGACGCGGAAGACGTGTTCGGCAAATTTTTCGCAGCCAACTGCGGGAAGGACAACGACGTCCGCCAAGCCGCGCCGTGCGGCTTCGCGGAACCATTCAAGCTCGGGGTCGTCCGCGGCTACGACCGTCTTATGGTCGAACGTACCTTCGAGGATCGCCCTCAGCTCTTTGAGGTCGCCAAAATCGACAACCCAATTCTTGTCGTCCGGCATGTTGGCTTCGAAGTCGAAACGAAACGACAGCGAGTAGCCGTGCAGCAGGCGACAGTGCGACTTTGCGCGCCACTGGCGAAACGTGGCAGATAGGCCGACCTCATGGCCGTATGTCTTCGTCGACAAGTATGCCACGCCTAGTCCTTGATCTGTTGCATAAATTCACTGCCCGTCGCCTTGCTGTCGCGGGAATGCTCGGCGCATGACGCTGGTAGTCATGAAGGGGCCCCTCGAGAGGAGGAACGCCTCGCCGCAAATGTGCGACACATTATCGACCTGGTGGGGGCCGATGACGCTCCGGTTCGGTGGAGTGCATTGCCTCTGAGCTTCACGTTGTCAGATGTTTCAGCATCGAGTTGCAGGCTTGCTCGGCATCGGCGAACGTTGTGAAGGGCGAGCCAGCGATCTTGATTGCACTACGACTTCGATGAAGCGGGCGCCATGACGCCACATAGCCGGGTCGCCCGTGAAAGCCGTGGCCTGCACGGCTCGCATAGGCGATCACGAAGGAGAAGCCGTTTCCGTTTGCACTCCACACGTCCAAATGCTCGACGGCGCAGTGGAATCGCAGGATCATCGCCAGTGTCAGCCTGCAACGTTCAGCTGAACGTTCTTTCTTTCTACCAACCTAGTCTGCCCCGGCGTAAGCACGTCGGCCGAGGCTGCTCGTCCTTGCCGATCGCCCGAACCTCTCCCCGGGTCATACGCCTCGCGCCAATGCGGCAAGCTCATGTTCGAGCTTGGGCTTCTGCTTGAAAATGGTGTCGATCAATGCTTGCGCCGGCTGCTCGGCAGCCTCTACGAGCGTCGCTTTCTCAGCCCGCGCCGACGGCGCGAAGACGCGCTTAACAACGGTGGGCGATCCCCTGAGGCCGCATTTGGAGACATCCTCGACGCCAGCCTCCTGGGCGTTCCATTTTACAATAAGCGCTCGAGCAGCGCGCAACGCATCTGCCATTGCGCCACGCCGAATCTGGTTGGTCGCTTCCATCATGGTGATGAGCGACGGCAGGCGTGCGCGTAGCACCTGGGTGCCGCCCTCGGAGCGCCGCTCCGCTTCGATTGTCCGCGCGGTCAGATCGATAGTCATGATCTTGGCAACATAGGTTAGCTGTTGCACAGCAAGCCGCCTTGCAATACCTGGCCCGACCTGCGCGGTATCGCCATCGATCGTCTGCTTACCCGTGAATATGAGGTCAGGCTGGCCGTAATCCTTGCCGATCTTGCGGATGGCGGTCGCAAGTGCGTAGGTCGTTGCCAGGGTGTCCGCACCCGCGAAGCAGCGGTCGGTCAGTAGCACCGCGCGATCGGCGCCAAAGGTCATGGCTTTGCGTAGAGTATCCTCGGCCGAGGGCGGGCCCATTGTAAGGACAGTGATCTCACCACCAAACTTGTCGCGAAGATCGAGCGCAGCTTCGAGCGCGAACAGGTCGTAGGGATTGATGATGGTTGGTACGCCCTGGCGCATGATCGTGTTGGTGACAGGGTGCACGCGGATCTGTGCGGAATCAGGGACCTGCTTGATGCAGACGACGTTGTGCATGTGCCTCTCCAGAGACTTTCGAAATCGGGAGAAAGCACAGCAAATGTCGTACCATTTGCGGTTCAAGGCATGCGTGATGAAAGCAATGAGGTCTGAGGGCCTGACGTGCTCCAACATGTGCAGACGCACTTCGGACATGCGTCGTCATTGCGACAACGCTGTGCGTACCGACACGAGACCATTCAGCGCTCAGAAACGCTTGATCTCGATGCCGTATTTCCTCAGCGCGTAGCCGATCTGGCGTGGAGTAACGCCAAGCAGACGCGCCGCCTTTGCCTGAACCCAACCCGATCGCTCCATGGCCGCGATGACGCGCTCGGGATCGGTCATCTGTCCGGTACTTACGAGTGCGTCGTCAGGTGGCCCCAGTCCGGCCTGCTCGCCCCGAACAGGCGGGAGAGCGCCGGCGGCTGACCGACCAGCTTCAGCCCCCGCGCTGTTCGGCTTCGGCGCCTCAGCGCAAGTTGGGCGCGCATGCAGCGGCACCTCTTCAGATCCACCCTTCCACAGCATCGCCGAAAGGCACTGGCCGTGGCAACAGGCGAAGTCCTCTCGGCAGATCGAAGGTCCCGGGGCGAGGGTCGCTGTCCGCTGCACGCAATTTTCGAGTTCACGGACGTTCCCCGGAAACCCGCAATTCATCAGCACGTCCGTGGCACTTTGGTCGAACGTCAACGTACGACCGTTTTCGCTGTTGAAATTCCTGAGAAACTCCGCGGCCAGCAGCGGAATGTCGCTGCGCCTTTCGCGCAACGGCGGCAGCAGCAAGGGAACCACGCTCACACGGTAATAGAGGTCAGCGCGAAACCCGTTATTTGCGACCGCCTCCTCCAGGTTTCTGTTCGTGGCGGCAATGACGCGAACGTCGACCTTCATGGTCTGATTGCTGCCGACACGCTCGAATTCCTGCTCCTGCAGGACGCGCAGCAGCTTTGCCTGAAACGAGGGCGATATCTCGCCGATTTCGTCCAGGAACAGCGTGCCCTTGTCGGCCAGCTCAAAGCGCCCCTTGCGTGAACTGAACGCACCGGTAAAGGCGCCTTTCTCATGGCCGAACAATTCGGATTCCAGAACCGTCTCGGGAAGCGCCGCACAATTGAGCTTGATGAACGCCCGCTTGGAGCGCGCTGATAGCGTGTGAATAGCCTTGGCCACCAGCTCCTTCCCAGTACCGGATTCGCCGCGCAGCAGGACCGTGCTGTTCGATTTGGCAACCACCGCGATCTTGTCGAGCAGCGCGCGCAACGCCGGACTATCGCCAATAATGCCTTCCACATTGACCTTCTTGCGCTCGCGCGCGGGTTGCTGAATTTCGGCCAATTGCTTTTGCAATCGATCCTTTTCCGCCATCAATCGCTCGCGGTCCGTCGCGAAGAGCCGATGTAGCTTCACCGTCTGCCCAACCAGATTGGCAATCATGGTGAGAAGTCTCACGTCGTACTCGAGCCGTACGCTTGAGCTGTCGTCCAGAACACGGTCGATGGTCAGCGCGCCAACGGCTTTGGCGTCGATCCGAATGGGAACGCCGATGAAGGAGACCCGTGCGTTGTCGGTGGCACCGAGAACCTCGAGATCAGCCGTAGTGAACGCGGAGTGGACTGCAATGTCCTCGGCCACGAGCGGCATGTCCGTCGCCACAATCTGATCGATTGCTTTCGGTGGCAGGCGCATCCGGTACTGCTCGTCGCTGCCTTCGGTCCAGCCGACGCCAACCGCAATGTCTGGCTGACCATCGGTGTCGAAAAGCGAGACGATGCCGTGTCGCATCTGAACAAACGAATGCAGAATATCCACGACATTAGCCAACGTGAGTTCGATCCTGCAGGGGGCGGTGAGTATCTTCGAGATTTCGAAGATCCCGACAACCGCGCTTTCGTGCAGCGTCACAATGGGAACAGTTTGGCTCGTCTCCGACACTGAGTCAGACCTTTCGTGCGCGGAAGCGATATTCAACATGACGACTTCTCCGTTATTCTCAGCATCCTCCCTACCAGCTTGTTTGGATTTTGCGAGTTTGATGCTGCGTCTGATGCTCGTGCGAAATTCAGGGACGCCACGGAGAGATAACGCTTTTTCATGGCACCACTATAAACGCATCGTGGTTTTAACGTTCTTGTTACGAGGTCGCCCTGCGTACGCCGTGCACTGTACAAGTTCCATGAAGCTTGCGCGGATTGTCTAGGATTGTCGACTCCATCTGTAACCGACCGCTAGTGTCGGCAACCGCTGAATAGCAATTTGACAAACGCGTCATCTTTTTCCCGACCAGAACGGGATTTTCCCAGAGAAGCGTTGGGAATACGACGCAAGAAGTCGCTTCTGGTGCAGCCGCGCGAGGAGCGCCGACATGCTTTTCACGCTCATCCTCCCATGCGACAAAACGCGCATGCAATCGCACTGCCGGGAATTCTGACGCGATGAGCTGATACGTGCGATTTCGCTCGTGAGATTGGGGAACCTCGCTTTGCAAGGAGGCTGATGGCTGCTTGCAAGGCGGGCGAACGCGCAAGCGCCGGCAATCACAGTATCGAGGTCGGTCTTGCTCTTAGCTAACGAACAGGATCACGCGATTCACATCGGCTCCCGATCCATGTGCAACAGGTCGGGCCAAGTCTCGACGGGATTCGTTAACGACGAGCCCGGTGGCGCCGGCGCATGAATGCCGCCAGTGTCGATCCGGGGCATGCATTGCGCTGGGCGCGCGTTGCAGGACGCTGGGCCACTGCGATCAACAGCGCCACAATTCGCAGAAGGTCGTCTCGCCAACGGGCGTGGACTCAGGACGTTGACTGTGTTCGCTGTCTGACAAAGCGAGAGGATTCCAACAGTCGATCACCCGAAAGCCGTCCGAGGCGCGCGCCGCGGGGCCGGATCTCGCCCCTTCATGCCACCCGCGCTTTGATTTGCCGCGCACGATCTCATGCGCCCGACCCAGGCACAACGAGCATTCAGCCACAAGCTTGCACGAATTTTGCGACGAGCACCTCGACGAGACTTGATTCGCACGTAGCGTCACATTGTAGGTTCGACAAAGCAGGTCGCCACGGCCTCTAGAATCACCGTCGTGGGCCAATGCCTCGCCGGGGAGCATCGCATGACGCCGCCACGCATGTACGGATCTTTAAACCAAAGCTTGCGGCCTCGAGCGCGCTGGGCCAGTGCTCGCAACATCGCGCACCACCAACCAGGTCGTTCTCGCGATGCGCAGCACTTTAAGCGCCGACATTGGGCGCGTGCACCGGCAACGCCCCAGCCGCCGGCACGCCAAGTGTGCGAAGCGGACTTCTCGTTAGACCGCCTCAGGCCACCCTCAATGGCGACCGCCGCCTGCGCATCTAGAGGGAACACGATATGGTCGATGTAAAATTGCAAAATGTGCTCTCTTCGTTTGCGCAGCCGGCTAAAGACCTCGAAGCCCAGTCGCCTGGCCAGCGGACGCCAGATGCGCGCTACGTGAAGCTAAACACCAATGAGAATCCGTTTCCACTACCAACAATGGTATGGCGAAGTGCGATCTCGGCGCTCGAGCGTCAGTATCTGTATCCGGAGGACGACAATATCGGCTTGAGGGAGGCTGCCGCCAATGCCTACGGCCTTTCAAAGGAGCATGTGATCGCCGGGAACGGATCGTCGGAGCTACTCGGCCTGATTTACAGGGCCTTTCTTGGGCCGCGCGACAGCGTCGCAATGATATCTCCCGGATTTTCGTTCAATCGTAAGCTAGCTGCGTTGCAGAGCGCCGCATTTCTCGAAGTTTCCTGGAGCGACTCGCATTCGATCCCGACTGATCAGTTGCTGTTCGGCCCGGCAAAGGACGCCAAGTTCATTTTGTTGGCTAATCCCAACAATCCGACCGGGACGTTCGTCCCTATCGCCGATATCGAACGCCTCGTTGCACAGTCCGAGCGCTTAGTCGTGCTGGATGAAGCCTATGTCGACTTCGCACCTGATAATGCTCTTAGGCTTGTCCGCCGCTACCCGAATCTCCTGCTCCTGAGAACCTTGTCGAAGAGCTATGCGGCCGCTGGCATTCGCGTCGGCTTCGGCCTTGGCCATCCAGAGGTTATTGGACGATTGCGGAACATCCAGAACGTCTTCAACATGAATGTCATAGCGCATGCGGTCGGCGTCAGCATCCTGTCGCATCGCGCCGCCTATGAAGAGAACCATAGGCGTATCAAGCACGAGAGAGAACGCGTTGCGGCCGCACTGCGTCAATTCGGGTTCTGTGTAGCGCCTTCCCATACCAATTTCTTGCTGGCGCGTGTGCCGAACGGACAGGACGGCAGGTGGTGGCAAGCCGCGCTGGAGAGAGAGGGAATACTCGTTGCTGTTTTTGTAGATGACGGCCTTGACCACTGCATCCGCATCAGCATCGGCACAACGGAGCAAATGGACGCGTTTTTGGCAGCGATTGCCGCGATTTCAGAAAGCCTGAAACGGGATGAATAGCCAACGCGCGCCGACGTCCGCTCATGTCCCTATACCGCCGATGCAACGAGAGGGCCGCGACGGCGGCTCGACCCAGGCAG
The DNA here is from genome assembly GCF_016612535.1 of Bradyrhizobium diazoefficiens. Taxonomy (NCBI): domain Bacteria; kingdom Pseudomonadati; phylum Pseudomonadota; class Alphaproteobacteria; order Hyphomicrobiales; family Nitrobacteraceae; genus Bradyrhizobium; species Bradyrhizobium diazoefficiens. The sequence continues at coordinate 42,911 of NZ_JAENXS010000006.1, forward strand.
ATATCTTGCAGCTGACGGCCAAGAGGCCGCTCATTGCGCCCCTCCCCCTCGCGCGGGCCGCAGATGCGAAGCGACACCAATGTCATCCGCTCGAATGGCACGGGCAATCGAGGTCCCGGCCCGATGGTCGCGAGATGCGAGGACTATAAGCAGGGCCTCTAAGCCCCCCGGAAACGAGCAGGCAGTCGCGCCCTTTAGGACTTTTTTTGATGACACACCGACCTTCGTCTAAACTCACCTGCGGCATTTTCGATCACCTGGATGACGACGGCAGCGATATTGGCCGTCAATACGAAGATCGCCTGGTGTTGGCGGAGGCGTACGATCGCCTCGGCTTTTATGCTTATCACGTGGCAGAGCACCATTGCACGCCCCATGGAAGAGGCCCTTCGCCTGGTCTTTTCCTGTCGAGTGTCGCGCAGCGTACGCTGCACCTCCGTCTCGGCCCGTTGGTCATGCTGCTTAATTGCTACCATCCGCTACGCGCATTTGAGGAGATCTGCATGCTCGATCAGCTGAGCGGTGGCAGGCTCGAGCTGGGCCTCGGACGGGGCGCTCTTCCAACCGAGCTCGGCTATTTTGGCATTTCCGAGGACGTGGCGCCAAGCCGGTATGAGGAAGCCAACGACATTCTCCTGAAGGCTATGAAGGGCGGAGCCCTGTCCTACCAGGGTCGGCATTTCCAGTTGAGCGAGGTTCCACTCACATTAGCCACCCATCAGCGTCCAAGTCCTCCGATATGGGTGACCACCAATCGGCCCGAGACGGCCATCTGGGCCGCGGGCAGCGGCGCAAACCTCGCCTGCGTTGGGCCCGCCGCCGGCGTCCGCAAAATCACCGACGCCTACCACGCCCATCGAGAACGCAGTCCCGGCGCCCCTGATCGTGGCTCATTTGTTGGATTGCTGCGCATGATCGTGATTGGGCGTTCTGCGGGGGACGCTTATTCCCTGGCAAGATCCGCTTACGAGCAATGGCTGCGGAGCTTCAAATATCTCTACGAGCTCAATGACATCGCGACACCACAGTCTCTTCCACTGACATTCCATGCGGCAGTCGAAAGCGAATTGTGCGTCGTCGGAACGCCGACCTCCGTTCGAAACGTTCTGCTTAATCAGCTGGAGGAAGCAGGCGCAAATTACCTGCTTTGTCAGCTCGCATTTGGCAATTTGCCAGTAGATGCTTCCCTCTACACCGCGAGGACGATCCAATCCGAGCTGCTCGGCACATCCTGAGTCTTCACTCCGCCGGTTCAACAACAACTCACCTTCGCCGCGGATTCGCATTTCGTCAATGCGCGGCACTAGTCACGACCTTCGCCTACCCCATCAGGCGTTGGTCGCGTTGGAACATTCTCAGGACGAATCCATTCGTCCGCGTTTGCAACGCGCGCCTTCAGTCCGACTTGCTCCTGTTGCGCGCGCAATCTCTGCATTGCGCGTGTCCTCCGAGGCAGGAACGGCGTCAGCCATCGCGATCGCCGTTTCCACATCGGGCAGATCGGCCCGCGCGACCAGGCGTGCATGCAACGTGATCCGGTCGAGCTCGCCTTCCCACCAGGACACGAACACAACGGCAACGCCATTGCCTATGATATTGGTGAGTGCGCGCACCTCGCTCATGAACTTGTCGATCGAGAACACGATCGCCATCCCTGGCACCAGAGCCGGGTTGACCGCGGATAGGGTTGCTGCCAGCGTGATGAAGCCAGCTCCGCTGACCCCGCTCGCCCCTTTTGAGGTCAGCATCGCCACGATCAAAATTGTGAGTTGCTGGTCGAAAGCGAGGTCGAGCCCGAGGGCGCGCGCAATGAACAATGTCGCGAGCGTCATATAGATGTTGGTGCCGTCCAGATTAAAGGAATAGCCGGTCGGCACCACGAGCCCGACGACGGGCTTCGAGCAGCCCAGCCGCTCGAGCTTCTCCATCAACTGTGGCAGCGCACTCTCTGAGGACGATGTGCCGAGCACAATCAAGAGCTCGTCTTTGATGTAGGCGATGAACTTGAAGATGGAGAAGCCGACGAACCGCGCGATCAGCCCGAGAACCACGATCACGAACAGCGCGGCGGTCGCGTAGAACAGCGCGATCAGTCCGATCAGATTGGCCAGCGCCGAGGGTCCGAACTTGCCGATTGTAAACGCCATGGCGGCGAACGCTCCGATCGGCGCGGCCTTCATAATGATGGCGATCACGCCGAACACGGCCTGCGCGGCGTCCTCGATCGTGCTGCGCAGCCTCTCGCCGCGGTCTCCGAGCGCCATCAGTGAAAAGCCGAGCAGAATGGCAAACAGCAGCACCTGCAGGATGTCACCGCGCGCGAGCGCGCCGACCACACTGTCTGGAATGATGTTAAGGGCAAAATCAACGAACTTGGTGGCTTTCGCCTGCTCGACATAATTGGCGACTGCCGCCGCATCGGGCCTCGCGGCAAGGCCGCGGCCGATCTGAAACAGATTGCCCATGACGAGACCAATCACGAGCGCGAGGGTCGAGACGATCTCGAAATAGACCAGCGCCTTGATCCCCACCCGGCCGACCTTCTTCGCATCCTGAATATGAGCGATGCCGGACACCACGGTGCAGAAGATGACGGGCGCGATCACCATCTTGATGAGCTTGACGAAGCCGTCGCCGAGCGCCTTCATCCAGTCGGAGGTGGCAAGCGATGGCCAGCCCCAGCCGACGATGATGCCGAGTAGGATTGCGAACAACACCTGGATGTAGAGGAGCTTATACCATGATCGAGACCCTGGCGCGGGTGGCGCAGCTGCAATGGTGGTCATGACGCTCCTCCCAGATTTGGCGGCGGTCCCGCTCGATGGGTGTCGGAGCTGCTCCGACACGATCCTGCGAGCGAACTTCCGACCCAGAAATCGTGGGCCAGAACATCCCGACGACGAGCGCGTCTTTCGCTCCTCATCAAAAAGCGCCGATGGCGTTTCCTTCACTACTCGTTCACTGCCGACTTCTTTCTTGGCCAGGCCAAGGTTCGGCTTCGAGTTGACTGCGCTCAAGCCCGTTTGGAGAGCTCAGCGATAGCTGCATCATCATTGTCAGGACCTACACGACCGCGTCTTGTCTCCCAAGCCGCGTCAAGCGCCTGATACATATCCACGATCAGGTCGCTCGCGTCCTCCAAGCCGGCGTGAACCCGAATCAGTGGCCCGGCCAGAGCAAGCGATGTTTCCACGCGCTTTAATGGGTCGACATGCATCACGAGGCTTTCATATCCGCCCCACGACCATCCGATGCCAAAAAGCCGCAGCCGGTTAAAAAAGGTCGAAAGCTGCGGCTGCGACATCGGCTTCAGCGCAAGACCAAAAAGGCCGCTCGCCCCGGAAAAGTCTCGCTTCCAAAGCGCATGGCCAGGGTCGTTCGGACACGCCGGGTGCAAGATGTTGTCAACAGCCGGATGCGACTGAAGGCTTTGGGCCAGCTTGAGACTATTGGCCCAATGACGCTTCATACGGACGGCTAGGGTGCGCAGTCCCCGCAGGGCCAAATAGATGTCATCCGGCCCAGCAATCTCCCCGAAATCGTGGGCGCTCGACCGCAGCGCCGGCCACGCCGATTCGTTGGCCGTGGCGATACCAAGCAGCGCGTCTGAATGGCCGACGATATATTTGGTCGCCGCTTGGATCGAGATGTCGACGCCATGCGCAAACGGCTTGAAATACAGAGGCGTTGCCCATGTATTATCCATGACCACCAGCGCATCGCAGCGATGGGCGATCGCAGCAAGTGCAGGGACGTTTTGCACCTCAAACGTGAGGGACGAAGGTGATTCCAGATAGACGGCCCGGGTCTTCCACGTGATTTTCGTTGAGAGCTCTGCAAGCTGCGTTGGAGAGAAATATTGCACCGTGATCTGAAGTCTTGAGAGAACCTCGTCTGCAAATGTCCTGACGGGTGTATAGACGCCGTCGCTGATCAGAACGTGGTCGCCTGCGCGCAGAAGGCCGAGAAGCGCATGCGTGCAGGCAGACAGTCCCGACGGAAACAGAAGCGAGCGATAGCCACCCTCCAGTTCGCAAACGGCAAGCTCGAGTGCATGGGACAGAGGCGAGCCAAAGCGGCCGTAATTGGCGGTCGGATCGCTCTGCCTGCGCGATTCGTATTCCTCTAGGCTTTCGGAAAGAATCGTGGAGCCCCGGTAGACGGGCATGTTGACCATCCCGGAATGTTCGGCGGGCGCGCGGCCGAGACGAGAAAGCCGGGTCTCGACGTCCAGGTCCTTGCTGTCCTCCAGGTACTTCATTGCTTCTTTCTGTTGAGATGGTATTCGGCCTGGCCGGGGAGAACGGCACCGGGTGCGGTTCGCACGGGCCTAATCGACGCGATTCGCTTTCGCAGGCCCCCTCCTCGTTCCAAATGAAATCGGCTTCCTCCTTCGCACCAGAACCACGTTCGTTGCGTTCGCCGCATCAAGATTGGTCGCACATCAGGACGGCGCAGAATCAAAGCGCGCCCCCTTGTAACATCCACCAACAGGTCGGCATTCACCGCCTCCTATCAAGTCGAGCGAAATCCTCTAAGCGCAATCGAAGCAAGAGGCGGGCCAGACACGCTGCGTGTTCGACCGTAACGGTCATCGCACATTCTCAGCTGCGGCGACGTCGCGCGCACACTTTGTCTCCAACGAAATACATCGCGTTGAGAATCCGCCACTATCGGGCGACCAGTTTCAACGCCTGCTTTTCCTGATGATGGTTGTGAATCAGCAGCGTGCGTGCCGCGTTTGATGCGAGTGCGGTCTTGATCGTTCGAGCCTTCGGCCAACGCATCGCGGCGTGATCCGCCATGGCATGAGAGGAAATGGGCAGACATGATAGCGCTCGCAGCACTTCTACCGTTCTCGCTGCTTCAGTGCACGCGCGTGTCGTGATCGACCTCGTTGGCGTTCAATGGCTACTCTACTTCCAAGGAGGAACTGACGCGCACGGCCTTGGGTTCGATACACGATGGACTGCTGCGTGTTGTCTGTCGGTTTGATCGTGATTTGCGAGCGCGCGAACCTGACGCGGCGTAAGCTTCAAGAGGTTCTGGAAGAGAGGATGTTGCTCGACCGCTACAGCAATTCAAGCCAACACTGTTAAGACGCGTGCGGCGCAGGGGACATGTGAAGGAGCGTATACGAAATGAAGAAGTTGTTGCTTGTGACTGCCAGCATCGTCGCGTTGATCGGGGCAGCGCCCGTATTCGCCGCCGATCTCGCTCAGCAGCCCATCTACACCAAGGCACCGGCGCCGTCAGTACCGGTCGCGGCCGCAATCTATGACTGGAGCGGCTTCTATCTTGGTGCCAATGGCGGCTGGGGTTCGACCCATAGCTCCTGGGATTTTGGAGGCGTCACGCCCGAAGGCTCTCATGACGCGAGCGGCGGAACCGTTGGTGGCCAGTTTGGTTATCGCTGGCAGATGGGCCAGGTCGTTTTCGGTGTCGAAGGCCAAGGCAACTGGGCCGATTTCAACGGCTCCAATGTCAGCACCGCCTTGCCGGGCGACATCAATCAGACCAAGACCGGGTCGTTCGGCCTGCTTACAGGCCAGGTCGGCTATGCCATCAACAACGTATTGCTCTACGCCAAGGGCGGTGCCGCGGTGACCGGCAATACCTATCAGATCAACTCCCTCAGCGGCGCGCAGCTGGCGAGCACCGACAATACCCGCTGGGGCGGCGTGGTCGGGGCGGGCATCGAACTCGGCTTCGCGCCGAATTGGTCGGTCGGCGTCGAGTACGACCATATATTCCGGCAAGACGCTAACGTGAACTTCAACACCCCCGCGGGTGCGGTCGCTAACGATCGCATCGGGCAGGATTTCGATCTGCTGACTGCGCGGCTCAATTACAAGTTCTGGGGCCCCGTAGTTCTCAAATACTAATTCCATCGCCCCAGAGCGACGGATCGAGAGCCCCGGCCCCAGGCCGGGGCTCTTTTTCAGCCGTTCATTTGCCCCTCAGGCCGAACATCACTGACGACAACACGAACATGTTGAGGGATGACGGTGTCTCCCCGCCTCGGGACTCTGCTCGACAACGTGTCTAGAGCGGCGACCTTGCGACGTGAGCGCTCTTTCTTGTCGGCGGTTTCCTCTGCTTCGTTCTGTGGCAGCACGACGCAGTTACGTTTCGTCGCGCGCCAACCGACGTGGGCCGGCGTAAGGCTCGCCGCGTCGTTACCAACACATCAGGTTACCAATTCCGTCGCGCCACGCGGTGCAGTCCTGGATTCAGCTGCTAAAAGCGCCAATCGACCATGTCTAGATTGACGCCTCTAAGCGGTCTGACCCGTGCTGAAGCGGTCATGATCACCACCGTCTGCCTTCTATCGCGACGAGCGCGAACTGCAATGCCTAGCGCCACGGGCGAGACGCCGGTCGGGCGCACAAGACGCTTTTCGAACGAGCGGTGCTCTTTCCCGTTCCTGCTCCGTCACTCCAACGACAGCTCGTTTGATCTATTCTAAGCGATGACCGATCGAAGGACTTGAATCGTACGTTGCGTCAGATTGTACGATTTCGGACAGCGTGGTTGGTGCCCAGAATCGCACGTCGCGTGCGACTGTACGATTCCGAACACGCGTCGTTCGTACCCAGAAAGGTTGCGACGGTCTCCCCTCGCATCAACACTCATGACAGACAGAATGTCTCAGAGCCCAAAGCTCGCCTCCCTCTATCCCGTCACGCTCCTTCACAATACTGCTCCACTGTCAGTTGCCAGTGCGATCTATGCACCCCTCGCAGCGAGTCGGCTCCGGCGGACGAGCCGTGCAAAGGCTCGACGCCCAATGGCTGCGCGGCCGCACGTCAGACCCGGTGCAATGCCGGCGACCATACCGCCTCACATGCAGGTTTCACGCCCATGCGGGATGTCCCCGCCAATGGTTCGGCGCGAGCGGCAGCGCGTGCACCGTCGCCAGCCCTTCGGACGTGACTGGATGCCCAGCCGCCGGCGTTCGGCGTCCATCGAGGGTCTGTGCCTCGCAGCGAGAGATATTGGGTACAGCATGACAAAGCCCAAGCAAATTTGCGGCCAGCAGACGTGACAAAGGGTCGCGTACACGGCGATCGAGACGTCTTTCAACCGCGCGCATTCCGGGCACCATTAGGTGAATGGCCGAGTTCGCCGCTTCAGAACGGAGTGTCTACCCAACGTGAGGCCGGCAAGTTGCACGCGCGGCGGTGCCGATCGCCTCTCATCGCTCGTCAGCCATCAACCTTCCGCCGCAAGGCGCCACTCCTTTTCAGGTCGTCAAACGCGATGAGGAGATCGAGATCAAGATTTCCAAGAAACGCATTGTCAGCGATCCGCGATGTGAATGCATTTCATCCAAACAATCGATTTACCGATTCAACGTGTTCTCGCGATCATATCGACATCACAATGTCGGGAACCCACCAATTTGTCGCAGCGACGAGCGAGGGTGCTGCCACGCCTATGGATGCTTTTGATTGATCCCGTCCTACGCCCTTGTGGCAAAGCCAGATCTGACCTCACGAAAATGCATGTGGGATCGAAAATGCGATTCAAACTGACAGAAGTGTTCGATTGGCCAGTGCCCCTCTTCTTCGTCTGCTCCGCGACACTTTTAAGTTTCGCTGGGGCCATGTTCGCGGGCGACAACGTGCTCAGTGGTTTCGGCATGATTTGAGACGAGGGGATGAAATGCGAACGCTACTGGTTGATCATGAGAGAGATCCAGCGCGCATTATACGCCAAGCGCTTTCTGGCTGTGGGTTCGCCGTTGATTTGGCGTCTACGCTCGATGAGGCAGCCGCCGCTGTTGGTTGTGCCCGCTATGACATTCTCCTGATCGAGTTGTCTCTACCGGATGGAGACGGCTTGGAGTGGCTAAAGCAGTTGAGGCGCGACGGGTATTCGATGCCCGCGGTGATGATGAGCAGCCTTAACCAGCTCGGTAGGCGGATCGCGATTTTCAACGGGGGCGCGGACGACTTCCTGCCAAAGCCCGTGTCTCCTGATGAACTCATCGCCCGGATGCGCGCCACGCTGCGCCGAGCAAACCAAATGACGGCGCCCGTCGTTACTTTTGGAAACTTAAGATTCGATCCTATCGGCCGGCAAGCATCCGTCAATGGTCGGCCGCTGAAGATTGCGCGCCGCGAAGTGTGCATTCTTGAACATTTGCTCAGCCGCGCAGGGCGCATCGTGGCGCGCGCGTCATTGGAGGATGGCCTCTATGCATTTGACAACGAAGTCTCGACCAACGCGCTTGAGGTTGGCATCTATCGCTTACGCGCTCATTTGCGTCAGTCCGGTGCGACGCTGCGGATCAAGACAGCGCGCGGGATCGGCTACATCCTTGAAATCCGCGACGTCGGCCGCGTCGGCAATCGAACTTGAAAGAAACGATCATCTTGAACGTCATTCTTGATCAGCATGCTGGCGCCAATGGTAGAGCGATCGTTGCCAGCGCCTTCTCGTCGACCTTTCTGCCTTCTCTGTCGCAGATTTTGTGCGCGGCCGTTCTGCTATGCCCACTCGCTGCTGTAGCTCAGATCAAGCGCGATGATGGAGGAGGAGCGCCGCGTAAGGTCCCTGACAGCATCACCGGGACGCTGAACCTTACCTCTTCTCTTGGCAAGACAATTCATCTTCCCGCGCCAGCTGCGAGCATTTTTGTCGCCGATCCTACGATCGCGGATTATCAGGCGCCGTCGAACAAGACCATCTTCGTCTTTGGCAAGAAATCGGGACGCACGAGCCTGTTCGCACTGAACGACAACGGGGAGGCTCTTGCTGAGCTACGCGTTGTCGTCTCGCAGCCGATCGCGGATCTGCGTGCCACGTTGAAAGCCCAGGTCGGCGACTATCCGATCCAAGTCAGCTATACCCCGCGCGGCGCTATTCTTAGCGGTACGGCCCCAAATGCGGAGATCGTCGACAGCGCGATGAAGGTCACTGAGCAGTTTCTCGGTTCAGGTGCGCTCGTCGTCAATAAGATCCAGGTGGCGGGATCCTTGCAGGTCAATCTGAGCGTACGCGTGGCCGAGGTCTCTCGGAGCGCCATGAAGGAGTTCGGAATCAATCTTTCCGCTTTCGGTCAAGCTGGTCCTTTCACCCTCGGCTTGATCAGCGGCAGTGGTGGAGGTACCGGCGCCAAGCAGGGTGGCGGTACTGCAACGATCGGATTGAATGCCGGCGGTGTCAACATCAGCGCTGTACTCGATGCGCTGGCCAGCGAGCACCTCGCTTCCGTCCTTGCTGAACCGAACCTGACCGCAATGTCCGGGGAATCCGCCAGCTTTCTGGCCGGCGGCGAGTTTCCGATTCCGGTCTTGCAGGACAATCGGCAGGTCTCCGTCGAGTTCCGCCAATTTGGCGTGAGCCTCGAGTTCGTGCCGACCGTTCTTAGCAACAACCAGATCAATATCCGCGTGAAGCCCGAAGTCAGTGAGCTGTCGGCACAAGGCGCGGTCACCGTAAACGGAATCTCCGTGCCGGCTCTCGCCACCCGGCGTGCCAGCACGGTCGTCGAGCTCGCAAGCGGCCAGAGCTTTGCGATCGGTGGGCTCATGCGGCGCAATTTTAACACTGATATCACGACTTTCCCTTGGCTCGGCGATCTGCCGGTTCTTGGTGCGCTGTTTCGCTCGTCGCAGTTTCAACGGGAAGAGACGGAGCTCGTGATTATCGTCACGCCTTACGTTGTGCGGCCAAGATCGAACACACGGCAGATGAGTGCCCCCACCGACCGCATCGCACCGCCCTCAGATCTAGCGCGCGGTCTGACGAACAATTTGGCAACTCGGCCGCAAGATCATGCTCCCCGCACCAGCGTACCGAGCGCGACTAGGGGTGCCGGCGATACTGCCCAATGAGGATCAGCCAATGACTTTTCGCATCGTGTGCCCCCTGATCGCTCTGACGGCGAGTCTAGCCGGCTGCACCAGCACTGCACCGACCTATATCGAGCCGGCCGCGCAACCGACCCTAGTTCAGCGGGAGAGGACCGTTTTGGTGTTACAGAGTCTTGGGGGGGCCGGACGGAAGCGTCTGCGGGAGCTGATAGCGAGTGCCAGTCACGGTCGGCGTGACGCGCTCCATCTCGATGTCGCCGGCCCACCTCAGCTCGGAGCGGAGATAGCCAGTGAGGCCCGCGCAATGGGCGTTGCCTCTTACAACATCCGCCTGTACGGCCCGCTCGTCATCCGGCGCGATCGCTTGGCCGCGCGAATCGAGGCGACTACCTATGAAGCGTACCCTCCCGCCTGTCCGTCGATGTCGATTGTCGGTCCTTCAACGAACGACAATTCTTTTGACCCGACGCTTGGCTGCTCGATCCGCAACAACCTTGCTATCGTGGTCAACGATCCCAGCGACTTGATCGACAATCACACTGTTATGCCGAGCGACGGCAATCGTGCGGCCATCCCCGTGGCCAACTACAGGAGCTTCGGAACGATCAACAACAGAAGCTTGGGACAGGCAGCCAGCACCAAGTCTTCATCAGATCTCACGTCAGTCGGCACCACTGCCGTACAGCCGTCTCAATAGCGCCAACTTCCTTAGGTCAGGCGATGCCATTCACAACATGATCTAGACCTGACCGGCGGCAAGGAGAGCTCTTGCGACGGGCTCGAAATGCTGAGCGGGAATGGGATTACCGAGCTTTGCACTGTAGATCAGCTCACGGACCACGGCGTCGTCAGCGACAATGCTGATACGGAGAGCCCGCGCTTCATCACAGAGCCGTGAAGCGGCTTCGCCTTCGCCGCGGCAAACCACGACAGGCACGCCGGTTTCGCCACGGACGTAGCGTACGCCGACCACCCCCTCCTGCCCAGTCAAGATCAATGTTGCGCGATGCACCCCGAGCGGAGCCTCGCGCGCCTGCTCCCGGCGGAGACGACGGTGCTCCCGTTTCACCTCGGGGTTACCTTGCTGCTCCTTGAGCTCCCGCTTTGCCTCGCTCTCGGTCATGCGCATGCTGCGCAAGAACAACCAGCGCTGGATGAGAAGATCGATCAATCCACCGATGAGAAGCGCACCGCAGGCAATTGCGATCAACAGTTTTATTTCCATGAAGACGAAGCCGAAGCAGCCCATGCCGCAAATCGGCAGATAGACCAGCGTTTTCCATGCGCCAACCACGACGAAGAAAAAGATCGCACCCAGGCTGACGGCCTTGAGCAGGGTCTTCCCAAGCTCGACTAGGGAACGCATGGAGGCGATGCGCTTCAATCCCTGAATGGGATCAATGTTCTCGAATCTGAGCTTTGTCGGTTCGAAGGAGAATATTATCCCACCATTGGCCAAAACTGTGGTCAGAATTGCCGCGACGACAATAGCCGCGAGGAACGGGCCAACAATTCCCAGAGCTAGTTCGGGCAAGACTCCGAGCGCCAGCTGGACCGCAACATCAAACGGTTTATCCAGCAGCTTGTCGGTGAGCATGAGCGCTTGGTGGCACTTGTCCTCGATGGAATTGGCTTTTAACCAGAGATAGCCGAGACCTGCGCACGTGCTGACCGCTCTCACTAAATCGGTGCTGCGCGCAACCTGTCCTCTTCTGCGCGCATCCTTTAGCTTCTTGTCAGAGGGGGCGAGCGTTTTCTCTTCGCTCGTGTCACTCATTTCGCTCGTCTTTCAATCTTCTCCAACTCGCGGCTCGACCGCTTGATCTCCGATTGCATGTATTCGATGAGATAGACGGTGTAGGTGACCATGACGATCGCAAAGCCGATATTCTTGATCGTCAAAGACAGGTCCCTCGGGTTGAATTGCGGCGCAAAACGCTGGAGTAAGATCGCTGATATGTCGACGAGCAACAAAAACGCCACCACAGGCCCAGACACCAATATTGTGGCACGTATGATGCTGTCGATCAGGCCGAATAATTCAATGGTCCCTTGCAAGCTCAGCGCGGGCCTGAACTGATACACAGGCAAGATCAGATAGCTGCCGTAAAGTCCGCTGACCATCGTCTGCAGGCCTCCCGATAGTACGAAAATGGTGATTGCCGTGATACCGAGAAACAGTCCTGTCGCCGAAGCCTGACTGCGCGTGGCGGGATCGGCGGGCGCGACCACGCTGGTGATGCCTCGTTGGGTATCAATCAGTTCGCCGACAGCCTGGATGCTCCATAGCGGAATGCTGAGCAGGGCACCGATCACAAGGCCGACACACGCCTCCTTCAAACCCAGTAGCGTGATCCTGATCAGACGTGTGTCCGGGTCTAACGCCTTCAGGCCGTCGGCGATGTACGCTAAGTACGGGAGTTCGACCGCGACGGCCAGGCAGCCGCGGATCAGTCCGCCGATCTGCGAACGCGTAAATACAGGAAAAACGAGCATAATGCCCGCGGGGCGGGCCGCACCAAGGCCAGCAGCAACGACGAGCTCGACGGCCGCCCGGATCAGGCTTTGAGTCTCGGCGCTTGACAAGTCAGTCATCGCGACAATTGCTAGTAACCCGCCGTGAGTGCGGGAAAATCAGTGAAGATCTGCTTGGCTTGTTCGATGAGTGGCGCGCTCAGCACCGGAGAAAACAAAGCGATAACCGCAACAACGACCAGAAGCTTCACAGTCAATGGCAAAGTCTGGTCCTGGAGCTGCGTTGCCGCCTGGATGATACCGATAACGGTTTCGGCAACCGCCGCTGCAATGAGTGGAGGCAGCACCCAGATCATGAACAGCACGAGCGATCGGCTCATGTGAACGAGAATCGTTGTTTCGTCCATACTCACCCCCCGGGTGTTGTGTAGCTCAACACCAGGCCGTGCATCAGACGCGACCAGCCATCAATGGCCACGAATAGAAAGAGCTTGAAAGGGACAGATATGACTGTCGGCGACACCATCGACATGCCCATGGCCATCAGGATCGTCGTTACGATCAGATCGATCGTAATAAACGGCAGATAGAGTAAAAACCCGATTTCGAAGGCGCGCTTGAGTTCAGAGATGAGAAAAGACGGAACGAGAATGACAAAGTCATCAGCTGTGGCTCTGCCACGCATCTCCTCCGGCCAGACACGTTCGGTCGAGGACAGGAAGAAGCCGCGCTGATCCTCGTTGGTGAACTTCTTGAGATAGCCTCGCAGCGGCTCCTGCCCCTCTTTTGCTGCGCTTACCCAATCGTCGAGCGTCTGATAGCGGAGCTGCAGATCGGCGATTCGATCGTAGCTCTGCTCAAAGATGGGGGCGCTCGTGAAAGCGGTGAGAATCAATGCCGCGCCGTATAAAACGATATTCGGCGGTATCGACTGGGTCCCAAGAGCATTGCGAACGAGGAAGAGAACGACAGATACCTTTACGAACGCCGTGGTCGTGACCACCGCGAAGAGCAACAAGCCGAGCCCAGCCGTGACCGCAAGAAGCGCCAGGATTGCTGGTTGAACCTCAGTCATGGCCCGCTAACCTGCCACGAAGCCTGATCCCGAGTTCGTCACCAATACGTACGATGTCACCACTGCCGATACATCGGCCGTTTGCAACGATATCGACCGGGCCATCGACTGGCCGGCGAAGTTCGAACACATGTCCTTCGCCGATACTGCTCAATGCTCCCAATGTGATTGGCCAGCGGCCGCATTCGAAAACGAGCGACACTTCGATATCGTCGAGATCGGCCTCCAAGGGGGGATGCTGCTGTTCGGGCGGTGTTGTCATATGTGTATGCTCCAGACGTCGCGGTACCGAGCGAAATGGCCCCCGCAGGATCAGGCTATTGCCGGCGACATCCGCCAGGGTCCATAACCGGCCCGTGGTGAGGGTGATCTCACCCCGGGCCAATGGCATGACGTCCGGCAACAACGCGTCGCCTGCAGTTGCCTTGCGAAGAAGCGAGGCCGTCGCGCGGAGCGCCCCCACTTCTCCTGCAACTATGATGGGAAGCTCTTTGGAAAGCTTGCGTGTTTCTCGCGGCAATCCATCGAAGAGCTCGCCCAAGGCATAGAACGACGGCGGTATCGGTCCATCAAGCGGCGAAAACAGAAACAGTCGGCCTTTGCTCCGTACCGGACCGTAGATGATGCCGAATTCAATATAAGGCCCGATGGTCTCGGCCTTTCCAACTTGAAGAAGTTGGAGCTGCTGCTGAAGCTGCTTTTCTAGACGAGCCAGCAAAGGTTCGAGTGCAAGTTCCAGAAGCAGCGAACGAATTGGCTCTGAAGGCAACGCCAGGCCGCTCTGTACTGCCGAGATAAACGCCTCGGCAAGTGCATGGGGTATCGACAAAACGATCGTTTCGTCTCCGACGCCCCAAACGCAATCGAGCATCGATATAGCCGAAGGTTCGCTCTGCCAGACAAGTCGTTCCAATCGCACCGACAGCGGCTTGTCGCCAAGCCTAATCTGCAGAGGCGTGCGGGGTGCGGCGATGCTATTGAGCCAGGAGACGACGTTATGAGTCAGAATGAGTGACGGCTCGTAGGTCCCGTATTCGTCCGCAGGATCCGCGCAAGGCGCGTCTGCAAGACGGCAGGTTTGTGATGCAAAGGAACTAGCGCTCATCAGATTGAACCGTCTGCCGCTCGTGGGGCAAAGCCCGTCCGAAACAAGACTTCGTCATCGGCCTCTATCTCGGCTCTCACTTCCGCATGGGTGTCGGCCGCCCGCCGGACGTCTGTCTCGATCTGCCGCCATTTATCGGTCGCCGCGGAACATTTGGCCCAGTGCGTCCGCCGTTCGGAGGCCGCTGTCTCGGCCTGCTCTTGAGCGACACGCGCGTCCTCAAACGCCTGGCGTTTCGACGTGACCTCGAGCGCGAGCCTCTCAACGATGAGCTCGCAACGATCGAGTTCAACGACGGACACCGTACCGGACGATGTCAGCTGCTGGTAAATCTCCGCCTGCGCCTTTACGCGACGTTCCTCTGCAACTGCAAGTGCTCGCGCTGCGCGCTCCGCGGCCAAGGTCTCAAACCGGCATTTCGCCTCCATACTGGACAACTCAGTCCGAGCCCCGCGCTCACGTATTTCCTTGACGTGCCGCAGTCTCGAAACGTGAATGCAAGTCACGCGGTCAGACGGCACATCCATGTGACGGTTTCTTCAAAACTGGACGCGTCGTTTTCGTCCTGGCGCAAGAACTTGCGCAAATCATTGATAGAGGCGATAGCCCGGTCTGTCAGCGGATCGCTGCCTTGCTTGTATTCGCCGATCTTAATCAAAAATTCGGCCTCTGCGTGGCGTGAGAGCAGATCGCGGAAGAACGCCGCCGCCTTACGATGTGGTGCAGATACGACGGCATCCATGACGCGGCTGCGACTCGACAGCACATCGATAGCGGGGAAATGCGCCCGCGCCGCGATCGAGCCAGAGAGAACGATGTGACCATCGAGAATGCCGCGCGTTTCCTCGGCGATTGGATCGCCCGTACCCTCACCTTCTACAAGCACGGTATAGAAAGCTGTAATCGAGCCGCGCTCATCCATGCCCGCACGCTCCAGCAAGCCCGGTAGCATGGCAAAGACAGAAGGAGGAAAGCCCCGCCGGGTTGGGGGCTCACCCGCAGCAAGCCCGATTTCGCGCATCGCGCGGCTAAAGCGCGTCAATGAATCCATCAGTAGAACGACGCGCAGGCCTTGTTCACGAAAATATTCGGCGAGCGCGGTTGCCATATAGGCACATTGCGCCCGTTCCGTCGCCGAGCGATCGGAGGTCTCAACGACGACGACCGTGCGGCGAAGGGTTGCCTCCCCAAGATGCCGCTCGATGAATTCACGCACCTCGCGGCCACGTTCGCCTATGAGGGCAACCACAATCACGTCGGCGATGGCGCCCTTTACGATCTGTGCCAACAGGGTCGACTTGCCGCAACCAGGCTCTCCATATATTCCGATCCGCTGGCCCTCGCCGCACGTCAGAAGACCGTCCAAGACGCGGACGCCGAGTGGCAAGGGCCGCTCGATGATGCGCCGCGTCATTGGGTTTGGAGCATGGCCGCGCAGCGGACGAGTCTCTGCGGCCTTGACTGCGCCTTTGCCATCGAGAGCACAGCCGAAGCTGTCGATCACCCGGCCAAGCAAATCGGGCCCGACCGGCGCTTCATGCATTCGTCCGGTAGCGACGACTTCTGCGCGACCGGACATGCCCAACAGGTCACCGATCGGCGTCAGCAACACGCCATCCGGCAATAGACCGATCACCTCGGCCTCAAGCGAGACTCCGGTGCGCGGATCCTGGACCACACAAAGCTCTCCGATGCGAGCATCGGGCAAGACCGCATGGAGCAGCGTGCCGACCGCGCGCGTGATCCGCCCACGTACGGCACGCGTGTCGACATGCCCTGCTATCGACCGCAGACGCGATAGCGCCGCGTGCATACTTCGCTCGCCATCGGCATTGCCATGATTTTCTCCCCGCGTTGTCACAGTTCGTCTGCCTCAGCCGGCAACCCAAGCCCGAGACGGAGCGCGCGGAGCTGGGCGGCAAGCCCGAGATCGACATTGCCGAAGTCGCTCCGCAGCACGCATTCACGCAGCGACAGCGCCGGGTCTGCAACAATTCGAAGCCTCGGCCGACCCTCCCGTCCGTCGCAAGCAGCAAACTCGCGCACAAGCTCATCGACATTCGCAGGCGACACATGAAGCGACAATTCCGCCCCGCCATATTTTCGCAGGATCGCGTGACGAACCGTCCTCACCAACATCTCGCCGGGATCGAAAGCGCCCAGCAGATTGGTAACGATCTCCATCACGAGCTGTGGCAACTCCTGCTCTAGAACGGTGCTTCTCCGTGCCACTTCCGAGGTCGCCTGCGCGACCAGTTGCGCCATTTCCTCGGCCCCGGCCGCCACCCCCTCGGCACGGCCGCGCGCCCGCTCCAGCTGGTAAGCTCTGCGGGCCCAGCCGCGAACGCGCTGCAGATGCCGCTCTGCTGCCGCTCGCGCCTCGACGGCCTGTTGCCAGATCTCGAGATCGCTTGCTTCTATGATCGACCCAAGCGGGCGCATCTGCGGTGCCAAGGGCGGCGCGGAATGGTCGGCTGTCATAGCACCTCACCTTCCGCCGCCAAATGAGCCACAACCAAGGAAAACACTTGGTCTGCGGATCGGCGATGTTCGGTTGCTGGATGATCGGCGGCCGTTCCGACCGCTAAACGTAGAAGCACGCGGCTGCGATCAAGCACCGGCTTTTCGTCGAGCCATGCGCCGAGACAGGCATGTCCATCTTTATCGATCTCCTGCGCGAGTTGTTGTGGATCGGCAATGATACTGGTTGAAACCGCATGCGCTGCATGTCGGATACCGAAAGCCTGCGCTTCGGCACCGACACGCCCGATCAGCACGCCGACATCCTGCTTTGAGATCAGTTTTATCAGCGAACGGGCATGCCAAATACCGCCGGCAAGCAGAGCGGCCCACTGCGGATCATGTCCGAGCAGAAGGTCTGGGCCCGAGACAAGCCCCTTCAGATCCAGTTCATTGTCAAGCAGCAGCCCTACCATCCTTATCTGCAGCCTGGGGCTCTTCTGCAGCCGTACCCACGTCGCAGCCGATAGGCTCGCGTCAACACGTGCGGCAAGACGGGTCGGATGAATTGAGGCAGCAAGCTCGCCAACACTGACCGTAGGCGGTCGGGGACGCCGCTCGGCCGACGACTTCGCTGGGTCCATGTCGAATACTACGCTAGGCCGCATTAGGCTTAATCGCTTTGCGTACGACCTCAATAAGGGACGCCGCCGAACGTACGCCAACTGTAGCTGGTTTGGGCGATGATTGGCTGCGCGGCCGTACACGAGCGCTCAGCAAGATGTAGGACAGCACGCCGAATACCAAGCCACCGAGACCCGTTCCAAGCGCAAGCAATGGGGTTGAAACGATTCCTGGCGCTTGGGCGAATGCCGTCGCCGGCGCAGGCCGCTGCTCGAGGGCAGGCCGCTCGACCGATGCAAACACCACAGCCACCTTGTCGTAGGAGAGGCCCTCGATGCTGTTGGCAACGAGCATCTTGATCTGCGGCTGCAGGATTGAGAGATCGGCCTTGGAGTCATGCCGGATGAAAACCGACGCCGAAGATGGCGTGGCGTCCCGTCGCAACAGGTCGTTCTTCGGCAGAACAACATGGACGCGTGCCGAGAGGACGCCGTCGATGTCGCTGATCGTGCGCGACAACTCCTCGCTCAAGGCATAAACGTAACGGGCGCGCTCCTCGGTCGGCGAAGCAATCAGGCCGGTGCCGCTGAACACCTCGCCGAGACTCTTGAAAGTGTGGTGCGGCAGGCCCTCGCTATTCAGCAGGTCGATGGAAAAGGCAATCTGGCTCTGTTCAACCTGGATCGTGCTGGTCCCGTCTTTGGCCGCAACGCGAGCCGAATCGACCCCGTTCCTAAGGAGGACCGCAAGCATCTCATTCGCCTCGCGCTCCTGAACTTTGGTATAGAGATCAGCTTTGCAACCAATAAGGAGCAGAAGGAGCGGCAGCAGAGCTAGGGCGCGAAACCGCTTCTTGGACGGACGACCATGGCCTCCTTCATGATAGATTGAACCAATCATTCGGCCCACTCAGCCCGCCGATATCAGCTTGTTCAGAGACGAACTGACGCTGCCCATCCCATTCGAAATGAGCGTGACCTGAATGACGCTGTCAGACACATCTTTCAGATTCGCCATCATTGCCTCGAAGTTGTCGACGCTTTGAGGAGCGTTCGACAGACGTGTTTCCGACGCGCCCGGTTGTCGTAAGAGCGGCTGCGACGCCGGCCCAGGCACCACAGCCTTCGAAAGTGAGGTTCCACCGCCAGCCACGACGTGAGGCGCTGGATTGATCCGATATAGCGAGGACAGATTCTGGAGGATGCGCTCGCCCAGCGGACTGGCTTGCGTTGTTGCCGGCGAAACTTCGGCTATGGGAGCAACAGGCGGTACGTCTGGCACTTGGGGCGCAACGGCTTGAAACGAAGCCGTCTGTAACAGTGTCTGTTCGAACCGGAGCTGCTCGCCGACCGCTGGTGACGTGCAGGTCTTGGACAAACCTTCGGTTAGATTATGTGAAATCGGCGCAGGGCCTAGCATTATCGTGGAGGACCTTGCTCTCTTGGAGATGTGATGAGACCGGCCGTTCAAGAACTCATTGGCAGCCGCTGTCCTAGAGAGGCGAGCTGACGACAAGCTGACGAGTTTGTCTGATCCAGTGCCATCTAAAGATCACGTTTTGGCTCCAAGTTTCGTGGATTCACTCCCGTCGGCAAACTTCAAGAGAGCCGTAAATGCGCATCCGGTCCATGATCCTGTGCGTCTCGAACGCCGTTCTGTGTGCCGGGGCTTTCATTGCGACCGGAATACAGATAGCGCTCGGCGCTCCCCTGTTGCTACCTTCGACGCCTTATCGCTATTTGGTTGTGGAACAGGAGCTCCCTATCGCGCTGCAGGAATTCGGCAACAATCTCGATATCAGAGTCAGCATCAGCGCCGAGGTGAAGGGACGGATTCGCGGGCGCATGCCGGATCTGGCACCGCGCGAATTCCTTGATCGTCTCACCAACCTCTACAATCTTCAGTGGTACTACGATGGACTCGTGCTTTACGTGTCTGCCGCAAAGGAAGCGCAAACTCGTCTGCTCCTGCTGGGCCCGATCAGCTTCGAGACGTTCACGGCGGCCCTCGATGCGCTCAACATCTCCGACGAGCGGTACATCCTGAGGCCGGCGCCTGGAAATGGCCTCATCCTGGCGTCCGGTCCACCACGCTTCATCGCACTCGTGGATGAGACGCTCAATGGGTTGGTGGCGCAGGCGCAAGCGCGACCACGCGCTGTCGAGACGCCATCGCGGGAGTCTGTGCTGATGTTATTTCGCGGTTCCTCGGAGACGATTGTTCGGGGCGGACGACCAGAAGCCCCCTCTTCTTTCGACACCCCGCGCCAGGATGGCGTCACGTCTATCCATGCGCCGGGCCAGAGATGATAAAATCGTTGTCCAATTCCTGCAGTGCTCTCCATGACGGGATAGACCTGGACTTCGCACAGTCTCGATCTCGTCAAGGAGCTTGCGGCACTCGGCGAGGTCCGGCGCGTCTGTTGCGCTTGCCAAAGATCCGTGGCGAACAGCGACGTGGTGCCATGAGCCCAAATCTCCATTGGAAACGCAATTGAAGAAATGCGCGGCCTCTAAGAGGCCGCATTCCGTGTGATAAGCAGTCCTTGAAAGCGTGAGCGTATGGCAGCGCACCAGAGGTGAGAGGAGGATTTCGATGTTCGAGGCTAAAGACTATCGCGTGTGTTGCCACCACTTCGTCACGCCGACCGATCGCGTTGTGTATCCGGCGCAGGAGCCCTTACTGACCTACTCTGACGCTCTCCGGCACGTACAGGCCGAGCGGGAAAAGGGCCATATGGTGGCCTGGGTCATCGACCGCGCCGGAGCATGCGCAACCAGATGAGACGGGTGTTCGAACGCATTCGTCGGACATTGACCTGCCACTGACTGTTTCCTCCAGAAAGCGTTGGAGCCGGGCCCGAAGAAGGACAGATAGATAAAGCGAACAAGGTTCAAGAAAGAGCAGATTGTCGCGGTCTTGAAAGGAGCATGAGACTGCGCGAGGACGGCCTGACCTGGCTTGCAAGCATGGGATCTCCGAAGCGACGATCGATAATTGAAAGGCCGAATTCGGCGGCATCGACGTTTCCGAGACGAAGCGGCTGAGGGCCTTGGAAGAGGAGAACGCGAAGCTGAAGAAGCTTCTGGCCGAGTAGATGCTCGACGCGGCCGCCCTTGGCGAACTGCTGCAAAAATGGTAGGGCACCGCCAAGCGCGCTGCTGTCGCGCATCTGCAGGCTACATGAGCCTGTAAGACATTGACGACGACTGTCTCAAGCGTCTCATGCAAGCGCTTCTGCGTCGAAATGGCCGTGCACGACGCGGAGGGATGTTTCTTACGCGCTGGTTGACGAGGCGTGGCCACCATCGGCTGCACTTGCGCCTCGATCGACAGCAACGGCAGGCGAAGCATTGCGATCCGCGCTGTGCGAGCCTGCCGACGTCCGGTTGGCATCGACATCAAAGGCGCAATTATCGCGTGCAAGATCTACCGAATTGAGCGGCACGATCATTGTGCCGATTCCACCCTAGGCGGCGATATTCCGAGCCGATTCCCGCTCGCGCCGAAGATGGCCATGCAGCACCGCCACGCATTCATCCACCTGATATTTATGCGAGCCATCGCCTGAGTTGATCGTAAGATCGGCAGTTTGATAGACCGGCTCTCGCTCACTGACCAATCGCATGACGGTCGCCTCCGACTCGGCGGCCTGCGACAGCCGGCGGCCGGACCGGCCCTTGTTGCGCCGCATTATCACGCCCGCGTCGGCCTTGAGCCAAATTGAGACCGCGCTCTCATGGACGAGGCTACGGGTCCCATCATGGACGAACGCATCGGAGCCGGTCGCGATCACCGCCGGCCCTTGCTTGAGCGCACCCGCGATCACCCTCGCCTCAAGATCCTTGAAATGCTGCTCGCCATGAATCTGGCAGAGTTTGCTTATCGACATCCCGGCCAGCGCTCTGATCGCGTCGTCGGAGTCGACGAACTTCATCCGCAGCCGCTTCGCGAGACGCCGGCCAATGCTGGATTTTCCCGCGCCAGGCATGCCGACGAGCACGATCGGCCGCTGGCCAAGCCCCGCCACAATCTCTTCGTCTTCGTGGCTTCCTGTCTCGGCAGCTTGCAACCCAAAGGCCGCACCGGCGCCGCCGCTATGATCCGCTTCGATCTCCCAGTGTGGGATGTCCTTGGCTCCGTCGGGGACCACCACCTCCTTGCAGCGCTCTCGCGCGCGCTGCGCCAGATTCTCCTTGAGCCGCTCAAGAGCGTCTCCGCTCTCCTGGTGCCGCAACTGAGCGTCCGATTTGTAGGTATCGTGATTGGCAATCTTGACGTTGTAGCTGGCTGGCGTGTGAAACTCCACTTCGAAGCGGTAGTCTTTCGGGGTGGCGAGCACAGCCTTGATGCCCACAAAGGTCGGATTGCGCATTCTGAACCAATTGGTGGTACGGATTTCGGCGTAGCCTTGTTCGTCGAAACTCAGCATCGCTTTCTTGAACGCCCTCGCAAAATCCCCATCAGACACTTCGAAGACGTGGCGTACGGCGTTGCTGATCAGCTGTGCGGAGCCCTCGGAGGTCACACTCATGCCAGTGAGCTGGTCTGTCATCGATCCCTCTGATCGGAGGCGGCGATCGAGGTGCGGCATGTTCACGTGGATGCCCGCTTGTCTGAGGGTCTCAGCAACCGAGATCGCCGCTGCGGTGATTGTCTCCTCTTCGGCTTTGGCACGGGCAGCCTCAATTCTGGCGCGCGCTAAGGCGTCTTCGGGGGTAAGGGTGACCGCCATCCCGGCATCCTCGGCGACGACGCGTCGGCTAGACGGTTTCGGTATAATCTTCTTCTGCGCAGCGACACGAATCGAGGCATCCATCACTGAAGCCGCCAGCGTAGGATTCTCCTTCAGATTGTCCAACGTCGCATCGACATCGAACCTGCCCTGGCTAAGGGTCGCCGCCATGCTCTTGCTGAAGGGGACGAATTTGAGGCCTGGCGTCTGATGTAAGAGCCGCCCAAGCTCTTGGCTTTTCTTCATGAAAAGCCGGACGCCGGTATCGGATTTATAGCCATCCGTTCCGACCTTGATGCCGAGGCTCAGGAGGTTGCTTGCGCTTTGCACGAGGTCACCCGCAATGTACCCATCCGGACGCGGATCGATGCGGGCAGGGTAGTAATCGAGCAAGACTTGGATCCGGTCGCGCGGCTGAGCAGTTGCCGGATAGGCCTCTGCCAGCTCCGGGAAAAGCTCGCAGAGCGCTGGACTGACAGTTGGGCTTACTTTGGCCAGGCTTTCACTTGGATCCGAAAGGACGTGCTCATCCGTCTTCGCAGCCCAGGCATCGAGGTCGGCGACAAGCAACTCGGCCGCTTCACGGGCAACTGGATGCTCTGCAATTTCAAGCTCGCGCTTCGCCCGTTCGAGTGTTTCCTGGATATCGGGGCCATGTACCTGTTCTTGGTTCAACAGGTGGCCGATCTCTCGCCTGAGCTCGTGGTGGACACCCTCGTACGTACCGAAGATGGCGCGCTCGGCAAACCAGCGTCGTGCTTCGTGGGACTGCGCCAAAAAATTTCGCTGCAGAGCGCTGTATATTTCCAGGACTTCCAGCGTGGCAGCAAGGATCTGGCTGGCACGACTGAATTGGTAATTGTTGCCCTCAATCGCCGGAGTATAGGACTTTGGCGGCTTGAGGGAGCGAACGCCGCGAGCTTGCTCCGTCTCATCGAGCTGGCGAACATGCTCATAAAGCTGCGGCCGGTCGCCGATGATAACCACGGTATCCCCGTCAAAGTCGCCGTCGAGCTTTTTCTGCTCGCCGATCGGGACGGCAACCAACGACCCCGGAGCGAACACCTCGGTCACCTGCAGGATGCCGACGCAGTCGACCGGCGTGTCGTTCTTTGCGCGGTCCTTGCGCTCGGTCCAGCTCGAATGGCACTTGACGTCCTCGGCAGACAGCACCAGTCCACGGTCGGCGTAGTCGGCCGGCCACATCGCATCCGGCACCACGATCAGAATGCCTTTGGCAAAGAAGCTTGGGTCATCCGCTGCCAGCTCCTCCCGCGATTTCTGGGCGACACTGAAACTGTATTGTACGGCCACGCATCGATCGAGGAATGCCGCGGTCGGATCGCCATCGACTGCCGACTTGACTCGTTGGGGTGCGAGCGGGCGCAGGTTGGGCTTGTCATAGGGCGCCCGCCCGATCAGCACGCCGCTCGTTCCCGTCAATGTGTCGCTTTTGAGTGTCGGCACATGAAGACAGCCATCATCGGATGGGACGGCGACAGCGCCAAGACCATCCAAGTGTCCGGCCGTCACGGCGCGAAACAAGTCGTCGGACGTCAGCACTTTTCGGCTCTCAAGCCAATTCCAGACCTTGTCACCGGCCTCTTCCGCGACCTGCTCGCTGCGCGAATAGTGTTGCAACGCCGAGGCCGGCACAGACGATCTCCTTGCCTCACCAAAGGCCGGCATCCGATCGGGACCTTCCTGGGGGCCGGCCCGGCGAACCGCTGGCATACGCTCAGCGAGCGAGGCCTTGATGAAGCCACAGCCGTCATGCGGTCGCAAAGCAATGGGGCCTTCCGCTCCTATCAGTTTGAAGGGATGCGCCTCGTTGGTCGCGCGGTCTGGCGCCAGCAACAGCTTGAAGGTGCCCTCCAGTGCGTAGTCGTGAGGGCCCAGACCTTTGACCGACGGGGGCGCCGCAAAGCCCCTGCGCTGAGTATACCAATAGGCTTCCTTGAAGGGCGCCCAGGCGCGCAATAACTTCTCGAACGAGGTCCCCGGAGCGGTTTCGGCATAGGGAATGGCCAAGAGCTTCCCGCCGGAGGACCCGGCTGGCCGTTCGCTTGGAAGGCGAGCCGCAACTTGCGACAGGGTTGGTTTCGGCGGTTTTAACTTGCTGCCGCCGAACAGGTCCATGCGGTATGGCACCCCCTTGTACGTCAACGTACGTGCCAGCATGAAGGCGCTCGGCTTTCCGGGCAGCTGCACCGCGACCACCTCTATCGCTCCCGACGTCAGGCGGTGAAAAGTCGAGTAGCGAATCTCGGGGTCTGTGGCCACTGGCCGTCCCTGCAGGTCAACCACCGGCAACTGCATCAGTCCCGCATTCCCTTGCGGCGAGCGGGGCTCGTGGTCCATGTCGCGCAACACTTGATACACGTCGAATACCGATGCAGGATGTTGCGCCTGGATTGTCGCCGCATCCTGCGCCATGAACGAATCCAGCGCATCGACCGGATTGTCCACCTCGATCTGCGCGATCAGATTCCAGCTCATGTTGGAAAGATCGGCTTGGATGAGGTCGCGCGTGCTGGCCAGAATCTCCTTGGTCCCCCTCTGCAGCTCTTGCTGCCTCACCTTCAAATCGGGCTTCTTGCCCTCGACGTAGGGGCGCTGAAACAATGTCTCGAGGAGGGCACGGGCTTTTAGGACTTGATAGATCGACAAGGCCGGGCGGCGGCTCGCGAAAGGCCCACGGGTACGCTCGGCCTCGCTTGCTTTGAGATGAGCCTCGATCTTGCGCTCCACGACAGGCTGGATATCGTTCAGCAAATAGAGAGCTGGCCTCCGGTGCGGGCGTAATTCCTTTTGCGAGCCGCGCGCCAGAGGAAGTAGAGCGATGGAGAGATTGCCTATGGTTTCGAGGTTCTCGGTGTCAAAATCAGGGGCACGAACCAACTCTGCGAGCCGACCCAACCCTACCGGCGCCAGTAAACCAACGTCTCCGAACAGGCGGGCCTTCGCCAGTGCCTTGAAAATGAGCGTGATGCCTTGAACACCGGTGTGCTCCAGCCGATCAGGAGCATAGTGCAGGTAATGGGCCAGCTGGTGTAGGCGATCTTTCAGCAGAGCGGTCATTGCATCATCATCACTGCTCGCTCCGTCCACGACACCGCGTCCCAGGGCATTGGCGACCATTCTGAGCTCAGGCGTCGTGAACGAACCAAAGCGGCGGCCTCCTTTGCCGAGTCCGCGCGCGATGTCGACGACCACCTGGCGGCAGGCAGCCTCATCACCCCACTTGCTGAAGCCGTTCAACAGGTTTGCCAATCCCTGGCTCGTAAAAGCAGAGAGGCGATCGGCGCGACGAAGGAGCTCGCCGGCGATACCGACTATGGCTTTGCCCGTCTGCGCAGCATCCGGCCACTTGCAGAAACCGTTCACTAGGTTTGCGAGGTCTTGCGGCGCAAAATCAGAAAGCTGGCGCCGAAGGACTTCACTCGCTATCGCGAGCGTTGCCTCGCGACAATCCGCCCCTTCCGGCCACTTGCTGAAGCCGTTGACCAGGTTTGCCAAGCCTCGGCTGGTGAAATCACCGAGGCGGCCCGAGCGGCGCCGGACCTCACCAGCGATCGCGGCTACGGCTCGACCCGTTTCCGTCTCTTCCGGCCACTTGCTGAAACCGTTCACCAGATGTCTCAGGTCCAGCTCAGCAAGTTCGAAAAGCGGCCGCCCAACGACTTCAGCCGCGATAACAAGTATGGCCTGGCGCGTGTCTGTCGCCTCCGGCCATTTGCTAAACCCGTTCACCAGGGTCGACAGGTCCTGGTGAGTAAAGCGATAGAGCTGGTTGGCACGGCTAACGACCTCACGCGCTATCACGACGATAGCGTCGCCACAGCCCGTATCCTCCGGACACTTACTGAAGCCGTTCGCAAGGTTTGCCAGATGCTGGTGAGTGAAATGAAAGAGACGGTCGGCGCGGCCAAGGATCTCACCAGCAATCGCAACTGTGGCTTGCCGCGCGTCCACCTGTTCTGGGTATTTGCTGAAACCGTTCGCCAGGTTCGCCAAGGCCTGGCTATCGAAACCAGACAGACGGTCCGCGCGGCGACGGACCTCACCGGCGATCGCGACAATGGCTTGGTGCGTATAGGCATTCTCCGGCCACTTGCAGAAACCATTCGCCGAGGTTGCCAGCTCCTGCGGAGTAAAACTATCGACCCCGTTACTACGGCCAAACGCCTCACGGGCGATCGCGATCGTGGCTTGGTGGGCCTCCGGCTGTTCCAGCCATTTGCTGAAACCGTTCACTAAACTCGCCAGCTCCTGTTGAGCAAATTGAGAAAGCCGGATATCGCCGCGGTCGGCGCGGCAACGGACCTCAAGAGCGATCGCGGTCGCCGCATGCCGACACTCCGCCTGTTCCGGCCACTTACTGAAACCGTTCAAAAGGTTCGCTAGCTCCTGGTGAGCAAAATTGGAGAGCCGGACGTCGTCGTGGCGGGCGGCGCGGCAACAGATTTCTGCCGCGATCGCGAGGGTGGCGTCGCGACACTCCGGCCTTTCTGGCCACTTGCTGAACCCGTTCACGAGGTTCGCCAGCTGCTGCGCCGGAAAGTCAGATAACCGGGGAGCGCGGCGACACACCTCACCGGCAATCGTAACCGTGGCTCGGCGGGTTGCCACCTGGTCCGGCCATTTGCTGAAACCGTTCACGAGGTTCGCTAGTCCCAGGGGGGTATAGGAGAGCTGGCCGGGACGCCTGACGACCTCGCCAGCGACGCTGAGTGTGGCTTGGCGGCATGCCACCTCTTCCGGCCATTTGCTGAAACCATTCACGAGCAAAGACAGGCTTTGGCTGTTCAGCTCCTCAAGCAGCCTGCTTTCATCACAGCAAAATTCGGCGATCCTGATTGTTCCATGGCGGCATTCCGCTGCCCGTGGGTGCCGTCCGAACGATGATGCGAGGAGCGAAAGAGCTCGGCCTTCGGCGTCCCTCATGAGCGCGTTATCGAGCTGCGACACCCGTGCCGCCAGGGCCTTACAAGCTTTCACACCTTCCTGACCGCCAGCCTCCCGGCTCACCTCGTTACAAACCGTGGCGTAGTTCCAGGATTTCCCTGAGCGGATATTTTCCTCCAGGCGCGGCACAAATCGACCCTGGAAATCAGCCGCAGCCTTTTGCAAGAATGTCGCCTGGGCTGGCATCCGCAGCTGCTTGGCATGCTTGACCACTGGAGCTGAGAATTCACGGATGTCGCGGGCGCGATCGATGTCCCTTAGCGCTGCATTCAGTGCATTTGAGACCCTCTCGGATCGCCCCGACATCGCACTCTGAATACTCTGCGTGGCGGCATCGTCGAGGCGACGCTTTCCTGGTCTTTGATCAAGGTCAGGCGCGGATTGCCGGTGCGGCGGCATCGGTTCTATTTGCGAATGTCCGGCCTCCTGGCCGTAGCGCCGGAATTCATCACGAGAACGCAACACATCGCGCTCCCGCTGCCGCACGTCACGATCTCGCCCATGGAGCCGTTCAAAGCTTACACCACGGCTGCTTTGCGCCTCGACATCGTGGATGTGCTGCCCTCCTGGTCTAGATCCGACGTCGCGCGCGGATTGGGGGCGTCGCGGGAGCGCGTCTGGTTGCAAGCCTCCCGGCGCAAGTTCACGGGGCAACCGAGAATGCGATGAGCCTCCGCCTTGAGCTAGGGCCTCACGATAAGATCTATAGGGCCGTTCGGAACTTGCAGGATACCGCGCTTGAGCGGCGCAATCGTCTCGACTCTCCCTTCCTGATCCAGCTTCCCGGCCTGACATCGATCGCCCGTGCGGGGGGAGAGCGTCAGTTCGCGATCCTCTGAATGCTTGATCGCTGCGGCACGCTTCGCCGCCGAAACGCGACGAGGTTTCATCCCGATGTTGTGCGCCAGTATGAGGCCTGTACGAGACGTCGGAGCTCCTACCATGGCTGCCTTGGGCGCTACGATCGTCGACATTGAGAGGAGGAGAGGAAGCATCCAAATCGTGCGGCCCAGGGTGCATTCGCGCAAGCACAGAGCCGAACGATTGTCCGCCTTCTTCAGGACCACGGCCTGCTTCAGCGTGAGGCTCATCGAGTTCTCTGCGATTGTCGGCTCTAGTTCCTCGCGACCTTCCTCGACCGGTGATATCCCTCATGCAAACTCTCCAATGTCGGGCGTCAATGCGCTGCTCCGATCTTCGCAGGAGCGCACTCGATCTACTCGTTCCTGCTGAGACCGACGCATCGGACGCCACACTTGCGGGGCCGGACAATGCGACGCGTGACCTGTGACCAGTCGATGAGTTCTGGATGACTCGTGAGATCGGAACACTCAGGCCCGGCGCTCTGTTGAGTGCGGCGGCATGCGGCTGGCGAGATGACGGCACCGGTATGGACCGTGCCTCTCCATCCATCGCTCGTATAAGCTGTGCAAGTGTGGCGAGAACACATGCTACTCGCTGGCTCCCTTGGATATGCGACGAAGCTAGGTAAGCCGGACATGTTAGCTAACGCGGTGAGCTGACCACAAGCTGACGAACTTGGCGGGGCATTGCCGCGTAGACATCGAGACTATCGTGCTACGCGCCGGCTTTCGAGAAGCCGAAAAGCTCGGCAGCGCAGAGTTCAGGTCCTGGCATGGCCAACGGCTCGTCGCCCATTCATGATGGCCCTTGTCGTAGCTGATGGCGCCAAACCCGTTCGGCCTCTTTGATGGCAAGTGGGTCGAAGTCCGAGCGCCCACCTGTTGTCTTTCGAGACTCACCGACAAGTCAATTTGCAAGGCAACAGCCAGTTCGCTTGTGTTGCCGCGAGTGCTTGTCGATATTGTGCTTGAGCCTCACACTTGCCCATCACCCGTGGATAAGTTTTCGTGTTCGGCGCGTGCGTCGCCTGGAGACACGGGCAAGACATTCACGAGCACCTCAAGCGCCCCATCGGGCGCTTTAGGATCGAGACGACCTCCAGTAAGCGACATTCGCGTTGCCTGCCTCAGCGCGCCGCGCCGGGCCTCTAGTCAGAATTCCGACCGATCGCGCGTTCGATACGTTCGCGCATAGCGGGATCGATATCCTTGGCGCCAAGCAATTTTGGCGAGGGCGCCTCCTGCACTTGGAGAGCAGGTCTATCCCAGCTGGCACAGCCCCCGAGCCCCAGAATGGCGAGGAGAACCGAGCACGAGAGCGGACAAAATGAACGCGACTGCGTTGGGACTATGTTCTGACGTGACTTCATGCGGTCCTTCTCAGATCGAGCGCTGAGCCGGTGAATCGGCTGTAGCGAGCATGTTACGAACTTGCTCCGACGGAGCCTTGTCCTTCGTGGACTGTCAGCGTGATCGATCCAACGGGATGGATCGTGAAGTCCGTCGCAAGGTCCTGATAGGAGAGAACAGCAAGCTCGATCCCATTGCGGGCGAGAAACCCGCGGACAAAGCGTCGGACATCCATCGAAGTCAGGATAACGGGATGGGTCTGACCCGGCACTCTGTTCGAGTTGATCTGACGCATTTTTGACAGCAGCGCTTCGCTTTGCTCCTCAGACAACACCAGGTAGGGTCCTTTGGCAGTCTCGCGCACCGCGTTGCGCACGATCTCCTCAGTTTGACGCTCGATGATAAAGACGGGCACGACGCGATGAGGGTTGGCATAGCGGTGGCAGATCTGCCGCTTCAAACCGGAGCGAACATGTTCCGTGAGTAAGACGGTGTTTTGTTCTCGTCCACCCCATTCGGCCAATGCTTCCAAGACCAGACGGGTATTTCGGATCGGAATTCCCTCCTCCAACAAACGCCGCAGAACGTCGGCTACCTTTGGGATGGGGGTGGTACGTAAAACCTCCTTCACCAGATCGGAATATTCGGCCTCCATTCGGGCCAGCAATTGGCGCGTCTCCTGGATACCGACCAAGCACTGTGCATAGCGGGTCAAAGCCGAATGCACGCGCAAAGCCAGAATCTCAACGGGACGGCGGTGCCCAATGCCGGCTGCCGTGAGAGCCGGTGCATTGCTTTTGTCGATCCATATTTTATCCGTCTCCGGGTCATGCCGGAACGGAATGCCACTCAGTTCGATGTTGGCCAAATCGTCATTGAGCGCCAGCTGCGTTGGATCAATGAGATCCTGATCGACCGGCACACCCTCGACATCCACCCTGAACTGTGATTCTGGCAAGCGCTCGTCGATCTCAATGGGGATGCGCGGAATCGCAATGCCCAGATCCGCTGACACCAGTCCCGAAACGCGTGCAATGTGCTGTTGCAATTCGTCCTTGTCGATTGCCTGTGTCAGACCGGGCGCGAGGAACAACGCGATTGGAAGTGCCTCCGCAGGGACGGTTTGCTTCTGAGGCTGAGCGGGCGGCGGGGTAGAGGCGCTTTTCTTGTGGACCACACTCTCGGCAAAGCTCGCCGCCGCAAACACCGCGGCCAAACCGAAAAACACGGGGAGCGGGAATCCCGGAATGGCCCCCATGACAACCAGGACGCAGGCAGCAAGTCGCAACGCGTAAGGATTGGCCGTAAGCTGGTTTACGATATCGGTACCGAGATTGAGCCTGGCAACTCCATTGACACGCGTGATGATCGTTCCGGCTGTAATCGACAGCAGGAGCGAGGGAATCTGTGAAATAAGCGCATCGCCTATGGTCAGAAGGGTATACTGATGCAGCGCCTCGGCGAAAGACATGCCCTTGGAGAGCCCAATAGACGCCCCGCCCAGCATGTTGATGCAGATGACCACCAACCCTGCGATGGCATCGCCCTTCACGAATTTCATGGCGCCGTCCATGGCCCCATAAAGCTGGCTTTCTCTCTCCAATGTCGCGCGTCGGCTGCGGGCCTCGTTCTGATCGATATGGCCATTGCGCAGTTCCGCGTCGATCCCCATCTGCTTACCGGGCAGAGCATCGAGCGTGAAGCGCGCCGCCACCTCCGCCACGCGTTCAGCGCCCTTGGCGACCACGATGAATTGCACCATGGTTACGACCAAGAATATGACAATGCCGACGACGATATTTCCCGATATGACGAAGTCACCGAACGTGTGAATGATGCTGCCGGCATCCCCCTCCGCCAAGATCAGCCGCGTTGTCGAGATGGTGAGCGACAGACGGAATATTGTCGAAATCAGAATGACGCTCGGCAAGGACGAGAACTCAAGCGGCGTGCTGATATAGAGCGCAACCATCAGCAGCAGTATGGCCAAGCTGAGATTAAAGCCGATGAGCGTATCGATTGCTATGTTCGGGATCGGCATGATCATCATGCTGATCGTCAGAAGCAGCATCAACGCGACCATGAGATCGGCCTTTGTCGATGCGCGCACAATGATGTCACGCAGGACGCGGGTCATGGAATCCTTCTGATTGTTGTTTGGCAAGAACCGTGCCGCCACGCAACGAAACGTAGTTTTGGAAAACCGCGCGCGCCTCCTCCATGCGGCCCGCCCGGCGCAAGGCATGGCTACGCAAAAGCGTCAAAGGAATGCGCGATGACGGAGCGTCATCAACTGTATCAAGTCTATCCAGAATCGGCAGCGCTTCATCGCCGAGGCCCTGCGAGATGAGGGCGTAGGCGAGAATCCGGAGTAGATCGACGTCTTGGGAATTGTTGCGGACGATGAGCCGCAACAGAGCTACGCTTTGAGCCCCCTGCCCGCATGCAAGATGGAGATAGGAGAGGGCGCAGAGCAAATCCCGCTCCTGCCCGGACGTCAGCCAGACGCTACCGGTCTTGGAAAGCTCTGTTGTCGGCTGCGCTCCCTCGGAATGGACCATGGCTAGGCTTCAATCAAGCTGTTCCGATTCTGGCGGAGAAGGATCAGCCACTGCAGTGCCTGCTGCAGGACGACCGCACCTTCGCGCGGCATCGAATCCGCAGGCGCGGTCGAGAGCTTAAGGGCGAGACGTTCCAGAAGACTACCGTACGGCTCTGCCCGCAGCAGGTCCGGATGGCGCAGCCGTGGTGTGACGAAAGCGAGCAGATCATGCGCAATATCGCG
Source organism: Bradyrhizobium diazoefficiens (assembly GCF_016612535.1). Lineage (NCBI taxonomy): Bacteria > Pseudomonadati > Pseudomonadota > Alphaproteobacteria > Hyphomicrobiales > Nitrobacteraceae > Bradyrhizobium > Bradyrhizobium diazoefficiens. The sequence goes on from NZ_JAENXS010000006.1 coordinate 75,175, forward strand.
GCCATAGAGCGAGGCCAGAGCTGCGGACGAGTCGACCTCATGGATGGGGCGGCGCATCTTGTTGAGACTGACGCGCCCGACTGCATCAATATCTTGAGCCCCCGATATGGCTTCGATCGCCACATCCCGCTGCAAAACTGGCGCGTTCAGTTCCCTCCGAACGGACGCGTGCTCGTTCTCATCCTTTGCACGAGGGCCGTCGATCTCAACCTCGTTGAGTTGGTCGATGGTTGGCTCGACGCCTGGTGCGTGATGGTCCTCATCAAGTCTCTGCGAAGCAGTGCCAGGCCGGACATCGTGGCGGGACAGCTTTGACATCACGCTCTCCTAAGTTTCCTTCCGATGCTCGGAACGTCTAGTAGGGGATGACAGCAAAACGTCCATTCCGACTTAGCAACACACGCCCCTCCTCAATTCGGCTAACGGACCATCCGTCGGCCAACAGGGCACCGACGAAATATTTCTGCCCACCGATCAGCAGATAGGGCTGGACTCCACGCCAAACAGCTTCGAGGGCGATTGCGGATGGCTGCTTGTCCTCCTTGACCAGCACTGCGTTTACGAGTGTCAGCTCGCCATTTGTGCGACGATCGAACCATTGCTCGAGCTCCTGCCACTTCGCAACTGTTGCAGGTGTGACGGTTCCCTCAGCACTGACAAAACCCGGCCCAGGACCGACCCTGATATCGAACAGGCCCGCCTTATTAAGTTCTTGTTTCAACAATTCGGCTGCGTCTTGGGCATGCCTGTCGTTAGGGCGATTCATCCGCAGCTTGGGTGCGAGCTCGGCAGCAGTCGGCGCATTGGCGCCCGGTGCACCTCCGCTGGCCTTGAAGACCACGGGCAAGAGAGCACCGATCGCGACAAGGCTGAGCAACACGAGGGCCATCGCCGAGATCGACGCGCGGGATAGGCCGATCGCACGATCTTGGACGGCATTCTGCATCGACCAGCGAATAGACATCGCCCCGGCATGAACGACGACGGGAAGGGAATGAACGACGCGTTCGCCTGCTGCAACCTCCCCCTCGCCCGCCGTAGTGCTGATGGCTGCAAGGGCCTCGATCTCGATCGAGTTGCCAACGAGGGTGACACGAAGGTGATGCGGCTCGAGCTCTTGCTCGACGAAGATCATATCTGCGTCGAAGCCACTACCGATAAGACTCGTTCCAACCGGCGCTTTTCCGCCTAGCCCAGCATAAAGTCCCGATAGCACCTCGAACTGGAAGGAGGCGGCCTCATTCACGGACAATCCCCACGAACCAAGAGGAGCAGGCGCAGGAATCACCGTACGATTCACTCCGAAGCCGCACTAGTCACATCGCCGCTGACGACGAGAAAAGCAGAGCAAGGACTGCCCTGCTTTTCCGGGGTTACCCGTTGACACGCTCGCTGGCCGCCTTCCTCTCGCTCGAGAGCTCGGTCGACAATGAACGCAACCGCATGTCCTGAACCATGGCCTCCTGGTTAACCGCCTTCAACTCTGCGATGAGCGCCTCGAAAGTGGCGGCGCCACCAACCTTATCGATCACAGCCCCAGCGCCCGATGCCACAGCAGACCCCCTGCTAGCATTGCTCGAGTCTCTGGCCGCGTCCTTGGACTTGTCGTTCGCGGACTTATTGTCGACCTTGCTTTCATCGAGGTCATGACCACCACCACGAGAGCTCACACCACTTGTTTTGGTCATTTCGTTTCACCTTCTGTTGGTATCTGCCGCTACCTGTGCGACACTCCCTGACGCCGAACTATTCGGCGTCAGGCGTCCTCTTCTGTTTCAGCTACGGCTTCGTGAAGATTCGCCATGTTTCGGTCCATCATCTGCAGCGCAACCGACCCAAGAACCGAACCAAAAGCTTTTTCTAGCTCTTGTTGCTGAGCTGCAGATTGCGAACTATCGCTCTCCTTCGCGTGAACCACGCTTTCGATTGCGCCCGACATCTGGTGCTTCTCACTTCCGTTCCAGAAAGCTGGCATCGCCGACGAGCGATCCACATTGCGTAGGCTAGTGGGGGTAGCTGTCGAGAAGCTGACGAGCCAAGACGGATCCGACGACAACCTCAATATCAGTGAACATCGGCGCTGAGAGCCCGACATCGTCCACCACGCCGGAACTGCCACAGCGCGAGTTCAACCGGCTTGAGACCTAAGCTCCACAAAGCCTCCGCCCGCCAGACCTGACGCCCGATCAGCCGTACGTTATCGGATTCTCGAGCAGACGTTAGATCGTAGCGGGCCGCACACCCTGTCACTGGCTGTGGAAATGCCGACGGAATCGGCGGTCATATTGTTGCGCGTCCCCTCGATGATCGTATCCGCGATCGCCGACGGGAAGCCGTCCCCCATACGTCCAATAGACCGCCTCGTGTTGAGGTCATGTGCGTGCTTGCGCGAGGCGAGAGAATATTGAGGACCACGTAGGTCCGTATCCGGTGACAATCAAGGTGGCGCCGGTGGCTCAACGTGAACCTTCCAGGACTCGTCAGCTTGTCGAAAGGTCGCAGTCCTACGAAAGCGTTGATCTCAAGACGCCTCTACCGTCTATGTCCGCAGGGGAAACAAACACGGTGCAGCTCAACAACTTCTCGCGCCCCACCAATTCAGATCAAGCTCAGTTTATTCTTCCCGAGGCTTCGCCGGCAGTGTTCTCGCAGATGCCGGGGCATATACGGCAAAGCGATGCTTCGCTCTTCGAATCAGCGGTGTCCCTTTACTCGCCGCAGGACAAGCCCGAAGACTCCTCCACGCCACCAGATCTGCTGCAGCGAAACTTGCAGACGGCGCAGGATTCGATGGACGAAATGCCGGCGCATTTGAAGGCGTCGATCAAGGCATTCGAGAAGGCATTCGAGCAGCAACCGCTCCCCCCCGCCCCCGTCGAGCAATCAGAGCCGACCGAGCCTGCTCCACCGCCTGTGCCGGCCTATCCGGTGCCAAGCACGAGGATCACGTGGAACGGCGGCACGCTAACCGATGCCGAGCTGCAGATTGTGGCAGTGCTGAACCGGCACACGGACCAATGCCCGCTCAGTTGGGACCAGCTGGCAGATAGGGCCAACGACCCCTCGACGCCACCGGACCTGGCGGAGGCACTCTACAAGTTGCGGCAAGACCCGGAGCTCTTCTACGCGATCGGCTCCCAAGGCGACGGCCGCTGCGGAGGCAAGATCAACGCGAACGATCTGTCCGGGTTCTCCGCCAGTCACCCGCAGGTTGCTGCGTTCCAGGAGAAGCAGGCGCGCAGCTACCAGCAGAACTACATTTCGTCCGACGGTACGGGAAATGGACAACCGTCGGTCATGACCGCCAATGATGCAATGCGCGAGCTCTACCGATATTCCGACTACCTGCCCAAGTCTCTGAGTTTGGACGACTTCAAGCAGATCGTCGATGGCAAGGCCCACCCGGGCAAGTGTCCGGCCCAAGTGATCGCGGCGGCTCAATACTTCGTCGACCATCCGGACGCCTGGAAGCAGTTGTACGGCGGCGCGATTGATCTCGTCCACAAAGAGGATTTTCTGCAAGTCGCTTCGTCGTCCATGAATCTCACGCGGAGCGAGCTCAACACGCTCGAGACGATCAACAAAAGTCAGTCCGCATTTTTCGGGGGCGGCGTTCTGAGACGAGACAAGCTGAAGAGCATGGCCGACGACCAGAGCCTCAATCCAAACGTACGCCAAGCGGCGTCACAGCTGCTCTCGGACCCGCTGTTGTTTGGTTTGCTAAACAATTCGATTACGGGCTACAAGACCCACCACAAATTCTGGGACTTCGGCGGCGGGCATACCGTCGATTCCGGCAACATCAGCAACAACGACTTCGCGCACTTTTATGGCAACATGTCAGCTGCGAACCGTACCGTTCAGCAGACGAAGACCCATGTCCCCACGACCGGCGACGAGACGTCCGCTGTCGCGGACATGATGATAGGGATGACCAACCAGCCAGATATTAAAGCTGCCAAGAAGAATGGCGGAGCGCTCATGCATGTGGTCGATACTGTGCTCCAGGTAGGCTCGAAGGTACTTGATTGGGAGGCCACAGCAGTCGGCTTACTCGGCTTCATTCCGGGCTTGGGCGAAATAGCGGATGCGGTAGCGATGGGGCTCGAGGTCGAGTCGCAAGCAGCGAACATTGTGCACACGGCTATTACCGGAGGCAATATGAAAAAGGCGCTGGCAGAAGCAGGTCTCAATGTCGCCGCGCAGGCCATTGGCTGTATCGCGGGGCCGCAGGTCAAATTGGCGATGCGCGAGGGCCTCGCAAAGACGGTGCTGCAAGAGGCGGCGACGAGAGGGATCGATATGACGATCTCGGAGGCGCAATCCTATGCGGACAACTATTTGAACGACCTGAAGGCGCGGCTTGAGACCGAGTCGACGAGCGTCGCCGATGTTCCGGGTAAGGCCGCCATCACGCCGTCGTCTCAGAACGCGGCCTGAGGCCGGTTGCGCTGGCAATCTCCGGCTCGGTGTATCCTTTCAATGGCGAATGATGCGAACCTCGCCGCCACGTTCAAGCGCGTAACGGCGAGGACCTCGCGCAGAAGACTCCACCTTCCACCGAGAAGCCGTCCCTTGGCAAGCGTGAGAAGAATGCGCGCCGGCAACAGGCACTCTCAGCAGCAAGTGAACCCCTGGCGCTAACGCCGCCGTTGCATGCAACGTCCGATCGCCCTGCCTTGGGTCTGGCCGAGACTGCGAGCAGGGCCAGCTCGACGCCTTGGAACGCGGTTTTGGCTCGGCTACAAGGCAAATTGCTTGCTATGTGCCAGATTTCGACGGGCGGGTATTTTCGAACCTGACGATCGGTTTTTCTAACTGAACCCTCTGCGGTCGAGACCTCACCTCCGAGCTTAACTCGGAGGTGTCCAAACCTCTATTCTCAATCAATCCAGCTGTCCTTGCGCTCTGTGCTGAACAGGGGGGAATGGATCCCGCATTCTTGCTGAGCTTGCCGGCGTTGTTAGAACGCCAGTTGTCCGCCGAGTGCAGGCCCGGCTCAGTATACCTTTTGGGTGGTGATTGTCGTCAAATGCTGCTGGTTGGGGTTCCTGTAACGATCGGCGAGGCTCTGCCACAAGCCCTCCATCTCCTCTGGTTGAACGGTAAATTCTCCGTGGTTTGGATCGAAGAGTGTAGTACTTCCATTCGACGCCGACGTTGCGATTACGTGTGAGCCACCTTCGGCGAAATACAAACTGAGCAAATATTTCGATCCGTCGTTGGTGATTTTCCCCACCATGCGCGAGAGGCTCGAAGAGTCGCCGAATTCATAGACCTTCTCTTTTCCGGATGGCTGCAAGCCTGCTTCCCGCAACACGCTGTTTTGTGCTTCAAGGTCTGCCTGAGAAGCTTCTGCTCCTCTCCTTAGCAGGTGATCCTTCATATCCTGATACTGCTCCTGCCGCACAGCCGCTGCGCCGTGCCTTTGTGACCCGGGTGTTAGCGCACGCATTCGGGCCGACGGGGTGTTGCTGAGAATGGAGAACCACTCCGCAGTTAACCCGACGCAGATGCCGTTTATATTCGCCTCGTGCAATTCGGCCGTCCTGTATTCGAACAGAGAGGTGCTCCACCTCGCCGGTGAGGATGTACTGGGATTGCGAGGACCGCTGGTCTGTGGCGTGCTGACGCAGCACCCCATTTTGTCGGGCAACTCCCCAGGCGGCAGCCTCCTCCGCGACGTGAGATTTGGCCTGTTTCTGCCGAATGAAAGCCTGTCAAGCTCCGTGATAGGGGGCTCGGAAAGGAGCGAGTACGGCCCTGTTGGCGTCGGAGGCGAACTCGCATGGGTATCTGGCACCGATCGGGCCGACATGCCCGCAAGTATCTGCTGAAAGCCGTCGCTGGCCACCGAATGGCTCGGCTCGTGAGCTTGGCTAGAACGTGTGGATAGGTCACTGATTTGATTATGCACGGCCATTCTCGCTTCCCTTCAACGGGGTGCCACTTCGCAGTGAGCTCTCGCTGCTTAGGCCCTGCTTTGAATGATGTTTTGACAAGCTGATGACAAGCTGACGGGCAGGCGTTGCCCAGCTTGGAGCGCATCACGAAGAAGGGAACGGCATAGTCTCCTGGCAGGAGCGCGACCGGTGTCTTGGCCCGCCTTGGCCAGCGATGCCTCAAGCCTTGAGGCGCTCGCAAGGCCTGACGATGGCACCTCCGTGAAACAGGTTCGCCACGGATCGTGGATAGAAGGAAAGGAAAGGAAAGGAAAGGAAAGAAGAACACGTGCCCTTGCCGCTTGGATTTGAAGGGCATCATCCGCTTTTCCTCGGCGAGAACGTTGGTCCGAGCGGAACGATTTGACGAAGCGTCTAGCGATGCGTGCGACTTATGCAATGCCCACGCTGAGACACGATTTTTCATGAAGTAGGCTTGAACGCACTCAAGCCCTCGCGCAAGGACGTGCGGTGCATTCCGAGTTCGTCGCCTGCACGGAGGATGTGTTCGATCTTTATGCCGAAACCCCGATCAGAAGCGCCCGGTGGTCTGCTTTGACGAAAGCCCGACCCCAACTCATCGTCGAGGTTGCTCCGACCGATCCCGGTCAAAGCCGGCCAGCTCGAGCACTACGATTGCGAGTACAAGCGCAACGGCACCTTCAGTCTGTTCATCTTCCTTGACGCGCGCACCGGCCCTTGGCGCAAGGTCGACGTCACCGACAGCCGCGCCGCGGCCGGCTTCGCCGCCTGCATGCGCGACCGTCGCCGACGGTCACTTGGCAGAGCGAATCCGAGCCCTGCTGGATAATATGCCCACCCACTCCGTCGGCGCGCTTTACCAAGCCTTCCTTTCGGCCGAGGCGCGCCGCCGCCTGTGCTGGCTCCAGTTCCACTACGTCCCCAAGCATGCCAACTGGCTGAGCATGGCCGAGATCGAGATTGGCGTGCTGCGCAGCCACTTCCTGGATCGGCGGATCCAATGGACACAACGCATCCTGTCCGAGGTGGGGCCTGGGAGCGACAACACAATGCCTCGCGCGCCCGCATCAAATGGATGTTCACAACTGAGAACGCTCGCGCCAAAGCGGGCCGCGCTTACATCAGCCGGTCTTCGGCCAAAGAGGCATAATCACCGTGCCGAGAACCAGTCGCTCAGTCCGCCTCCCTTGGTCTGCACGCATTAGGACGGCAAGACCCAGCGCGTATCCTGTACATGCTTCACCGCGCCATTCAGCTCCTCCGGGGTTTCGTAGCTGGGCATTTCGGCCTCGTTGAGCCAACCGAAGCCGAGATATCGGAACTGATCCGCTGGCACCGCCACCCGACTGTGGCCGAGCTCGCGAAGGAAGTCCTTCGACCAGTCGTGGATCGTATAAGCCTCAAGCTTGTCCATCATCGGTCGCCAGCGTTCGATGCGTTCCTCGCGCGGCATCTCAGTCGCTGTCGAAATCGCAGTCGCGATGTCGTCAGGAGAGGCCGGATCCACGTGCAGTGCCTCATTTCCGTTGAGGTCTTCTGCCGCCCCGGCGAACTTCGATAAAATCAGCACACCCGGGTCGTTTGGATCTTGCGCAGCAACGTACTCTTTTGCCACCAGGTTCATGCCGTCACGCAACGGTGTCACCAGACCAACTTCCGCGGTACGATAGAGGCCCGCGAGTTGCATCTGCGATACGTGGCCCTTCTCGTAGAGCACCGGCTTCCAGCCCTGGTCCGTTCCGTGCTTACGGTTGACATCGCTGACGAGGCTGTCGATATCGCTCTGATATTCACTGTATGCTGGAATGTCCCCGCGCGAAGGCGTCCCAATCTGCAACAGCGAAATGCTGTGCGGCTTATCGGCCAACACCTGATCAAGAGCTTTGATCCGATTGTCGATACCCTTAGTATAGTCAAGGCGATCCACGCCGATCGCTAGCTTCGTGCCATCGAGTTTGTCCTGCATCGACGAGATCTCCTGACGATGCGTCGCGAGCGATTGCACTGCGTAGTCAACGAACTGCTTCGGATCGATCCCAATCGGAAACGTTTGGCACCGAGTCAGGCCACGAGCCGAAATAACAGCATCGCTCTTGCTCTCCAGCCCCAGATGCGCCTGTAGGCAACAGAGGAAATTATCCAGATCGCTGCGGGTTTGAAAGCCGACAAGATCGTATGCCAGCATCGATTCCATCAACTCGTGATGATGGGGAACCTTCTCCATCACGTCAGGCCTCGGCCATGGCGTATGCAAGAAAAAGCCGATCGGCTGCTGAATCGAGAGCTCGCGCAGCTCATCGCCGAGAGGAAGGAAATGATAGTCATGCACCCAAATCGCGCCTCTGTTCTTAAGGCGTGAGAGCGCGCGCGCCATGGAGCAGTTGATCTCACGATAGCTCTTATAATGCGCCTCCTCCGAAGGCGACATCCGTTCAGTCAGCGAATGGAATGCCGGCCACAGAGTGGAGTTTGCAAATCCATAGTAGAAGCTATCATAGTGGGCGGCCGGTAGATCTATCTTTGCAACCTGACCCGTGCCGTGCCGCTTGAGATCATTTAGCCGCTCGCTGCCCTCGCTTAGCGTGCCGGAGGACCCCGTCCAAACGGCGCCGGAACGTTCAACGACTGGCTCAAGGGCCGCGGCAAGACCACCCGTCTTGGGCTTGCTGGGATCGAAGGTCGACACACGGTTCGAAACAACAACTAGTTTCTCATCTGACAGCTGAGACTCCATGCCAGTTGCCGCCTCGCGCTGGGCAAGGACAACATGAGGGCCATCCGCTGGCCTCGCCCGCCCCAGTGCGGCTTGGCTCAGCTGCTGCTCGAAATCGGCTTGGTTCATTTTCAGCTGTTCTGGCCTGGCGCGCGACGTGACAGGAGCAGCTGCAGGAACGGATTTCATGACATTAAACGGATCCATTCTATACCTCCGATTCAGTCATCAGAACGGTTAGCGCGGGACGTCCATGCTTCTCATCTTAGGAGCTCGAGCTTTCGAGAAACTGACTAGATTCAGAGCGAGTATTGGTGGCCGCAAGAAAAAGCTGGAAACGGTGCCAATCTCTATTGTTTTGAGGATGCCACGATGGAAGTCGAGGCGTCCTATGACGAATTTCTTACGACGACCGACTGAAGAGGATACGCTTTGAAGACCAGGCTCGGCCGTCTGAGTGGCGGCTTGAGCTTTCGGGAGAAGAACCACCCTTCTCCGCGACAAGTCGCGCAACTTGCGCTGCTCCATTACCACGCATGTCGCCAGATGCATTGAGGATACCGGATTTATCCTTCATGCCTCACAGCAGATCTTGAACGCATTCTCGCCACGCTGGCCGACGGGATCCGCGGCGCATTGCGGGGGCCAGCCGTGGCGGACGACTGACTTCGCTACCCGCGTGCGAAACAGCTCGCGCCGATCGAGAACAGGTGTCGTAGCGACGCCCAACCATGGCTGCATCGCGATCAGCGGAGTGCGCGCGAGGTGAAGAGACCGTTCAGCACGATCGTTCAGCGCGACATCGACGGTCATGGAACCTTGTGAGCGACCACGTCATGGTGTCGCTCCGATCACATTGGCCGGTGTCCGGTCCACGCCCCCTTCGCCGCAAAGATGGGCATGCAGCGCAGCGACACATTGATCTGCGTTCTTGTTGTCACGTTTTTGACCTGGGACGATCGTGAGATCGGCAAGTTGATAAAATGGCGCGCGCTCGCTGATCAGCTGCGCGATCGTGTCCTCGCGGCTCGCGGTCTGCAACAGCGGGCGAGTGGTGTCACGACGAAGGCGTTTCCTGATCTCGCCTATATCGGTATTTAGCCAGATCGAGACCGCCTTATCGGCAGCGTGCCGCCGCGTCTCCTCATGCATGAATGCGCCGCCACCGGTCGCCAGCACCACCGGCCCGGACCCAAGAAACCGTGCGATCGAGCTCGCCTCGAGCTCCCGGAAATGCTGCTCTCCTTTGCTCGCAAAAATCTCTGTTATCGACATGCGAGCCGCCGTCTCAATTTTTTTGTCGGAATCGATGAAGGGCAGGCCTAGTCGTCGCGCAAGATAGGGGCCAATGGTGGATTTTCCGGAACCGGGCATGCCGACGAGGACGATCGGCCGCCCGTTAAGAGCCGCGACAATCTCCTTTGCACCAGGCTCGAGCGTTCTTGACTGTTCGGCAGATCGCAAGCCGAATGCCGCGCGAACGCCACCGGTATACGCCCCTTCGATTGACCAGTGGGGAATGTTTCTGACACCTTCCGGTATCGCAACTTCTTTGCAGATATCTCGCGCGCGTTGCGTGAGTTGCTCTATCTTATGGGGATCCGGTGCATCCCCTCTGCGCCGTCGCTGGATCTCCTTATACGTGTCGTGATTGGCAACTTTCGCCTTGTAGCTGGCCGGCGTGTGGAACTCCGCATCGAAGCGGTAGCCACCGGGCGTCGCGAGCACAGTCTTCATGCCAACAAACGTCGGAACGCTCATCCTGAACCAGTTGGTGGTGCTGATTTCCGCGTAGCCTTGCTCCTCGAACGCCAGCATGGCTCGCCGGAACGCACGTACAAAGTCCTTGTCGGGCACTTCGAAGACATGGCGAACAGCACTGCTGATCAGCTGTGAGTCGCGTTCGGCGGCATCATTCATCTGCATGAGTTGGTCTCTGAGGGAGTTCTCCGTTTTCAGCCGGTGGTCGAGATGGGGCATTTTCACGTCGATGCCCGTTTGCCGGAGACTTTCGACAACCTGCAGTGCCGCTGCGGTGATTTCCTTCTCTTCAGCAGAGGCGCGGGCAGCCTCAATTCGAGCGCGCTCTGAAGCCTGCTCGCGGGTTAGCGTCATTGTGTTGGAAGATTCCGGGGCAGCCCGTAGTGCAAAGGGGCGAGGCAAGATCCCTTTATCCGAAGCGAGTTTGATCGAGACTTCCATGATTGAAGCCGCCAATGTGGGATTGTCCTTCAGATCCGCCAAGGTCGTGTCGATATTGAATCTTCCCTGGTTGAGGGTCGCCGCCATGGACTTGACATAGGGTACAGGCTTCACGCCCGGCGTCTGTTGCAGGAGCCGCTGGAGTCCTTGGCATTTCTTCATGAAAAGCGCGACGCTCGTGTCGGATTTAAAGGCGTCCGTTCCGACCTTGATGCCGAGGCTCAGGAGGTTACTTGCGCTTTGCACGAGGTCATCCGCAATGTACCCATCCGGACGCGGATCGATGCGCGCAGGATAGTGGTCGAGCAAGACCTGGATGCGGTCGCGTGGGTGGGTGGCTGCTGGATAGGCCTCCGCCAGATCTGGGAAAAGCTCTGCAAGCGCCCGGCTCACCGTCAGCCTGTTGTCGCCCACGGTTTCGGCTGTTTCGGGGAGCACCTGCTCATCCGTGCTTTCTGCCCACGCCTGGAGCTCGGAGACGAGCAACTCGGCAAACTCGTGGGCGACTGGATGGTCTGCAGCCTTGATCTCGCGCCTTGCTCTGTCGAGCTTGTCCTCTATGTCATGGCCACTCACCTGTTCCTGGTTCAGTAGCTGACGGATGTCGCGCCTGAGTTCGTGGTGAACACCCTCGTACGTACCAAAGATGGCGCGCTCGGCAAACCAGCGTCGTGCTTGATGGGACTGCGCCAGAAAGCTCCGCTGCAGGCCGCTATAAATTTCCAAAGCATCCCGCGTCGCCGCGAGGATCTGGCTGGCACGACTGAATTGGTAATTGTCGCTCTCAATGGCCGGAGTATAGGACTTTGGCGGCTTGAGCGAGCGAACTCCGCGAGCTTGCTCCTTCTCATCGAACTCGCGAACATGCTCATATAGCTGGGGCCGGTCGCCAATGATAACGACGGTATCTCCGTCGAAGTCGCCGTCGAGCTTTTTCTGCTCGCCAGTCGGGACGGCCACCAACGACCCCGGAGCGAACACCTCGGTCGCCTGCAGGATGCCGACGCAGTCGAGCGGCGTGTCTTTCTTTGCGCGGTCCTTGCGCTCGGTCCAGCTCGAATGGCTCTTGATGTCCTCGGCCGACAACACCAGTCCACGGTCGGCGTAGTCGGCCGGCCACATCGCATCCGGCACCACGATCAGAATGCCTTTGGCAAAGAAGCTCGGATCGTCCGCCGCCAGCTCCTCCCGTGACTTCTGGGCAACACTGAAACTGTACTGCATGGCCGCGCATCGATCGAGAAATGCCGCGGTCGGATCGCCGTCGGCTGCCGACTTGACTCGTTCGGGTGCGAGCGGGCGCAGGTTGGGGGTGTCATAGGGAGATCGCCCGATCAGCACGCCTCCGGTTCGGGTCAACGTTTCGCTCTTGCGCTTCGGCACATGGAGGTCATCATCGCTCGACGGGACGGCAACAGCACCGGACCCATCGATGTGGCCTGCCGTCACCGTGCGAAACAGCTGATCGCCGATCAAGCTGTCCCTTCCTCTGCTCTCAAGCCAAACGTTGGCCTTCTCGCGCGCCTCGTCCGCAACCCGCTCACTGCGCGGATAATGTTGCAGCGCCGAGGCCGGCACGGACGATCTCTTTGCCTCACCAAAGGCCGGCATCCGATCGGGACCTTCCTGGGGGCGGGCCCGGCGAACCGCTGGCATACGCTCGGCCAACGATGCCTTGATGAAGCCACAGCCGTCATGCGGCCGCAAAGCAATCGGGCCTTGCGCTCCCATCAGTTTGAAGGGATGTGCCTCGTTGCTCGGGCGGTCTGGCGTCAGCAACAGCTTGAAGGCGCCCTCCAGCGCGTAGTCATGAGGGCCTAGGCCGGTGATCGCTGGTGGCGCCGCAAACCCCCTGCGCTGAGCGTACCAATAGGCCTCTTTAAATGGCGCCCAGGCCCGCAATAGCTTCTCGAACGAGGTGCCCGGAGCGGTTTCGGCGTAGGGAACAGCGAGCAGCTTTCCTCCCGAAGGCGCCGCTGCGGGCTTGCCTGGAGCATGGGCGCCGATTTCCAACTCGGTTCGTTTTGGCGCCTTTAACTTGCTGCCGCCGAACAGGTCCATGCGGTATGGCACGCCCTTGTACGTGAATGTACGTGCCAGCATGAAGGCGCTCGGCTTTGCTGGCAGCTGCACCGCGACCACCTCGATCGTTCCCGAGGTCAGCCGATGAAAAATCGAATATCGTGTCTCGGTCTCCGTGGGCAGTGGCCGCCCCTGCATGTCCACCACGGGCAACCGCATCAGACCCGCTTCGCCCTGTGGGGGCCTAGGATCGTGGTCCATGGCTCGCAAGACCTTGTGGACATCGAATACGGCCGCCGGATATTTCTCCCGGATCATTGCCGCGTTCTGCTCGACGAATGTATCCAGCGCATCGACCGGATCATCCGCCTCGATCTGCGCGATCAGATTCCAGCTCATATTGGAAAGATCGCCTTGGATGAGGTCGCGCGTGCTGGCCAGGATCTTTCTGGTTCCGCGATGCAGCTCTTGCTGCCTCATCCGCAAATCGGACTTCTTGCCCTCGACGTCCGGTCGCTTGAACATGTTCGCCAAGACCGCGCGAGCCTTGAGCACCTGATAAATCGAGAGGGCGGGACCGCGACTGGCGAGCGGCCCACGGATACGCTCGGCCTTGCTTGCGTTGAAATGTGCCTCGATCTTTTGCTCCACGACGGGTTGGATGTCGTTCAGCAAGTAGAGAGCCTGTCTGCGGTGCCAGCGCAGGTGCGGGCTGCGCGCCAGCGGCATCAGTGCGGCACAGAGATTGCCCATTGTTTCGATGTCATTTTCAGCGGCGAATTCAGGGGCACGAAGCAATTGGTTGAGCCGATCCAACCCGGTCAGTGCGAGCAAACCAAGATCGTCGATCAGCCGGGCCTTCGCCAAGGCCTTAAAAATGGTTGCGATGGCCAATGCATCGCTGTGCTCCAGCCGATCATTGGCATAGTGCAGGTGGTGGGCCAGCTGATGTAAGCGATCCGTCAGCAGCGCGGTTTCAACGATCTCCCCCGCGTCTTCGCCTCGCGTGATGCCTCGGCCCAGGGCATTGGCGATCATGTTGAACTGAGGCATCGTGAAGGCACCGAAACGTTGGCCTCCCCGGCCAAGCCCACGCGCTATGTCCACGACCGCCTTGTGACACGCCACTTCTTCCGGCCACTTGCTGAAGCCATTCACCAGGTTTGCCAATTGCAACGGCGTGACATCGGAAATCGGGCGGCGACAGATCTCACGCGCAATCACGACTGCGGTTTGGCAAGTGTCCTCATCCTCCGACCACTTGCTCAAGCCGTTTACCAGGGTCGATAGAGTTTGATAATCGGCATGAGAGAGTCGGTCGCCCTCACGGAACTCACGGGCGATCGCCACTGTGGCCCGGCGCGCGTCCTGCTCTTCCGGCCACTTGCTGAAGCCGTTCACCAGATTTGCCAGCTCCTGCTGAGTAAACCCGGAGAGTTGATCGCGACGGCGACAGATTTCGCCGGCGATCACAACTGTGGCTTGGCCCGTGTACGCATCTTCCGTCCACTTGCTGAAACCGTTCACCAGATTCGATAGCTCCTGCCGCGCAAAACCGGCGAGTTGGTCGGTACGGCGGCAGACCTCAGCGGCGATCGCGAGTATGGCCTGGCGAGTGTCCTCCACCAGCCACTTGCTGAAGCCGTTCGTCAGGTTTGCCAATCCCTGGCTGGTAAAAGCAGAGAGACGGTCAGCGCCGCGATGGATCTCGCAGGCAATCGCGATTGTGCCTTGGCGAGAGGATTCCTCTCCCGGCCACTTGCTGAAACCATTCACCAGGTTCGCCAGCTCCTGTTGACCAAAATCAGACGGTTGGCGCCGAAGAACTTCGCTGGCGATCGCAATTGCACCCTGGCGAGCCGGCTCCTCTCCCGGCCACTTGCTGAAACCGTTCACCAGGTTCGCCAGCTCCTGTTGAGTAAAATCGGACGGTTGGCGCCGAAGGACTTCATTGGCGATCGCGATTGTGCCCTGGAGCGCGGCCTCCTCTTGCGGCCACTTGCTGAAACCGCTCACCAGGTTCGCCAGCTCTTGTTGGGTAAAAGCAGAGAGTTGATTGGCGCGACGATAGACCTCACCGGCGATCGCGCGTACGGCATGTTGCGTATCGGCGTCCCCCGGCCACTTGCTGAAACCGTTGACCAGGTTGGCCAATGCTTGGCTGGAAAAAACAGAGAGGCGGTCAGCCCGACGATGGACCTCACGCGCAATCGCAATTGTGCCCAGGCGAGAGGGCTCTTCTTCCGGCCACTTGCTGAAGCCATTCACCAGCATAGCCAGACCCTGGCCCGTAAAGGCCGGGAGCCGCGTGGCGCGGCTGGAGAGTTCGGTTGCGATCAGGCGTGCAGCTGGCAGACAGGCTTCTGCTGTTGGCCATTTGCTCAAGCCGTTCATCAGGATTGCCAACTGTCGGTCATTGCAATGAGCGAGCCCTGCGGCGCCGCGACGGACGAGTTCACTTGCGGCGGCAAATATGGCTTGGCCTATGTCGTCCTCTTCGGGCCACTTGCTGAAGCTGTTGACCAGGCTCGCCAATTGCCGCGGGGTCAAATCAGCTAGTCCGCCGTCGCTGACGGCGCGCCGGCGCAGTTCAGCAGCAATCAAACCTGTGGCTTGCAGACAGGCATCCTGTTCCGGCCATTTGCTAAAGCCATTCACGACCGCCGCCAAGTGCCGGTGAGTAAGTACCGAAATTTCGTCCGGGCGGCCTTGGATCGCATCGGCGATTGCGACGATGGCTTGGCGGGAGTTCAGCTCTCCCTTTGGCCACTTGCCGAAAGCATTGGCCAGGACTGCCAAATTCTGTGGAGCAAAACCAGGCAGCTTGTCGTCAAGGCCGGCGCGGCCGCAGAGTTCGGCCGCGATCAAGCCTGCCGCTTTGAGGCAGTTCTCGGTCTCCGGCCAGTTGCTGAACGCATTGAACAGGCTCGTCACTTCCGATGGTGTAAAATCAGGCAGTAGGTCGGCACGTGCAATGACCTCCTTGGCGACCGCGATTTTTGCCGAGTCAGAAGCGCTCTCGTCCGGCCACTTGACCAATCCATTGACCAGGCCTGCCAGGCCCTGCGGATCAAAGTCAGAGAGCCCTTCGTTGCGCGCGGCGATCTCGTGAGTGATCACGACTGTGATGTCGCGGCAGATCGTCTCTTTCGGCCACTTGCTGAAGCCGCTCACCAGATTCGATAGTGCCTGCGGATCAAAAGCGGAAAGCTCTTCTTTGCGCGCGAGGATCTCGTTACCGATCGCGACCGCGACGTCGCGACATGGTTCCGGCCATTTGCTAAAACCACTCACCAGGTTTGCCAGGCCTTGCGGACCAAAAGCAGGAAACTGGCCTTCGCGGTCCGCGCGCGACAGGACCTCACCCGCCATTTTGACGGTAGCTCGGCGACAGCTTTCTTCGGGCCTGCTACTGAAACCGCTTACCAGGTTCGCAAGGAGCTGTGGGGAAAAGCTCGAGAGCCGGCTTGCCTCGGCGTGAACAACCTCGTCGGCGATCGCAAGGGCCGCTTCGGTGCAGCCCGTCTGTTCCGGCCATTTGGTGAACCCGTTCACCAGGTTCGCCAAGTGTTGTGCGCTGAAATCGGAGAGCCCGTCGGCGCGGGTGGCGCGGCGACAGAGTACGGAGCCGACGAAGCCTGCGGCTCGAGCAGCAATCGCCTCGTCCGGCCACTTGCTGAAGCCGTTCACCAGGTTCGCCAAGTGTTGGGGATGGAAATCAGAGAGCGAAGCGTCGAGCACGGCGTAGCGGCAGAGTTCGGCTGCAATGTCGACGGTACCTTTGCAGCATCCCGCCTTGTTTGACCACTTGCTGAATCCGTTCACCAGATTCGCAAGGTCCTGCGAGACAAAACCACGGAGCTCGTTGTTTTGGGCGCGGCGAGATACCTCGTTGCCGATCGCGGCTGTGGCCCGACCGGATTCCTCCTCTTCCGGCCATTTGCTGAAACCATTCACCAGGTTAGCCAGTCCCTGTGACGTAAAATCAGGCAGTTGGTCGGCGCGTGCGACGATCTCCTTGGCGATCGCGACAATAGCCTTGCCGCAGCGGTCTTCCGGCCACTTGCCGAAACCGTTCACCAGGTTGGCTAGTCCCTGTTGATTAAAATCGAATAGCCCGTCCCTGCGAGCGGCGCGGCGGTAGATTTCACCGGCAAGCAAGCCCGCAGCTTGGGAGCAGTGTGCCTGTTCAGGCCACTTGCTGAAGCCGTTCACCAGATTCGCCAGGTTCTGCGGAATGTATTCAGACAGGCGGGCGCCACAAACCTGCCGGGCGATCGCTTCTGTGGCTTCGCCACAGCTCTCCTCGTCTGGCCATTTACTGAAGCCGTTGACCAGCAATGCCTGGCTTTGGTTTTGCAGTTCGTCAAACGCAAAGCTTTCATCACAACACAATTCAGCAATGCTGATGATTGCCGCCTGGCATTCCGCCGACGGATCCCGACCGAACGATGATGCGAAGAGAGAGAGGGCGCTGGGGCTGATTTCCTTCATACGCGTGTTGTCAAGGCGCGACAGCCGAACCGCCAGGGCGCGGCAAGCTGCTATGCCTGCCTCACCTCCGGCTTCCCGGCTCACCGCGTTGCATGTCGTGGCGTACCCCCATGACGACCGGAGATCGTCTTCAAACTGCGCAACAAATCGCGCATCGAAACGGCCAGCCGCGGTTTGCAGAAACTCTGAAAGATCTTGCCCCCGCAGCTGCTTGCTGTAACGCACCACTGCACGTGAGAACATGCCGATCTCGCGAGCGCTGGCGATTTCTCTCAGCGCAGCATTTAGTTCATCCGAACGTCTAGAGCGCCTTCCCGGTACTCCACCTCGCACGTTCTGCACGGCTGAATTGGCGATGTGCGGCCTTCCTGGTCCGCCATTCAGGCCAGAGAGGGATTGGCTATGCGGCACCAGCCCGCCTGTTTGCGCGCGTTCGGCCGCTCGATCGGTACGCCGCCGGCGGCCATCCGAACGTGACGGGTCAAGTTCCAGATTGGCCGCACCATGATGAGTTCGATGGGCTCGCTCCGAGTTCTCGGCCTGGGCCGGGTGCGCGTGAACACCGTCGATGCGCCAGCTTCCTGGCCCATCACGCCGCTCAGACACGGATTGCGTATTCGCTGAAACCTCGGCTCGTTGCGAGCTTTCAGCGGCGCGGTGGGCACGCCAGGGACCGTCATCAGAACGCGACAGGCGTGATTCCCGATTTGCCGCGCCATCATAAGTACGATCGGCTCGTTCCGAAGCTTCACGCTGGATCGGGTGCGTCGGCGCATCGGGGGTGCGCCACCTTCCTGGTCTGCTACTCCCCTCAGAGACGGATTGCGTATCCGGCGGACGTCTGCCCGCGTGTGAACTTCCGGCTTCTCGATCGCCACGCCAGGACTCCTCGCCACGAGGCGGCAAGGGGCCAACGTCTCGACTTGGTTCCCTAGTGTAATGTCTATATGGTCGCTGCGGGCCTCGGGCCTGGACCGTCTGGGCGGGCACATCATGGACGTGTCCCCCTTCTGGTCCGCTAGCCGCGTGCGAGGGGAGTGAGCGTCCTGCTGAGCTTTCAGCTTCTGGATCGTCACGCCGCAGTTCCTCATCAGATCGCGACGAGCCGGATTCTGGCAAGGAGCGGAAACGACGGCGGCTCCCACCCATTGCGCCCTGCAGCGCGGCCCCGAGGAGTCGATGTGGGCCGGCGGGAGGACCGGCAAAGCGCTCCGCACCGCTGGGGCGCGGCGCGACGCGAGAGGAACCAGTGTCTGAATCCTGAGGCTCAGACTGCATCCGCTCCACAACAGAAGTGAATGATCGGCTCTCTTCACCATGGCCATGAGCCGATCCAGCGCTAGAACCGTCAGCGCCTCGGCCTTCGTTGGCACCAAATTGCGAAATGAGCGATTTATCCCGCTCGTCAATAGGCTTCATAATCCATCTCCAATGTAGCGAAAACTGTGCTGCCTGTCCTCACCAGCGCGATAGCCACGCGCCGGCTCGGCCGCTTATGCTGGCCTTACTCGACAGAGCAGACTGGGTGGTATCGTCGGATCAGCAACTGGCGAGCACGCAGAACTTCCAATTGCATGCCCGTTAGGAACGACAGACCGACAGAGCGCATCGATCTCCGAGCCAAAAACGCTTTCGAAAAACACACTCAAGATTCCCAAGAAGCGACGCAGCGAAAAAGTCCAGTTTGATGTCTTCGGTCTTGTTTTGACACGCGACAGCCTTTCGCGGGGTCATTCAAAGCTCGCCCAGGTTCCCACAGCCGACCACAGCCACAGAAACGTACAAGCCGCGCTTCCAGATCGACCGCGCGGCTTGGCCGGCTCAAGAGAGAGAGAGAGAGAGAGAGAGAGAGACAACCGCCAGACCACAAATGAGGTGACGGGGAGCCGCCGGCCAGTCACTTCGTTTGAGACGCTTCAGGCCAATCTGTGAACTCCAACTCGAAACGACGAGAGCCGACGGGTTTGGTCGTGAATTTGACGGTCTTTCCGGAGAGAGCCGCCAACGAGCCGGACGCGAATTTGAACACCGTCTTCCCGGCAGCTGCGATGCCGGCAGCCCTGTTGTCCTCCATGACCGAGGAGCCGTCCCCCTCCAGGAGCTGACCGACCGCATAGCCTTCGAGCGTGCGGTGAACGTCGAGAGAAGCCAAGTACCTGCCTTTCTCGCTGTCCCATTCGCTGACCGATACCGCCGTGATTCCTGCGTCCTTCAACAGCCCATCTGCAACGTGGCAGGTATATTGAAGGCTGACGATCATGTGCCCATTCCGATCACCTATCGGCTCGCGATCGGTTCCGTCTATGGTGCAGTCGTAGCGTCGGATTGAGTCCGCGAGCGCTCCCCCAGTCAGCCCGAGCAAACCGAAAGCGGAACAAAGAACAATAGTGAAAAACGGTTGTTTCATTTGCCGATGCTTTCGCGAACATGTCTTTGCAAAGGATGTACAACCTGACGCAACGTCAGGTTCAAGTGCCTTCGATCTGTTGCTGCATTCGCTCTTTATGGCTACAGAACAGCCCAGAGACGCGCGTTAGGTTCAGCTGCAACGAAAACCTGATCGCGCTCGGGCGACCACCACAAATCCTGTCCGGCTTGAGATTCACGCAGCCACGAAAACGCGACCCCTTCTTTTGCGACACCATCGGTGCCACCCTCTTCGAGAGCCTATGCCAACCAAGAGGCACTGAATGGAAGGGCAATTCTCTCAATGGTGCTGCCGCGGCGCGGACAGCATGTCGCATCGGCTACGGCAGCAGCCGACTTCAATTTGCGATAGCTTATGGTGATTGTGAGCGCTTGCGCCTCGCCGTCAGGCGTACCGCGAATTGCGCCCTGCCAACGTGCCCTTGGCCGGCGCGACATGGAACACGCGTTTCCCAGAGACTAGACCCGAGGCTGGGGCCTCGCGCGGGACAGTGAACTCTGCATTCGAGGCGCGCGAGGTTGTTGCGGGATTCCGGTTCGCAGTTGTTGCCTTTAGCAAAACACAAAGTGCCACCTCGAGCAGCTCGCCGCACCTTCCGACAAGGCGCTCTCGGCCTGCGGTCAGCGCATTGTATTCAGCTCATTCTTTGTGTGACGACTGTCACGACATGACGGCCGCTCTCGTTGGTATAGTCATCGGCGAGACTTCTGAGCAAGTCACCCATCTGGTCTGATGGGATAGCGAATTCTCCATAGTTCGGATCGAAGAGAGTGGTCATTCCATTGGCGGTTGACGTTGCGACCAGGTGTCCGGGCCATCCTTCGGGGAAGCGCAAGCTGAGCAAATAGACAGATGGGTCTTCGGTGACTTCATCGACGATGCCGGCGATCTCCGAGGACCTCCCAAACTGATATCCCCACCGTCGTTTGGATGGTTGCAAGCCTGTTTCCTGCAACATTATGTCTCTTGGTTAAAAATCTTCCGGCTGATTATCTTGCAACCGATTCTTCAGTTCTTCATACCGCTGCTGCCGCATCGCCGCCGAGACGTGGGTTTGCGAGCCGGGCCGCAGCGCGCTCATTCGTGATCGCGGACTGCTCGGAAGATTGAGGAGCCACTCTGCCGCGAGGCCAGCGCAAATGCCGTCTACATTCGCGCCACGCAATCCGGCAGTCCGGTATTCGAAAAGGGGAATGATCGGCCTTTGCGAAGGAGATGGGCTGGAACCGGGCGACGAAGAGGGCGGGGTCAAGCTGAAGGAGCTTGGGGTCGGAATATGCGCATCAGAGGTATGTGGTCTGCTGCAGCACAGCCCCATTTTTTCGCACGCACCGCCAGGTGACAGATTGCCCTGAAGTGTTAGATCCGTAAGCCTTCCCGCAAAGTTGCCATCGTCCGTCGACTCGCTCGATTCGTCGGCTTGATGAGCACCTGTGGATGAGGTGCTGATTCGGATATCCATGGAGATTCGCCTATCGCTTCGTCGTACTTTTCCGCACCGCGTGCGCCCCGGCTCCTGCTGCGACGATATGCAGTCAAGCTGACGACGAGCTGACGCTCGTGCCCGTGGATGTGGTGAACAAAGCGGAGGGAAGTCGGCGAATCTCGCCGCCTAAATCGCCCGCAACCAAAACCGCCAGAGCGGGCGGAGAATGACGGGTCGGTACATTTGAAATATGGGGAGACGCTCTCAGAGCAACCGTGGGACTTGGCCAGGCGCGGGGGAGCACGATGAAAGGTAAGGACCGGAGGCCGCGCATGAATCCAGTATTCGCAGGTCACGTGCGCGGGGGGCATCTGATGTCGTGCGGAGGGATCTGGATGCGCGTGAGGCCACGCGCTTCGAAGATAGAAGCAATGGCCTTTCTTCCAGCGGTTACGAGGGGACAATCGCGACCACTCCTGTAGAGATCCTCCCTATCGTCGCGACTGGTTCACGACATAGCATGAGCTCGAGCTGTTACTGCATCCGGTTCCTCGACATTCAGATAGACCCAGGCGCAGCCCGAAGCTTGGTGGAAGGACGATTGAATCTGGCGTGATGTCGAGAAGATGCTTGCGGTCCGCCTCGAGGCGGGTCCCCACACCTTGAATGTCGCAGCAGATTCGTCGCTCTACGTCTTCACACCGCCTCAATGTCCAGCGTCAGCATCAACGCGATCAGCTGCAGGCCTCACGGAGGGAGAATGACTGGCGCCTCTTTCAAGAATAGGGGTTAGCCAGAGCGCAAAACCACCGTGGGGTTCATAGATCGGCCAACATCTGCGACAAGAGGAGTACTGGTCGGGGCAAGAGCCTTAGGCTTGCGTACAAATCGAAATGTGGAGACGTCGGGTTGCGAGCAGATTTTTCGCGTATCAATCGGGATAAAGCTATCTTCGATGACATTTACGCTTTGGATGATCCAAGAGCGTATTTCTCTGTCCTGGGAGGTTTGGATTATATGATCCCGGATGTGGCCGAGCCGGTGGTGCGCCAGATTCTGGCAGCGAAAGCTTCGGCAAGTAGCGTTAAGCCGATCGTGCTTGATGTCGGCTGTTCATACGGCATCAACGCGGCGGTGCATCGGTTTCCACTGACGTTCGGCGGCTTGCGTCACCGCTATGCCCGGCGCGAGATGAGGGCGATCAGTTCCGAGACACTGGTGGATCTCGATCGCAAGTTTTATTCGGCTTGGCCTGATGTTGGTCTAGCGCGGTTTATCGGTCTCGATGTATCGGCACCGGCAATCCGTTATGCAACGGCCGTTGGCCTGCTTGAAGAGGGTATTGTCGCCGACCTTGAAAAGGAATCACTTTCGACAGAAAGCGCGCGGATTCTCCGTTCCACTGATGTTATCATGTCGACGGGCTGCATCGGCTACGTGACCGAGAAGACGTTCAGCAAAATTCTTGATGCGACAGAGACGCGTCCATGGATTATCTCTTTCGTGCTGCGGATGTTCCCGTATGATTGCCTGGCTGCGACATTCGCGAAGCGTGGCCTTGTGACGGAGCGCCTTACTGGTGCGACATTTATTCAGCGTCGATTTCGCGACGCTGAGGAATTTGAAAGGACCCTGGCTACATTGGCAGCACTTGGCGTCGATGCGACCGGCCTTGAATCAGAAGGTCTATTCCACGCCGATCTGATCTTGTCACGCCCTCAATCGGATGCACGCGCCGCTCCTCTGGACGACATCGTCACCGTCGCCAGCGGTCGAGGTCGGCCAATCGGGCCGCGTTACGTTCACGTTGGAGGTCTCGAGGGTTTGCAGGTCGCACTGGAGCCGTGAGAGATTCGTGGTTTCAAAGATAGCCGCGCGTGCGTCCCCGGAACGGCGCACGGAAGCAGATCATGCTCCCATCCTTTCGAGGTTGGAGCATGATCGGGCTCGACTGCGCGGCTGCGACACGCGCATCCACCCAGCGCAGCGATACCGGGTCCGGGCGGCAGGCGTGCATCGAGCAACGTGCTGCTCGATATCTCTCCTGCGCGACTCCACAGCAGCGCCTTAATTCCCCTGTCGCCTGCGATCGCGCTCCCACTCTGCATATCGCATGAGTTCACGATAACGGCGAATGCACGCCACATCGAGCATTGGGCTCGCGCCTCCGTTCGGCACAGTCCGCCCTGGCAGCGCAACGGTCTCAATCTATTCTCACAAGTGGCTCTCAAGAGGCTTGAATCTGACGTAACGTGAGCTTGTATGATCATACAAGTAGGGCGGCGGATCGCGTTCGACCGTCGGTCACTTCCTGACGCGTGATGAGAATTGTGAACCTTTCAGACCTTCGAACCCGCATCGAGACACCCTGTTCTGATTCCCGGGAACTCCCGACACGACCAATCGGTCACCATGCGCGGTCCGGCGGCCGCTCGGGTGAACCGGGCCTCTGAGCGCAGCGCGACATTCTCACGTCACGGCAGGGTTTAAACGCAAGCTCGCCCATCGCACGACCATCGCGCCGTGCAGCATAAACAATATCGTAGATCACCCCGACAGAGGATAGCCGTGAACCACATGCAGCGCACCAACCGCTCGTCGCGTCCCAGAGCGTATCGCTATACAATTGCTCTTTTTGGCGTTGCGATGACGACAGCTCTAGGCTGCGGAAGTGCAGGTGCGCGAGATCGGCCGGTCTCAGCGGAGGCGCGAGAGGCGTGCACACCGGATGCGTTTCGCCTCTGCGGCGCCCATATCCCTAATGAGGACGCCGTTGCGGCCTGTCTCAAAGCCAATATCCAACGCCTGAGCGTACAGTGTCGCCAATTCATCTCAGTTCGGGATGCTGCCACCGGAAATGGGGGCCTAAGATGAGGTATGCGCGACAGCTAGTTTTCGCTCGATCTCATTTGTGCCGCGGCACGTGTGCGTGGCGCCGCCTTAGACAGATCCGATCAATGGTTGTGATACGTGACGTGGGCCTCACAGGACGATCGCCGGGCTCAAGCTCACGCCTGTAGTCGGGCATACCAAGCAGCTGAGGTATTCCCCATGCACGAACTGCCTTTTGATACTGTTCTGATCGCCAACAGGGGCGAGATCGCCGTTCGTATTATCAAGACCCTTCGCAAGCTGGGGCTTCGGTCTGCGATCGTCTACCACGACATTGATGCCGGCACGCTTGCCGTCGCTATGGCCGATGCAGCCATCGCGATCGACGGACGCACGCCGATTGCTGCCTATCTCGACATTCCGCAGATTATCGCCGCGGCCCGACAAGCGAACGCTGGTGCACTTCATCCAGGTTATGGATTTCTGTCGGAGAATGCGGAGTTCGCCAGGGCCATTACGAGCGCCGGCATCACCTTCATCGGACCTGCCCCCGAAAGCATCGAACTGATGGGCGACAAAATCCGAGCGCGCAACTTCGTCCAGCGACACGGGTTTCCAGTCGCTCCTAGCGCCATCGAGGAAGACGATCCAACGACCTTCGTGCGCAGAGCCCGGGCGATGGGACCCCCGTTGCTCGTCAAACCTTCCGCGGCCGGTGGCGGCAAGGGCATGCAGATCGTGCGCGACATCGGGCTCCTGGAGGACGCAATCGCGCAGGCGCGCAGCGAGGCGCAGCGCTACTTCGGAGACGGCCGGCTTTACGTCGAACGACATATCGAGAGCCCGCGCCATATCGAAGTCCAGGTGCTCGGCGACGCCTTCGGCAATGTGACTCACCTGTTCGACCGGGAGTGCTCGATCCAGCGTCGGTTTCAGAAGGTCATCGAAGAGGCTCCCGCGCCGGGGCTGCCGTCGGAGTTGCGTCAACGGATCTGCGATGCCGCCGTCGGCATCGCGCGTGCAGCCAACTATCACAATGCAGGCACTGTCGAATTCCTCCTTGGGGGAGGAGAGTTCTACTTTCTGGAAATGAATACACGCTTGCAGGTTGAGCATGCCGTGACCGAGATGATCACCGACGTTGACCTTGTTGCCGAACAGATCCACATCGCTGCGGGCCGCCCACTTCGATTGGCACAATCGGACATTGTGCCGAGCGGACACGCGATCGAAGCCAGGTTGTGTGCCGAAGCGCCGGAGCGCGGATACGCTCCAACAACAGGCAAGGTGCTTGTGCTCGACTACCCCGAGGGCGACGGTATACGCATCGACAGTGGCCTTTCGCGAGGTCAGACGATCACGACAGCATTCGACCCCTTGCTCGCCAAGATCATCGTGCATTCGCCCTCGCGTATCGAGACTGCGCAAAAGGCGCATCGCGCGATGCGGGAACTGGTGCTTCTCGGGTGCGCAACCAACGCCAGCTTCCTTGCCCGTATCCTCGCGGATGACGGATTTCTGCATGGACACATTCACACGGGCTACCTTGAGGAACATCCGCACATCGCCGCAGGCGCCCCCCGGGCCGACTTATCGGCCTTCCTGGCAGCAGGCGCCCTCCTGACCGGACCGGTCCGCGAATCGGCAGATGCCGTGTCCGACCTCCACGCGGCGCTGGGCAGTTGGAGAAACTAGCGTGAATCACTGTTTTGAGGTTGATGGCGTCGAATACCAGCTATGGCTGTCACGATGCCGAGAGGACTACCGTCTCTGCTTGCATGACAGGGTGATTGCCCCGGTCGCGTTCTCCCATCGCGGTGACGGCTGCGGTGTTGTTATGATTGCGGGTGAAAGCCAGCCCGTCAGGTTTGCCATTGATGGCGAAACCATTCACATGCACATGAACGGCGAAACGCGCAGTTTGCATTACCGCGACCCATTGCGGACGCTTGCTAGGTCGAGGCAGGAGATAAGCCAAGCCGTCGCTCGCGCGCCCATGCCGGGTGTCGTCATTGCCGCCCGGGTTTCGCCTGGCGAGGCCGTTTCTGCCGGGACGGCCCTGATGACGATCGAGAGCATGAAGTTGGAGACGGTCATACGGTCTCCACAAGACGGCATTGTCGAGCGTATTCACTTCAAGGAAGGCGAGAGCTTTGAGCAGGATGCTGTCCTGGTTACGCTCCTCGAGGAGCGGACCTGAAATGCAGCAGCTCTCGTCTCTGGTGGACGTCAGGTCGCAAGACTATCGGCTCAACGAACTTCATAACAGGCGACTTGCAAAAGAACTGGAGGAGCGTCAGCAGGCAGCGCGCTTCAAGCGCCCGGTGCGGGATCTTGAGCGTCTCAAGCGGCAAAACAAGCTGTTTGTGCGTGATCGGATCGAGGCTTTGCTTGATCCAGACACGCCGTTCCTCGAGCTTTCGACGCTGGCGGCTAACAAAGCCTATGACGGTGAGGTGCCCGGCGCCGCTCAGGTCGTCGGGATCGGCATTGTCGCGGGTCGAGAGGTCGTCATTCACGCAGATGACGCTAGCGTCAAGGGCGGGGCGTGGTATCCGCTATCGGTCAAGAAGATCGTGCGGGCCTTGGACATTGCGATCGAGAATTGCCTGCCAGTCGTTCACTTGTGCGACTGTGCCGGAGGTTTCTTGCCCTTACAGGCGGAGTTCTTCGCAGATCGCTATCACGCGGGTCGAATCCTTCGCAATCAGTCCATTCTCTCAAAGATGGGAGTACCGCAGGTCGGTATAGCCATGGGCCATTGCAGCGCCGGCGGCGCCTACGTCCCGGCGCTTAGCGACTACAACATCATTGTTGAGGGCACAGGAGCGATCTTTCTGGGCGGTCCTCCGGTCGTCAAAGCTGCCACTGGCGCAGAGATCTCTGCCGAAGAACTCGGCGGCGCTCATATGCATACCAGCGTATCGGGGACGAGCGACTATCTTGCAAGCTCGGAGCTGCATGCGATTGCAATTGCCCGAGACATCGTCGCTCGCTTCAGTGATCCTGTAAAGGCCAAGATCAACCGGACCGCTCCGGAGCCTCCCGCCTATAGTGCATCCGAACTGTACGGCATTCTTCCGAGGGATCCCCGGACGCAATTCGATATGCGGGAGATCATCGCCCGTCTGGTTGATGGCAGCCGATTCCACGAACATAAGGCACGTTATGGCGAGACTCTTGTGTGCGGCTTCGCGCGACTGCATGGCTATCAGATTGGCATTCTCGCAAACAACGGTGTGTTGTTGAGCGAAAGCGCACTAAAAGGCGCTCACTTCATCCAATTGTGTGACAAGTCTCGAACACCTCTGCTCTTCCTGCAGAATACGACCGGCTTTATGGTTGGCCGCGACTACGAAAGGCGCGGCATAACCAAGGACGGCGCCAAGCTGATCATGGCCGTCTCCGGGGCATCCGTGCCAAAGTTCACGATCGTCTGTAATGCCTCTCATGGAGCAGGAACCTACGCCATGGCGGGACGGGCTTTTGATCCGCGTTTTGTGTTTACTTGGCCGCAGTCTCAGATTTCGGCGATGGGCGCCGAGCAGGCAGCGGGCGTCCTCACGCACGTGAAGGCAAGACAGCTGGCTCGGCACAATGGGCACCTCTCCCCGGAGCAACTGGCAGCCATTCGCCAGCCGATCCTGGAAGAATATCGGGAGCGGTCGGGCGCGTACTATGCGACATCCGAGTTGTGGGACGATGGCATCCTTGATCCCGTCGATACCAGAAACGCGCTTGGAATGGTTCTGAGTGCTTCGCTCAACAGCCCGATCGCCTCACCGCATTACGGCGTATTCCGAATGTGACGTGGCAGCGGAGGCCGCGCACGGGGCGAGATGCCCGGCGCCAGATCTCCGTCAGCACAAAGGTCAACTATCCCATCGCCAGAAACAGCTCACCCGATTGCGTTCTTGAAGGAAACCGAATCACGGTGGATTGATTGACGACTTGAAGCTCACGCGGCGTCAGGTTGTCGGCTCGAAACGAGATGATGGTCGATGCTGCGCCATGCAAGCCGCAACGGCTACACTGCAGTTCCGCCAGTTCGTCTCGCCGTCAGCCCGGAAGCCACGGGCCTACTTGAAGCCGCCACGAGATCAAAAACCTAGAGGAGATCTTGGGTGTACCTGCGACAACGAGCGAGCGAAGTTCAACCAACAATTTGATGCGATTGCTATCTCCGTCGCGACGATTGAGTGGCTCTCGCTTCGAACGCACCGGCGGCAGCTGGCGCAAGTGAAAGAAGCGGATGACTGATGATGGATCTTCCTACATTGATTGAGCGCAATGTGGCGTTCGCTCCGGACAAGCCGGCGATCCGCTTCGAGGGCACGGTCTTGAGCTACGACGCGTTCAATCGGCGCATCGAGCTGGCGGCGCGCGCCCTCAAAAGTGAGCTCGGCGTCGAAAAAGGTGATCGCGTTGCGATCCTGAGCCTCAATCGGCCTGACTATCTGGTACTGCTGTATGCCTGCGCGCGGCTTGGGGCAATCCTCGTGCCGTTGAACTGGCGGTTGGCTGTTACAGAGCAGCTCTTCATCCTGTCCGACGCTGGCGCCAAAGTGCTGGTCCTCGAGCACGCTTTTGAGGCGATTCTATCGGTTTTAGCGGAGAGACTGCTCTCGACCGCCATCGTCGGCCTTGATTTCGCGCCGGGTCGCGGAAGCGGGTGGGATGAGCTGCTTGAAGGAGGTCGGGGCGATGGTCGCAATGCCCACCCTGGCCTGTCCTGCCCGGTTCTGATTGTCTACACCTCAGGCACGACGGGCCGGCCGAAAGGTGCCGTGCTGCGCCAGGAGGCATTACTGTGGAACGGGGTGATGAGCCAGCACATGCACGGACTCACTTCAGCCGATCACGTCTTGACCGTGTTGCCGATGTTCCACGTCGGCGGCCTCAACATTCAGACCACCCCAGCCTTGCATCACGGCGCAACAATAACCATGCACCCACGGTTTACCCCGGACGCAACATTTGCTGCGTTTGAGCGGGATCGACCTACATTAACGGCGCTCGTACCCACCATGATCCAAGCGCTGATAGATCATCCTCGGTGGTCGACGGCTGACCTATCCTCGCTGAAGGCGATCTCTACCGGTTCAACCATGGTCCCGCAGCAGCTTATCGCAGCTGTGGCGGCGCGCGGGATCTCGGCGTTGCAGGTTTATGGCTCCACGGAGACCTGCCCCATCGCGATCTATACAAAGCTCGGTGGCGATCCTGCCGGTGAGGGATCGACCGGCCTACCCGGCCTCTGCTGCGAGGCGGCAATCATCAACGATGTTGGCGACGGATTGCCGGCAGGAACCCCAGGCGAGATCGCGGTGCGAGGACCCAATGTGTTCTGCCAATACTGGGGTAATGGACAAGCAACGCGCGAGGCCTTGCGCGATGGTTGGTATCGGACGGGCGACATTGGACATTGCGATGGGGACGGATATTTTTGGGTCCATGACCGAAAGCCAAATCTGATTATTTCCGGCGGAGAGAACATTTATCCGGCGGAAGTGGAGCGTGTACTCCTGGAACACCCAGATGTCGCGGAATGCGCGGTCGTCGGACGGCCAGATCCGAGTTGGGGCGAGGTGCCGGTGGCCTATGTGATTCGGCGTTCGGAGGCTCAGATTGACCAACACGCGCTGACTGCACATGCGCAGTCGCATCTCGCCCGCTTCAAGGTGCCTCACGAGATCATTTTCACGGACGATTTGCCTCGAACGGCGTTGGGTAAGGTCGAGCATTTCATCCTGAAAGCGATCCAAGCGAAATCACGTCCCCAGGTGAACAACAGTTAGGTTAGGCTTTTCATCTTCGGCCTGCGTTGTCCTGCCGATATGGATAGGTTGCGGCCACGAGAGACCATTCGCAAAGTCGCCGCGCGCCGATGAAATTGCTGAAATGCCTCTGCCGCGAATGGGTCAGAAAGCTGGTCGTTGTCTTTGCATCTGCTGGTCGAGTCAGGCATGCGACTGGTGCTCTCAGGTGAGTCTCGAAATCGCGCGTCTTCGGCGCAAGGCGATCGGCAGCCACAGCACCGCGGCATGCATCGTAAACTTTCCTGCGCGTTCAAATTCAGCTGACTTTTGACGGCGCCGCTACAGCTGGAGTCCGTAGCTGTGCCGTCTGTCCTGCGACTCCAAAGCCGGCGTCGAATTCCCACGCCGCCCAGCCGGCACGTCGCATCATCGCCCGGCACCGGGCGACAATGGGCTCTGGCAAGGCAACATGGTGCCAGGCGGCGCCGCCTTCAGGAACTCTTGCTATGGAAGTTGGAGGACCCCTACCCGATCTGCCGCTCCGCCCCAAGCAGCTTAACGAGGAATTGCTCGCCCTCGACCCGACGTCGAAACGGGTCGGTGATGAGCCGAATGCTGATGCTTGCTGACAAGGCCCGAGAAGAAAAAGAAGTGAATAACCGCGATGCGTTCCAACGCCGGCGCCCGACGAGATCGACGAGTGAGTCATCACATCATTGAATGGCGACTAGCCAGTCTCCCGACAACGCAGCGCGTCGATGCCAAGATCGCCGCATCCGCGAGGAAACGGTCGGCCGCAATGAGGCCTGTCCGTGCGGATCGGGAAAGAAATACAAGAACTGGTGCGGCCTCAATTGACGCCGCTACCGTGATCCATTCCGGAGCCGTCAAAAGCCGGGCCGCCTGGTCCAGCAGTTGAGTTCTTCCACGCATAGAACGGGTCCGGGTAACCACCTCATGGCGCTGAGCCAGATCGGTCGGCATCGCCTGCTCCGCCACGCCTCCCAGTGCATCTTTGCCTTCAGCGCCTTGTCACGGAGAGCCCCCCACCAAGCATGTGGCGTCGGGTACGTGACGATCCAACTGATATTGTCGGAAATCATTCAGCGCCCATTGTCGGTTTTGCGACAATTCGAGCATGTAACGCGACCCACGCTTCAAGCTTCTTGAAGATGCTTGTATCAAGCGCTGGCTGAAGCGCCAGCGTCAGTTCGGCACGCTTTTTGCGTGTTGGAAGGGCATCATCGAGCAATCGGTGATGTCGGGCGGATCCAGCGTCCCACATTAGCCTACGTTGGGCCACCGCGTTGAAATCGGAACGAGGTGGTATGAACCGGTACATCTGGACGGTTGCGGCGCGGTCGCTCACGGCGCTCGTCGGGATCTCCTCGGGGTGTACGAATACGAAGCCGCGCGCGTACGACAGGACTGTGTACCTGTACGCAAGCATTGTGAATAGATAGAGTCCTGATGCAGCCTATCGAATCAGCCGCGTTTCCAGATCCAGACCACTGGCGCTCCAAGTTCGACGATTTGCCTTTGCTGATCGAGGGCGAGTCGAAGGTGATCCGCGTTATCGACGATCAAAACGTGATCGTGCGTTTAAAGCCCACGTTGTTTTCGTACTCTGCAAATCGCGCTGCCACAGTTGATGGCACCGACTGG
Organism: Bradyrhizobium diazoefficiens; assembly: GCF_016612535.1. Classification (NCBI taxonomy): domain Bacteria; kingdom Pseudomonadati; phylum Pseudomonadota; class Alphaproteobacteria; order Hyphomicrobiales; family Nitrobacteraceae; genus Bradyrhizobium; species Bradyrhizobium diazoefficiens. The sequence continues at coordinate 106,640 of NZ_JAENXS010000006.1, forward strand.
TTACGTCTACGCATCAGCGAGCGGCTTTGGCGGACGCTAGAGACTGAGGGTGTGCCTTCCACGATCGTTCACGTTGGTGAAGACTATTACATCAGTCGGCGAGTTGCGGCTCCGCCTATCGAGGTCATCGTGAAGGCAGCCTATGTCGGCACACCAAAACATATCTATCTCGGGCTGGAGACTTTCCCAACCCGCCATGGCGGATACCTCCGACCCGATCAGCGACACGAACCCTATGTGCGCTTCGACTGGCGCAACCCGCTCCCACATCGGGACGAATGCATGCCGGATTGGCTCGCGAACCGCTTCATCGATACGGATGCTGCGAGGCATTTGGCCTTACGCGCCTTCAAGGCGCTGGCGAGAGTCTTGGCGTCGTGCGAAATTGAACTCCTCGATATTTGTTTTTTTATCACCGCCGAAGGCGATGCGATATTTGGCGAGGTTTCGCCAGACTGCATGCGAGCCAAGCACACATCAAATGATTTAGACAAGGACCTGTGGCGGAAGGGCAAAGATCCGGAGATTATCCTTCGCCAGTGGCGAGCGTTTCTGGATCGGCTGAAAGCGCTTTCATAGAGATGAGCAATCCTGGAGCCATCATCTTTGACTGGGGTAACACCCTTTGCGACTATCCATTACGGACCGAGGCCGAACAGATTGAGTTCTTGCATGATTTCCTCATCGATCCGTCCAGCTTTACAGGTTTGGCCACCGTCCCAGCGCCGAGATCCATCGCTAGCGCAACATTGCAGGCGCTGAACAGAGAGCGCGAGGATTGTCGTGTGATTTCTTTCGCCGACCGGTTGAGATGCGCGTTGGCACCTGACATGGATGACGCGGATGCAAGGGTACTCGAGCTGCGTCTCTGCAACAGAATCTTTGCTGGTGGCCAGCTCATGCCAGGAGCGGAGAAAGTCATTACTACGGTTCACCGCATGGGCTACCGGACAGCAATCTTGTCCAATACGCCTTGGGGAACGAGCCATACGTTGTGGCGAGCCGAGGTCGCTCGGCACACAAATGTCAGCCGCAACTGCGATCTTGTCATGTTCTGCGGCGATTGCGGCTATCGCAAACCCAGCAAAGCCGCTTTTGACGCCTGTTTAGACTTTTTGCGGGAGGCGCCAGACAATGTCATGATGGTAGGTGACAGCTTTCGCTCGGACGTTCTGGGCGCACGCGGCGCGGGATGCCAAGCAGTCTGGTTTTGCCGTGACGCCTCGCTACCAAAAGACAAATCAGTCGCTGTCATGACGACGCTCGATGACATTATTACGCTCTTGGGCGAGGGGGCGTAAGCAAGATCGGTCATTTCATTTCTGGAGGAAGCGCTGGTGACTCCGGATGCCTCTACGCCACCCTGAGATTGAGCCCTATAGCTGGTGCGCTGGGAAACCGGCAAGGGAGTAGGTGGTGGAAGTCTACTGCGAAGCAAGAGTAGGCGCCGCCCTTCTCTTTATCGGCACGAACCGCATGCTCGGCCGCGTCACCGCCTCGCAGATTGCTTCTGCATCGGTCGTGTCGTTCTTACCGCGTTTGAGGAAAGCCTTCACCGCTCGGCGGCACCAGCCGGACCTCGTGCCCAAGCGCGATCTATTCGCGCACCCGATTGTGCGGAGTCGCGCGCCTCGATACTGATCAGGCGCGGAGCGAAGCGGGCTAAGCACGCCAGCAAATCGATCTATTGCGCAGAAAAGCTGACGTCGCCGCGACGGCCACAATCACCAAAACTCGTTCTTGGTCTGACATTCAGCGACGGGATCGAGGTCAGTCAACCCACAGCCGCCGCCTCCTGACCGGCCAACCCGTCACCAGAATTCAGCGGTAGCTCGCAATGACGCTGAAACCAGCTGAGCTGGTATGCGAGGAACAATTATAGCAATCAACGCGAGCTCACGCTCCTCTCAATTATGGTAGGGGAGCTGCGCTCCAGCCTGCGTTATTGTTCGACCATTCGAACCGGTCAATCGCTCGCAACCCAAAGCGCCGCAGCGGGCGGGAAATTGGGGTCGGTCACTCAAAATTCGTGGGAAGCTCTCATTGCCGCCGTGGGAATTCGCACCAGGCGAAAGCAGGCAGGATGAGAGGTTAAGGCCGGAGGGCGATCATGAATACAGTATTGGCAGGTCACGCACGCGAGGGGGCACATGACGTTCTTCTGAGCGACCTGGATGTCAGCGACATCAAGCGCTTTCAGGATGACAGCATTTGGCCCTACTTCGAGCGGTTACGAAAGGAAGATCCCGTCCACTACTGCCAAGATAGCCCCTACGGTCCCTATTGGTCTATAACAAAATACCATGACATCGTTGCAGTCGACATGACTCACGGAGTGTTCTCGTCAGAGCAAGGGGTCACGATCGTCGATGTGCCGGAGGAGTATTGGACTCCGAGTTTCATCAAGATGAGCCCTCCGAAACATGGCGAGCAACGCAACACGATCAGTCCGATCCTGGCGCCGGAGAACCTGGCCAAGCTCGAAGGCTTGATCCGTCAGCGGGTCAAGGCCGTTCTGGATGGCTTGCCGCGCAATGGAACCTTCGATTGGGTTGATAAGGTCTCGGTCGAGTTGACCACGCAAATGTTGGCGACGCTGTTTGACTTTCCGTTTGAGGATCGGCGGCTGCTGACTTATTGGTCGGACATTGCCGCCACAACTCCGCGTACCGGCCACGAGATCGACACCTGGGAGAAGCGACGGGCAGTCCTGTCCGGGTGCTTGGACTATTTCACAGGCCTTTGGAACGAACGCAAGAATGGCGAGCCCCGCGCCGACCTGATTTCGATGATGGCGCACGCACCGGTTACCCGGAATATGGAGCCGCGCGAGTTCCTGGGTAACCTCATCCTGCTGATCGTGGGCGGGAACGACACGACGCGCAATTCGATGAGTGGAAGCGTATTGTTCATGAACCAGAATCCGTCCGAACTCCGGAAGCTACGCGATACTCCTCGGCTGGTGTCGAGCGCCGTCTCCGAGATCATACGCTACCAGGCGCCGATCGCACACATGCGCCGGACCGCCGCGGTCGATATCGTGATAGGCAACAAGCATATCAGACGAGGCGATAAGGTCGTCATGTGGTACATTTCCGGGAACCGGGACGATGAGGTCATCGACCAGGCCGACAGCTTCATCATCGATCGGAAGACTCCACGCCAACATCTCTCGTTCGGATTTGGCATCCATCGCTGCGTCGGTAGACATCTTGCGGAACTGCAGCTGAAGATCCTTTGGGAAGAAATGCTGAACAGGCGCCTCGACGTCAAGGTTGTCGGCGAGCCGGAGCGCGTCCCATCCAACTTTGTGCACGGATATTCTGCCCTCCCAGTGCGGATTGCGGCTTAGCAAGAGCATGATCCGAAAAGAGCGAAGCGGTTTTCTTCCGCGGCAAACGCAGAACGCGTTGGCGCGGAGATCATGCTCAAGCAACAACCCAAAGCGCGATGATGCTTCGTCCTCATCTCATCGCGCTTTATGGAGCAGGCTCCCACCCGATGTCGCGCCGCGCCTTATCGAGCTTGTCACGAACGTCCCGAGCCGTGAGCTGTTCCTGACCCAACAAATCTCGGATGTCTCGCGTCAGATCGCGGTGAAATGCCTACGTATGTGCCGAAGATGGCACGCTCGGCAAACCAGCGTCTGGCCTCATGCGATTGAGCCAACACGCCTCGTTGCAGGCTTGTGTAGGTTTCCAGAACATCCCGCGTGGCGGCGAGGATCTGGCTGGCGCGGCTGAATTGGTAGCGGTTGTCCTCAATCGCCGGGGTATGCGACTTGGCGGCTTCAGCGTCGAACTACCGGACATGTTCGTAAGGCTGCGGCCGGTCGTCGATGATGATGACCGCATCTCCGTCGAAGTCGCCATCAAGCCTTCTGTTCACCGGGCGGGACCGCAGCCACCCGATCCTGGGCGTAACTCCGTCGCCTGGAGAATGGCCACGGCATGTCAACCCATCGAGAATGCGCCCGAATAGGCATCGGAGACAACGGGAACTCGGCGGCCGTCTTTTTCGAACGATTGGCTACTGCTGAGCTCGGAGGCCTGCAATTGTCAGACTTCCCGTTTAATCCGTCACAACGCCTTGGTCTAAAGCGACCCAGATCGTACGGCGGCGCGTTATGTCGCGATGGGCTAGCTCGCGGCTGAAGCCAACGCCCTCGGCCATCGGTTGAAGAAAGTAGTGCGCAAGGACATTTCGGAGCGCTCCATAAGGCTTGCGATTGGTCGCGAACTGGATTGGCCTCAAGCGTCTTTGGTTTAAATTTTATGTAGGAAAATCCCTGTTTTTCGGGGATTTAGCGACATAGTACTATGTTGAAAAATGCCCACATTTCGGGTATATTTGTACATAATGCTTGATAGACGCCGAACGCTTTCCTCGTACCTGACGGACCTGCTGGCCAGCGGGCGGGTATCTTTTACCCGGGACGAGGCCATCGCTGAATTGGGTACGACTGCTCGGGGGTTTCTCGCCGCAGCAAAACGCCTGCAAAACAAAAAGACCCTCATCAATCCGCGGCAGGGCTTCTACGTGGTCGTCCCGCCGCAATACCTGGCTCGTGGCGCGCCTCCGCCTCAGTGGTACATCGACGACCTAATGAAGCATGAGGGCCACCCTTACTACGTCGGATTGCTGAAGGCCGCCGAGATACACGGAGCTTCCCATCAAGCGGTCATGCAATTTCAGACCATAACAGACAAGCGGATACCTAAAACCCGCGCTGGCCGTTCGATCCTCACCTTCTTCTATCGCAAAGACATAAGCGTTCTCACGGAAGCGATCACAGACCACAAAACGGATACTGGTCACTTCAAGCTATCGTCTCCCGAACTTACGGGGCTTGACGTACTCCGCTACCTGCACGCGGCCGGGACGATAGACAGCATAGCCACCGTGCTTTCCGATCTTGGCGCCAAAATGAAGGCAAGAGAGCTGCAAAAACTCGCGCCCGCCTTTGAGCGCTCCGTCGTCCAGCGGCTCGGCTACCTGCTCGACTTTGTCAAACACGGCCAGGCCGCCGAAGGGCTTCACGCCCACCTGCAAAGCGAAAAGCAGCTGCCCTGGGTCGACCTCGATCCATCCAAGCGTGCTGGCAAATCCCGCAATCCCGCCGAGCGCGACGCCCGCTGGAATGTTCTGGTTCACCGTCGTCCGGAGCTCGATCAATGATCCCGGCCATGAACATCGTTGCGTGGAGCAAAACGGCTCCATGGCCGGAAGATCGGCAGGTAGAGCAGGATCTCATTATATCCCGCGCGCTCGTAGAAATCTTCAAGGATGATTATCTGAAGAAAGAACTGCGGTTTCGTGGCGGCACCGCACTCAATAAACTGCACTTTCCACGCGCATATCGGTACTCGGAAGATATCGATCTTACACGCACAACCGAGGGTCCTGTCGGTCCAATTCTCGACCATCTCCGAGCTGTGCTGGAGCCGTGGATGGGCCGCGGCCATTACGATCTCGGAGAGATAGGACCAAGGCTCACTTTTACGATCAAAGCCGAGCATGAAAACGCCTCGCAGGCTATTCGAGTCAAAATCGAAATCGCCACACGCGAACGTACCGCCTACGACGGAGAGAAGGCCTTCCCACTCGAGGTTAAGAACCCCTGGTTCAACGGAAAAGCGGATATTGCGTCGTTCAGCCGAGAAGAAATGCTAGCGACGAAACTCCGTGCACTTCTCCAACGCGATAAAGGCCGGGATCTCGTTGATCTTGCGAAGGCCGTTGTGCTGTTTGATGGGCTCGAGGCTGCACGTGTCGTCGAGCTGTTTGGCAAATATCTGAGTGCGTCCGGCCAGACCATTTCTCGGGCCGAGGCTGAGGAGCGCATGTGGGCAAAGCTGGAAGACCCCTCTTTTTTGGCCGACGTGCGCCCGCTGATGGCTCCCGATGATGCGGAAGATTTTGACTCCGACGCGGAGCGCACCGCGTTCGTGACCGTGTTCACTGAATTCGTAAAGCGTGTACCGGGCCAAGCCTGGTTGGATACGCCCGCCAAGGCGAAAAAGAACGAAATGCCTGAATTGGCCAAAGCCTAGGGCCATGACACGCCCGAACGCACCGATCGCATTTGCTGCGCCGACGGCTACGAGCTTCATTCGTTGGGTTGGAAGGCGTTTCAACAACTATGCGTGTCTGTTGCCTCAGAGGTTTGGGGGTCAAACCGTTCAGGGCTTCTTCGACGCAGATGATGGCGGTCGGGATGGCGCGTTCTACGGAATTTGGAGCTCTAGCAAGGGTGAGACGTTCACAGGCAACTTCACGGTTCAATGCAAGTTTTCGCAGAAGGTCTACCGGCACCTGAGGCTAACTTTCCTGAAGGATGAACTCGCCAAAGCTGCTCGTCTCGCGTCACAGTGGCTCGCGGACAACTATTTTCAACGCGAGGACATCGAAAGCATCGAAGCCATCGTTTACATACAAATCGAAAAAGACTGCCGTCACTTAGCGCCCGGCCAAGGGCCGCGCCTTCGCTCCGCATCTAGCCATGAGCGATCAAAGGATCGTCCTAGCCTTGGGAAGGCCTTCTGCTTTTGCCTGGCCGTGGACGTGGTCTCCTTGCAGCTTGATTGGGGGGGGACGTGGACGCGCCATAGCGATTTCGGATCCGGCAGCACGAAACGCGATCTGTCGTCGACGCCCCAAGGACCAGCGCCAGACTGTTTCTGCGTCCGTGTCGCCAGTGGACCTGAGGGAAACGTCGGCGGGCTGTGTCACGCGAAGGCGATTCCTCGCTTCAATGCGTCACAGCGTTTTCAGATACGCGACAAGCGACCGCCGTTCGTCGTCATTGAGTTCGGGACCGACGACGCCAGGCGGCAGCTTTGTGACGTCAGTCTCTTGCCCCTCGAAGGAGTGTCCACGGTTGCTGTTTCCGAGTAAGGACACGTCGAAATTGGTCAAGCCGGCCGCGCAAGCCTCGTCGGCATGCGCTTTCGTCACAAGCCCGACATTGACTGGATCGAATTGGCGACTGCCAACGCAGAACGAAGTTGGCCGCTCGCGTTGGGGCAGCAACATGTCTCGCAATGTCGGTACTGATCCGTTATGCAAATACGGTGCCGTCGCCCAGACGCCGTCCAGCGGACGTGCCCGATAGCGGGCGTCAAGGGAAAGAACACCTTTGTCCTTCCCGCCAATGTTTGCGCGCGCATTGACATAGATGCGCTGGTTTTGGCAATTCTTCCTGGGCCCCCACATTTGCTGCTTGAGCTGATCGGGCGTGCCGTTGGCGACGTTCCATTGGTCGACCGTTTTTCCGACCACGTCCATCAGTGCCAGCACGAACAGCGGATCAGAGGCGTCGTCCGGCAGCAAGTTACAACCCCACGCCTTGTTGAGATCATCAACGGGTTTCACACCAAGCGAATCTGGCAGGTGAACGCGACGTTCTGTCAGGACGCGGGACTGTTGGCTGTCGGTGCCGATCTCGGCCACAGGCAGCTGCACGAGGCTAAAGTAGTGTCGTCCACCGATTTCGACCCAATTTTTCTCGTTCTTGGCGGTGCGATCTGGGTTCTCCGGCTGCCAGAACGAATCCTGCGGCCACTTCTTGTCGAACTCGGGATCGTTGACTGGGCCGCGATGACATTCAAAACAATGTGCGCGGTAAAGGTCGCGGCCTTTTTCGGCGAGTTTTTCGTCAATTGCCCAAGCCGGGTCAGCTCGAAACTTCTCCTGTGCGTCTCTCCATCGCGGTGCAATGAGCCCATTGAACTTCCTGCCACCTGGGTTGGGCGCTGAGAAGGGATCGGTGCCGCGCAACAGCTCCTCGATCCGCGCAACGTCCGACAGATGGATGGACGAGCCAAAGAGCGGACGGCCGGGCGCGGCCGCTGTCATGTTAATCTTGGCCGCGACGCCGAGCGCCTCACCCGCATTGCGAACAAGTTCGTTGAGAACGGAGGCGTCGTACTGTGCCCATAGAAAATACGGAGTGTCCCAGATGGGCGGAAAGCTCACGGGCGCATCGTTGCGTACGAAGTTCCTTTTCAGGAGCGGATCCGCGAGCTCGCCGGTCTTTTGATCGAGAAAATTCGCGTAGAAGACTTGATTGCCGATCCGGTTCAGTGCGTCCAGCCGGCCAAAGCCTTCGTCGAGATCGAGAACGCCCTGCGCCGCCAAAAGACCATCCGTCTGCGCCTTCTGACGCTTGATTTTGTCGAGCGCGAGCTTCAAACCCTCCTTCAGCTTTTCCCGATCGACGCTTTGACCTTTGATCTCCTCCAGCTTGCTGGCAAAGCGCTCAAATCGCCAGGGGAGCATCAACGTGTAGCCGATCGACAATCCGATCACGCGCTCGACCTCGCCGAGATTGACCATCGACGGCCCGCCGTCGATCCGAATGCTCACATTCTTGTACTCAAGATGCCCGGTATGACAGGCGGCGCAGGTTAGCCCGATCTGGTCTTCGTAGGACTCGCCCGTCGTCGGGTCGACACCTCCCTTGAGGATAGCGAAGCCAACGGGCAATCCATTCGGATTGTTCGGCAGGTTTGGCGCCCGGCCAGGCTGTGCGGCATCTGCCTTCTGCGCATCATCGTGATAGCCATATCCGGGTGCATTACCGGTAAAATCGTTCGAGCTGGGACTTGGGATAAATCCAAGGCGACGCAGGTAATCATCGTCGGTCAAACGGGTGTAGAATACGGACAGCTCCGGCCGCTCCAACGCCATGAACCACTGATAGGGCACAGGAATTGTGGCGGTTCCCTGCGACGTATGATGAAACCAGTAGCGCTGCTGTGCGCTCCAGTTCTGCGGCAACCAGTAGGCTTGCTCGATTTTCGAGGGCTGTGGCAAGGTCGCCGGCAGCAACTGAGCGACAAGGTTCGCCTTGCCCTTGATCGAGAGCGCGACATCGCGGAGCTTTTCCGGCACGAAGTACGCCATGCCGAGCGCAACCGCGGCGGCAACGCCGATCGCGACGAGTAAACCCGCCAAGCAGCGCCAACGAGCCATCCAAGAATGAAGACCACAGACGACAGAACGAAGCTTCGTAAGCAACCACCCCATCATTGTCCCCCGACCTTCAACTGCGCTGAAAAACCGCCACTTGCAGCGACCCGCCTTATCACTTGTTGAGCAACTGGCTGTTGACGAAAGAAACCACGTCCGCCGTTTCAGCTGCTGCGCGGCGTGTGATCGTTGGTGCGACTCCACCGTGCAGGAACGACGGGAACCACCCGAAATTACGAACGTTCCAGTTTTCCTTTGGCCAGACGGCATTGTTGACGCCCGGCACCGTGAAATTCTTGACGTTCCTGGCCAGGGGCTGCGCCGTCTCGGTGTGGCAGCTCACGCAGTCGGTGTTGAAGAAATGGCTTTGCTTCGGATCGGCAATAATCTTGAGGGTCTCAATGATGCGGCTGTCATCGACATGACCGTCGAGGAACATGGCCGTTGACACGCCCTTGCGATCGGCGATGGGCTGAGGCGGGCTCTGAAGCGAGGCGTGACGACACGTTATCGGGTTTTGATTATTCGTCGACGGCTGCGGGACGACGTGTTTTGCGCCAGAGAAACTGAGCATCTGGGCAACATGCATCCCGTCAAGCGTCGGACTGGGTACCGGTATAAGGCCAGCCTGAGGGACCTTCAGCATCGATACGAAAATCCACGGCTCGGGCGGGCGGGTCCCCATGACCGCCATGGTCTGGAGGCGCTGCGGAGACAGATGCTTCTCGAGCAGCGCCTTCAACGCATCCCGAAACGGCTTGGCCGAGGCGCCGCGCAGGCCCGGATGGACATTCATGTCACCCGCGGTCACAATTTTTACGCCACCAAACGTTCCGGCCGCCAACTGATCGCGGAGCGCCGCTACGTCGCGAATGATGCCTTTGAACGTCTCATCGTCCGGCTTCGATCGGGGAAAAGGTGCGCAACCATCGAGCGGTGGGTCAGGTGGCGAGAGAGTAAAACTGAATATCAGATGCCCGGCGATATCGTGGACCTTGAACCCGTCGGATCCGTTCGTCACCGGCTGGACGATGAGACGGATCTGTGGCTGCCGGCCGAACTTTGCGATGATCTCATTCGACAGACCGGGCGCTCCGGGATCGATCCGGATACCGGCAACGAACCAGGCCTTGATGTCTTTTACGCTGTCAGGCAGGGCGATCCTGGCGACACCGGAATCTGGCACGCCAGCGCGCTCGGGATTTTCTGCGTTCGCTAGAAAGCGCGCAAAATCCCCGTCCGACCAGAGCCGCTGCGGCGATCCGGTCGGACCGGCGAGATCCGACAGCGCAATCAGATTGGCCAAGTCGGCCGCATTCTGCGGTGGCGGAAACAGGATGGATAGGTCGTTGGCCGAAAGCGGCCTCAAAGCCGTTTGCGCGGCAACCGGGCGGGGTTCTGCGGCAGGGGCTATGGTCGTGCCCGCTGCCAGAAGCGTGAGTGACAAGAAAGAAGATCTCCAAACATCTCGCCATATCGCCATCACTTACCCCCTCCTAGATTCACGTCGCGAACCGATCTCCGCGACGACCACGTCACGCATTTGCAATGCGATTGCATAAGCCGCCCGCGGCCTTTTCAGCCCATGCGAGCATCTGCGCACTGCCTCTCATTGTTCGCCCCGGAACGCACTCGCCCATGTCTCAAGCGCGGAAGGATGCAGGACGCTTTGGATGCAGTTGAGAAACATCTGGCTTCTCGCCGCGACGATCTTCTGGATGGCCGGACCATTTTCCATGTCCGCCTGGAGCGAGCGCACTTGCTTCCAATCAAGCGAGTTGTCCTTGAGCAGATCAAACAATGTCCGGTGGCCGTAAAGATGCCCCCTGAAGTGAGCGAAGGCCACCTTGGCAGAGATCTTCGAATTCCAGAGCGCATCGGGGAACGTCATCAGGTCGAGCCCAGGCAGCTGCCCCAGTTGCTGCATCTGGGTCTGCGCTTCCTGGTACTGCTCGCGTCCGACCAGTTGATACATGCCCCGCAGCCGAAAATCCCAACCATCATCTGTCCCCGGCCGGTTGCCAAATTGATTGCCGTCGTAGCCCAGAACGGCATCGGCCAACTGTTCGGGATGGGCGAGGAGCGAGGTTAATTCGACCGATGGCTTGCCTGCGGCGACAAGAGCGCGATTGCCTTGATCGATACGATCGCGCCATTTCTGGGGAATTTGCGAAGCGTCCACAAACCAGAAATTCTCGCTCGTATGGGTAAAGTCCGCGCTGTCGTAGGAAATGGAACCGAGAATATAAGCGAGGATGCGAGGATCGGTTTCGGTGACCCGGTCCCATTCCTGCAACAACGCCTGGACCTGCTCGGTCTGAAAATACGCCAGATAGCTCTTTCGATATGGCGGGATGGCTGCCGGCATGGGCAGGTTGTTCTTGGACGCCTTCGCCAGCTCATTGTCGTGGGCCTGCACTCTTTCCAGATAGTTTTGATAGCCGCGCTCCTGCAACCATTTCTTTTCATAACAAGCAAGCAGTGGCTGCGGCTCGATCTTTATGGCCGGTTGCCTCTCCTTGGCGAGTTGATCCGCATACGCGGCCTCGGCCAGTCTGGAGTCCTTCAGTGTCTGAAACGCGCTTGCAACGTCTCCATTCAAAATATGAAAGATCTTGACCTGCAGGCAATCGGCATTGCTTTGCTTTGCGCGAGACTGATCGAAAGTGTCATTCGGCAGGCAATCCCAAAATCGGCCGCTGCTGAGCGAAATGATGTTCCCGGTTTCCTCCGACAACGTCCAGCCAAGCGGCAAGCTGTAGAACAGGCCGGCTATTTCAGTTCGGCCGAAGGTCGCAAACCGGGGCGCACTCGGTGCGGCATCCCGAGCCGTGAGGCGATCGATATCGGCGGCACGGTTGAGCGCAATATAGGTCCGCGAACCTTGCGTGCTAAACAGCGCTCGGACCGGTTCCATGAGCTCGCCGAACTCGAACGATCCATGATCTGCGAAATCACCGTTTACCAGAGACAGCAGATAAATTCGGAATTTTGGCGCGTCCGACGTCCCTTCAATACTCTTCAGCTTCGCAATCAGATCGAGCGCAGTTTCGATGCCGGAATTCTCCACATAACCACCGTCCACCAAGCGGGCGCGTGGATTGGCGGTCATGCAGTCGTTCTTCAAGGTTACCGTTGCGGCCGGCGTCACCCAAGGAAACCGCGCACTGGCAAAAGCCGCGGTGCTCAGCGGAATATGCAGCGACCGGCTCGTGACGGTCTCTATGCTTCCGTTTTTATCGCGTTTCAGGTTGGCGAGAATACACAGGTCGCTATCTTTCGGGTGAGACGGATCGATGTCGAAGGGAGAAATGACAACCCGTTTGCCACTGCCGGTATCGGTCGTGTTCAGGAGCAGTGCCGGCATGTTGCTGTCGGGCGCCCAATGCGATTGGAAGTCGGCTCTCAGCAAGTTAGATCGGTCGCCGCTGTTTTTTTGGGTCTTGATCATGCGATCTGCGGCATTCTCAAAAGTATATTCGAGAAAGCGCGCACGATCGAAGAAGCGGAAGGTGACCGGAGAGAACAACTGCGTGAAATCGGAAAACAGAACGCCGGCGACCAAGGGCGAGATAAAGTCGGTGGTCAGAATGCCCGCAACGCGTTGCTCGACCGCACCGGGGACATCGAGATCCTGAGCCCGGGTGACGCCGGCCAGGAACGCCGCAATCTTGTCGCAGGCCTGTCCGGCAGGAGCATTGGCATTTTGCTGCGCGGGGTCGGCATGAAGTGCGGCAGCGAAGGTGGCGGCGCCGACACTGCCACCGGACACAGCGCTGATTGCAAACAAATGCTGTCGAAATGCCGGACAGAGGTCCTGCATCCGCGCGAGAAATCGCGCCGCGTTATGGGCGGCGTAAATGCCGCCGCCCTGGGCCGTCACAATGAATACGGGATACTCACCGAGCCTCTTGGCCTCGGTGAGCCGAGCCGGCTGCAGCAACCAATCGTGAAAGGCGGTCGCAGCGGAGATGCGCGCATCGCCTGCTTTTGCCTCGACTACCGGACGCAGTTCATGATCGTCGCTTCCGGAGAGGGACGCGACTGCGAACAAGGCGCCGAAGACGAGCGGTATATAGGGAATGCCTCGCCGGATGGTCAAAAGTGCAAAGTGGCTCATGACCCCGACCACGCAGATCGTGAACAGAGCTATGACGCCGAACGTTCCGACAATCTGTGCAAGCCTATCCGGAAAGAGAACAAATGTGGTTGTCAGCAGAGCTATACCGAAAATCGTGAGCGCGAAAAACCTGAGGCTATGGAAATAGGACTCGTTTGCCCGTTTCGAGAGATCGAGGAGGCGTTTCTTTCCGCCCACCCACCACGCGAATAAGACGAAACAGATCAATAGGATCGCAATTCCGCTCGCAAGCAACACGAGCATATTCCGCTCGAACGCCAAGGCCTGATTCTCGATACGAAAGATGCTGCCGACCTCTTCGACGCCCGCCGGATATGCCGGTCGCGACAGGAACTGACCTGACATCGCAGCCACCATTGGCAGCGCTCCAAGGACAATCGGAGCAAGCCTGTAGATGATCGGCTGGACGGTCGCACCTGGCGCTCGGAGTTGCGACTCGGTCGTCAGTTGAAATGCGCTCAGCCAGACGGCGATCGCGATCACACTGATGGCGATGAATTCCTTGAGAGCCACCCAGCCATGATCGTCGGCCGCTATGCGATAGAGCTCGCGAATCTGATCAGGCAGGAAGAGCAGGCCCGAAAGCAACAAAGCCAGAACGATGATCCACCGGAGATCGCGCATCAACGCAAAAAGGTGCTCGCGCGTCGTCATGGTCCCTCCCGCGCACAAAGTCGGCAGACATCGCTTACCAGCAGGAATGCGATGATCGGCTGCAAATTTTTGCTATACTCGCTGCAACCAAGCGTCAGTCTCCTCTAAAATAGAGCCGGCCGATGAAAATGGCTCGGGAGGCACTCTCCCTAAGCGAGTACGGCGGCGAGAACCTACCTATAGTAGTTCTGACGCTTTGTCGAGAATTTCCATTGAGCGACAAAAATCCTTCAACCATCGACGACCAGGATGGGTGTGCCGCATTCCAGCCCTTCGTGAGCACAACATATTCGTAAATCCCACGGGCCGCCGGGGCGAAGCATGCTGCCGTTTCTTGGTTGTGCTCGCTGTCGGGACGACTGCCTCGCCGGTCATCCAGCACGCCGCATTCGCGCAAGCCGGCCCGGCATGGCTCGAGCAAGCCAAGGCCGACTACCAAAAGGCGGTTGCGGAAAATGACGCTGCACGGCAGCAATATGAGGCGCAGGCAGCCCCCTATTGGACATTCGTCAGCGACAAACGCCAACTCCGCAATACCAAGCGTCGCAACGGTGAGCCTCTTGTCGTCGACGACTATGTGCTCGCCCAACCGCCTATCTATGCGGGGCCGCCCAGACCGGTTGACCCCACGGCCCCAACCACTAAGGCGCCGGTCACGCGGACAGCCATCCCTGGCGTTGCGGATTTTCTCAGCAACGCCTTGACGCAGTTTCAGTTTGTGCCCCAACGGCCTCATTTTCCGAGCTCGAATTCAAAGCCGCCTATGTCGGGGTTGCAGCAGAGGCTGTTCTGACACGGAGCCAGATCGTAAGGGTCTATGCGTTTGAATCGGGAGGCAACGGAACGTACGACGTCCAGGCTGGCCTCGAGTATGACAGGCCTGATGCCCTGCCCATTTTCAACTGCGCTCGGTTACAATCAATTGCTCAATACCCACAGCGTCGAACTCATGGCCGAGAAAGGCGACCAGTTTCTAACCGCGCTCACCAGGAAGTCGGCGTCCCTCCGCGGTGAAGCACGGAAGGCGCTGGATAGAAAGATCGAGGTCTTGCGCCGAATGATCGAATTTGCTCGCTCAGTTCCCGACGATTGAAGCCAGCACGAGAGGATTGCTTCACGACTTTCCGCGTCCGAACTCGAGATGATGAACCTGACTGGCGATGGTAATGGATCTGGCCTGGTCAGCATGCCGCCGGACATGCGAGACCGAGTTCCGACGTCGAACTTGTTTCAGCGCGCAGGGTACGAGCGCAATCCCGTCGCCATCTGTCATAATACCGCAGCCGGCCTGTTTGCCGCCATCAATGCTGAAATAGATGTCGAGGGCATGCTGCCAGGGCCACCGAATTGGCCGCGGCTTACGAGGGCGCGATACGCCGCTCCGCGCGCTGAAGAACAAGAGACCCATTGCAGACGAGCTCCGAATATCGGAGAGATCACTTCGATTGGACGGACCAGGAAGCTCGAGCTGGCGAGGATAGGCCTGATGAGAAATCTTAAGCTATCGATGGGCCTTGTGACTGCGATGGCGACGCTATTCGCTATCGGCAGCTTGATCGAGGACAAGAAACTCTCGTTCTTGGTTTGGAGTTTGTCGGCGGTGCCGATCGCTGCCCTGTTCTATTCGGTTCGCCGAAAAAACAGAGTGATTTACGGCTCGATCGAGATGATCGCCGCGATAGCCGCGCTCTTTTTCCTGTTCCTGCGTCTCGGACCTGGCGAGCTGACCGTCGAGCTTATTGCGGCACGGACCGTGGCCATGCTGGCTATCGTGTACGTCATGGTACGTGCGTTGGATAATATCGGCGAGGGACTACGACCTGGGTCCCGCCAGGAAAGCCGTTGGACTGGCCTGTTTCCAAAGGCACAAAAGTGAGCACGGCGCTCATGTGAGCTGAAAGAATTGCAGGGCAGCATCGACCGGCCTAAACTAGGTGCATCGAACTTGCGACCGTTCCAGAGTTCCTCGGTGCACGTCTTGTCGACCCTTCGCGAGTCCTCGAACGAAATGCCGACACAGTTTCCCCAGCAATGCAACAGCTCAATGATCTGTTGCCGCAGCCAGAAAGACGTTGTCGTCGCCCAGAAGAGCTGGCGTCATCTCGATGGCCACAATCAGTAGCCAAGACTCGTTCTTGAGATGACGTGCACGATGAATTGAGCGTCAATGGCCCTCAACCGCCGCTGCCTGACTGGCCAAGCCGCCTCCAAAATCCGGCGATAGACGGCAATCTCTCTCGTTCGGATACCGCGTCCATCGCTGCGTCGGAAGATAGCTTGCGAAATTGCGGCTAAAGATGCTTTGGGAGGAAATGCTCAACAGGCGTCGATATCAAAGTCATCGGCGAGCCCGACCGAGCTGCACCCAACTTTATGCACGGCTATGCTTTCTTCCCAGTGCAGGTGTCAGCTTGGGGGCAGGCTCCTCCTTGCGATCGATCCGAGATGAGGCGAGCTTGTAACCGACCGCCGGTTTGAGCAGCCCTACGCCTGGAGACGGGTTCTCTCATGTCATCAAGTCTTTTGGATTCGGACGCGAATCTCCCATTTCCGCTAAGAAGCCGATTGGCGGCTGCGAGGACATTCGGGGAGGTGCGTTGATGACAGTCGCGGGATGACTTTACGAGAGCGGCCCCGGGTGTCTGCCCAATTGCCTTGGGCTCGGGATCTTGCCTCCATTTTTGGCTTGCACCTCCGGACCACGAGTGGGAAGACAAGCACACAAGCCGACTGTAAGCGAAGAACTGCGCATCAAAGAAGCCAACAAATTACCTGGCTAGGAATTTAGGGACAGACGACAGGAGCATTCGTCAGTTCGTGCCGACTGATCTCTGGCATACAGCGCTTCTGCTCGCCGTCCCGCAAAAGACGCGGCGATCAGTCGGATTGAGTGGACTGCTGAGCACAGCATGCTTGATTGAGCTCATCTTCAAAACTACCGGCGAATGTCCCAGGCTCACATGTTGAGTACTCTATGAGGATACTGACGCCACCATTGTAACTCGCCATCGTCGCAAAACCGGTTTCACTTGGCTGCGTGACGACGTTGGTCGTCGTCACGCGAAATGTCGGGCTATTTGCGGTTTTTGGTATTGGAGAGTTTCTCGCCTGGCCCGTCCTTGGCCTCCCCTTTGCCAGCGGATATCAATTTCGACTTGTCACCGCTGCCGAACGTGAAAGTGTCAGCGCCGGCACTGATCCCATTCCATACAACGGGCTCGGCGAGCGAGAGGAGCCAAAGCCCTTGAAAATTCGATGCGGCATTGAGTTGTCCCGTCCACACGGTCGTTGAGCCGCAGCCCCCGAAGTTGACTGTAAAGCTGATCGCTGTGCCGCTATTGGTTTGGGCGAGCCAGCCTGTCATCGCCTGAGGGGTGCCTTCGTCGCAGCTATTCGTCGCGTTGTTCATATAGGTGCCGGAGATGGCGCCCGTGCTCTGGTCGTAGTCGTTGACCGCCAGAACTGAGCCGTATTGGTTCTTCCAGGTCCAGATGGGCTGCGCCCGTGCGGGTGCCGTCAATAGCAGCCCCAGGCCAGCCAAAGCCATCCATCTTGTGAGTTTCCATTTTTGATGCATCACCGACTCCCATGTCGCTTCAGAAAGATCGCGCTTTGCCTATAAACCTCATTTTCAAGATGCGCAATCCCGCCGTGTATTACGTCATACTACTCCTGCGGGTTGCCGCGCGCATATTATTTTCCTGTCGACGGCAGAGGCGTCGTCTCGGTGCGGGTGGGCAGTATCGGATACTCAACCTTGGGCAACTGCCCGGTCAGCGAATTCAGAAACGCGACAATATCGTCTTCTTCCTTATCGCCAAGCTTGGCGCCAAGCTGAACTTCGGCCATTACGCCGACAGCTTCTTTAAGGCTCCAAACCTGACCCGAATGGAAGTATGGCGGTCGCAACGCGACGTTGCGCAACGGTGCTGCACGAAAAACGTATTCGTCGCTGGCCACTTTTGTGACGGCGGACCGGCCTTTGTCGGCGGCCGGAAGCAAGCTTGTGCTTGGCTTTTCGACCGCGCCAAACGGAAAATAGTCTTGTCCGCCAACGTTGATTCCATTGTGGCAGGAGGAGCATCCTGTTTCCATGAATAGCTTCAATCCTGCTTTCTGCTGATCATTGAGAGCATTTGGATCGCCTTCAAGGTACTGATCGAAAGGGGCTGCGGGCGTAATGAGAATCGCTTCAAAGGCTTCGATCGACTTCGCGAAATTGTCGAAAGTGACTGGCGATGCCTCGATTGGAAACGCCTTTTTGAACATGATCACATACTCGCTCATCGAGTTCAGCGTGTTGATGACATGATCTGGAGTGGCGTTCATTTCAGCACTCGCCTGCACGGGCCCCTTTGCTTGCGCCTTGAGATCCGGCGCCCGTCCATCCCAGAACTGCGCCACATTGAAGACTGCGTTATAGACGGTTGGGGCCCGACGTGGTCCCAGCTGCCAGCCGTGTCCAACCGACGTTGGACCGGCATCGACTCCGCCTGTACCAAGATTGTGACAGGTATTGCAGCTAATGACCCCACTAGCCGACATTCGCGGATCGAAGAACAGCATTTTACCGAGTTCGACCTTCTCGTGAGTGACCGGGTTGTCCTTCACCGCAGGGACGACCGAGGGGATCGGCCTGAACGTGCGCCTGGCAGCCTTCATCAAATCATCTTCTGCATCAACGTGTGATGTGACCAGCATCGCAATGACTGCAGCACACACCTTGCGTACAAGGGGGAATTGCAGGATCACGCACTTCTTTCTAGTAAGTACCATCGTTGCCAGTTCTCATTGATGCTTTGGGGAATTGGAAGGCACGACGCCGCGTTCGGCTATCCTGCATGGCGTAGTTCGGTCTCGCGAAAGCGCGTCGGGCTGGCGCTACCTCGTAGCTATTTGCGGTGCTCGATCTGACCGCGCGGCGCAGGTGGGCGCCCTTTAGACTGACTGGACCGCGCCGCGAGTTCAGCTAAGACAAATCTGACAAAGACACCTTTCTTTTGACCCACGGGTACGATTCGCGGGCACGCTCAGGTCGGCGCAATCGGCAGCCAGCTTGATCGAGGCGATTCTGTGCACACAGGTCTCCAACTTCCGACGACGTGGAGTGAGAATGGCAAGTCTTGTACCAGTTCTGGCGCGCGTGAAATCAGCGCAAAATCGCACGTTAAGAACATCGCGTCACACGATCAGAGCGATTGCGACCTATGTCCGAAATCAGACACCGCCGCTTCGAGGTAACCGGAACACGAGCTAACACCGAACGAGCCTGGCCGGGGCCGCATTTGTTCGATGCATCCTTACGAGAGCAAGGGACGTGAACGCCGCGTCCACCAGGGATACTTCCACCCGATTTACCTGGACCACGCTTGACAACGCCAAGCTACGCCGAGGGGGCGTCAATCGCGTACGCGCATCTACGTTCGGCCAAATCAATGATCAATATCTTGCAGCTGCTGGAGGCTCGCCGCAACCGCTGCATGTTTAGGGCACGTTGCAACTACCAACGCCGCCAATTGATCCGGATGACAGTTGCATGTCAGCTGTTGATTGGGCCGTGGGGTTGCCCGAGCGCTTTGGTCACGGGCAGCCGGAGCAGCGCGTGTTGAGAGCCCGACGAGTCGAGCGCTCATGCAAGGAGACAGCGCGCAACATCAACCACACCCGGCGGCCACGAATGTCCCTGAGCGACGCGCGGGCTCCCTACTTTCGCAAATGCTGCGTGCTGAGATTTGCTCCAGGAGCACCCTCTCCTTCCTGATGGAGGCTCACGATGCGCTTTCCGGTGCGATTGCCAAACGCGCAGGCTTCAAAGGCCTCTGGGCGTTAGGCCTGTCCATTGCCAGCTCCCTCGGCTACCGCGATGCCAACGAGGCTCCCTTGCACATCGTTGACGTCCTGAAACTTATCGACGAAATTGCGACGCTCGCCGTCTCTCGGGAAACGGAATGCCCTCGACCAGCACCGCAGGACGAATTCGTGCTCCTATCCGGACATACTCCTCGAATTCCGCACAGGGCCAGATCGCAACGCTAGGAACACCCGGTTTGGCTGCCGCCGAGCGAACCTCACGGAAGCGAGCGCCGCGCGGAAGCCTGGCTGACCTGGATCTCTCGCCCCGAGGTCCGCGAACGGTACGGCGCACTCAGCAGCATCAGAAAAAGCGCCCTGTGAGCTTCATATCGAGCAGCGGATCGGCTGCTTCTTGACCCCGTGATGACCAGCATGCCTTCGTTCGTGCGGACCGCCCACACACAGCTTCGTCTTCGCCGTTCCAAGACAATTTCGAAGATTGGAAATCGATCAGACATCTCGTTCAGCCCCTCAAGAAATAACCTCCACTCGTAGTCTGCATTTCTGCATCGGTAGCCAAATCTACCCCGTGGCGCTTGGTGCTTCGCTCCAGTGATTCTACGGACCGCGGCGCGGGTTCTCAGAAGGCTTTGATGAGCGCGTAAGGCCCAGATGGTATTCAGCCGGCATGTTTTTCCTTGGACACACCGAACTCGCTTCGCACACTCGCCTAAGATCCGTTTTTGATCCGGATAGCAGTTCCTCTGCCTGCAAGCTCGCCGCGCAGGGATCAAAACACGCAGAACTCCAGCTCTTTTTGTGCCATTATGCAGGATTCCGGACGACTCACTTTCCGCATGGTCGAGGGCGCCGCCCGACCCGCCCGCAATCTCGCTGCTCGGCTCGGCCGCGTTCATCCTCATCACTCGCGCACATAGCGCATCGCAGGCCTCTCCGTTCGCATCCATGGTCGCCCCGTTGCAAAGCCGACAGTGGCGGCTGTCTGGGAGCCAGAAGAGGCCGGGACATCATCGCAGATTATTGGGTGACCTCTTCTTGGAACGGAAGCGACTTGAGATCAGAATGATGGGTGAGAACATCTCGGACCGGGTGGGCGACATAGAGCGGAATCCGCACTCCGGGTCGCGCGTCAAGTTCGAACAGATATATTCAAGTCGTCGACCAGTCTTCACACTCCGCTCTCACCCTCGCCGCAGACTTTCCTTCTCCGCTTCGCACTCTTGCTGCCTTTGCGCACCCCTTCTCCCACCAGCAGGCCCCGCTCCCCTCAATTTGAGCCGTTATGGCCCCCTTCCTTCCATAGCATGAATTCGATCTTTCCGGGGACATCAAGATGCTCTGGAAAGTCAGGAAACAAAATCGGACTTCCATCGCGCACAAAGGTCGCAACATCACGATCATCCGTCGCGGTATAGTTTTCTCGCCGCGCCTTTCCGCTCTTGGAGTCGAATACAAAGCGTGTCGAATTGATCCATGATGGCGAGGTGGCGTTAAGACGATCAGCTATGCGCCACACACGACTCAAGCGCACGCGGAATGCCGCGGAGAAGTTGATGGGATCTGGAATGAATATCGAGAGATTGCGTACGCCCATCTGGTCGAGCATCTCCAGGAGTTGATAGAGGACGAAATGGTGATCATTCGTGTTACGTAATAGCGGAAACTGGTTGTAGAGCCTGATCTTGCGCTCTCGAAGTTTTTTGATCTTTTCAGACACGTCCCCGCAGATTTCATATGGGTGCACGATGTGAAAGACGAGACGGATGTTATGCTTTGCAAAGAGATCAATTTTCTCGGCGGTGAAGGCTTTCGGTTCATACACAATAGCCCTCGTATGAATTCGGATTGACTTAACGGATCGAACCGAACGGATTCCCTCAATGATTTCCGCCAGCCTGGACGTCGGCAGAATCAACGGATCACCGCCTGACAGGATAACCTCCATGACTTCTGGGTGGTCGCCCAGATAGTCGCGCAGCAGGTGCAGATCAGCAAGTCGTCCAGCTCGTTTGTCGGGTGCACCGATTTCTGTAAGCACGTCTGTGCGGAAGCAATATTGGCAATTCCCAAAGCATTCCGATGTGGTGAGGAAAAGTATGCGGTCAGCATACTTTCTGACGATGGACGTTTTGTGGGTGCGGCCGAACGCATTGGACCGATCGTCGACGAAGTCCTTCACCTCGTTCGGCGCCCTCAACAACAGTCTGTCTTGCGTTGGAAAGGACACTCGGTGAAGCGGGCCCAGATGATTGCCTAACGCAGCGACCTCCTCCTTGATCTTCCTGTGATAGAACGGCGTCACCTTCAGCGGCAGCAGACCCTCTTTGATCGAGATGGTCTTGAACCTCTCGTTGACAACGGATTGATCCATATCAGGTCAACTCCGTTCGATTGTTGCGGCTCAAGACGTATGCAAGGATGGCACTCGATGCGATAAAGGGGTGAGAAGACCTGAAGCCGGCGATGATCAGGACAGAGCAAATCACAATCGGAGTAGCGAGCAACCACGATACCAGCCCTCCCCGAAGCCTCACGAGTGCAAGCGCCGAAATCATGTAAATGAAAAGAAGATTCATTCCAGCAAGACTGAACATCGTTTCGATGTCGAGCCACCCAATCAGGTCGCAGGCCAGAACCAATAGCAAGCATCCAACCACGAAATAGACACCGGTCCGGGGTGCACCATTGTGCAAGCGCCCGAGGCAGGCCGGAAGGACGTGTCGTCCGGAGAGGTACAGAACGAGCCGTGAGATCGCGACAACTGACCCGAAGAGGTTCGCGGCGATCAACGATATGCCTAGCAGGGGAACCAGCCAGCCTGGTGCGGATGGTGCAAGTTCGGCCGCCGCCTGAAAGACTGGCGCACTGAAATTCGATTTTATATCAGCGACATGGACGAGCGCTGCGCTGCAAATGTAGACTCCACAGACAACAACAAAGGCCAACAGCATCGCCAGACCAAAATCCCTTTTGGGATTGCGAAAGTCTGCAGCTAGATGGGTCGCAATCTCCCAACCGCTGAAGGAGAAGAAGATCACGGGAATCTGGCTCGCAATGGACAATAGGTTTGCGGGTCGATCGAACTGAACACCCTTGGCCCGCACTGCCAGCACCATGAGGGCGAACAGGGTGCCTACCAAAAAACAGACTGACCAACTGCCGATGAGCTTCACGCCACGATGGAGTGCCTCGCCACCGGACAGGGCAAAGACGCCAGCCAGTAGGATGAGCAACGCGGCAAGCAGATGGACGTCGACACTGGGGCCTGTTAGCTTCTGGAGGTAGACAGCCCCCGCCAGCGTGATGGATGGCAAGCCCACCATCGTCGCTCCCAGAAACAGCAATGACACCAGCAATTCCAGGTATTGGCCAAAAGCCAGCTTGGCATAGTATGCAACACCTCCGGAACTGGGATATGCGCCCCCTAACAGGACCATCGTCGCCAGGATCGGCGCAGAGAGCAAGGCGCAGGCGAACCACACATAGATGCCGTCCTGGCCAATGTTTTCGAACACAAATCCTGGAAGGACAAGGATCCCGGATCCAATGATGACTGTGACGATCAGTAAAATCCCGGAGGCAAGCCCCAGATGTCCCTCGAGTTTGCTCTCGCTTCCATATTTCACGCTGACCTCGCATGAGCTTCCCGCAATAGCCGGCCATACGATCTGTCAATCGCCGGGCTAACGAGAGGGGTAAGCCAATCTACAAAACCTATGCTGTCATCGACGCCGCCGCTGAGTTCGCCATTGGCGAGCCACGGTCCTGCACATTCAAGGCTCAGGGTTCAAGCGGCAAGAACGGCCACGCCGCTGATGTACTGACCGTCACTTGAAGTGCAGAGGGCACTCGAGCGGGGCGTCCTCGTTGTTGTCGGGTATCATGTACTGCTGCCACTGCGCTTCGCCCAGAACGTACGATCCCAGCAGCCCGCTGTGTGCAACGTCATCGTAGGTGTCGATGTTCTGTCTGATCTTTGCCGTGATGGCGCTGCCTTGTTGATTGGCAGGTGCAGCAATGTCGAAGATCTTTCGTGGATTGATAATGAAAGCCAGCCCGGCGCCCATGTTTCTGCTTCTGCGGAGAACATGCGCTGGATGGCTTACATTCACGAAGAGTTCGCAGCCGTGAAAGCACATCGTCCAGGTGCGGTGCGCGGGATCCTTGGACACAAGCGAAGGCCACGGTCGCTGATCTTCATCGAGTAGAAACTGCATCGCTTCGATGAATATATGCTTGAATTGATCCGTGGTCGTGAGGGTCACGACCGGCTCAAACAGCACCAGGAGCGAACGGTTGTGGTTGACGTCGAGCGTGTCGATATTGATCTGATCAATGTAGGTGCGTAAGCCGGAAGCAAGAAGCCCAAGCTCATACCGCGAATTTTTGGGTTCGTATGGAATCAGGAGGAAACGCAAATTGCCGCGCTTGACCGTGTTGCGCGCGAAAACGCAAGGAAATGCGGTGCGGGGGCCTGCTTCATTTTCGAATTTCGAAAGGATGTGCGAAATCGCTGATTGGCCCCAGCGGAACTTATCAGGGAGCCCAGCAAGTTCGTCCTGACTGAATAGCATGTTTTCTCCCCTCATTTGTGCATTAGGCGCGTGTGTGCGATTGCCCGAGCCCTCCGCGCGCCACCAACCGCTTCTGCAGCGAGCGATTTCATAACCTGTCGCAGCATGTCGGCTCACCGCTCGATTGGACATATCAACGGCGTGAACCATCGATCACATGATGACTGTGCGCAATGTCCGCGTCGGCTCGGGAAAGCGCGGCTTTCGCTCAGTGATCGCTGCGCGGCGAACCTGATCATGGCATCTCCTGTCGTTGGCGCAGGCGTTTGTGGCTAGTCGTGCATGTGTCGTGCCAACGGGGACTCAACACGATCAATCTGAGAGCGATGGGTCTCATGTCCGACATCGTCGGAGATCCGACAATGCGTGCAAGCGTAAGCGAGAGCTCCGAGAGCTCGGATCGGCGAGCATCCTTCGGACGCGGGCCTATGGGCGAATTCGCTGATGGAGAAGGATGTACGATATGGCTTCAAGCAAACCGCGACGGCACGCGATGGGTCCCAACATGATGGCTCCTTCCGGCATCGGTCGCGATTCGATCCATGCAGACGTCGATCGAAAAGCTCGATCATGAGAGAACCATCAAATCCGCATCCACGGAGCAGATTTGGGCGCTCGGAGTGCGATCCAATCAGGATCCGACCACGACCGCTCCACTTCGAAGCTGAACAAAGGGATCAGATAGTCCCGGATGATGATCGTGACGTGAGGTTCGTGGGCCTCATCCTCGGTCAATTGCCTGCTTTCATCGGCATCCGCATATTGAGCCGTCGACTGGACCAAATGTCTCTTTCCGAAGCAAAGCCTCACGTCGTCGAAAAGGAATAGGGCGCCGGGCCTCAACAGCCGCACTGCTGCAAAGGCAGCCGCCAGATCGACATAGATCGAATGGCTCCCGTCGAGATAGATGACGTCGAAAGTCTCTCGACTTCGCGCCAACCTGATCAGGTTGAAAAGGTATGTTCCTGACGCATTTCCCAGAAAGGTGATGTTTCGATCGGCGATGCCCGGCCGCCGCCAGATCGGCCCGGCGTTCCGCGCAAACATGTTCGAAGTCCAAGCCGACATACTGGATGCCGAGCTCATTGATAGCCCTGAACCGCTCCTGCCTTAACGTCGGTCGTACACCGATCTCGAGAAAGCGGCACCCCGGATGCTGCCGAAGCAACTGGACCAGCCGAGCATGAACCGAGTGCCTGTACGCCCGATAGTTGCTGGGGAGCGGATGGCCGCCGTCAAATAGGACATCGTGACGGTCACCATCCATCATTCGTCTCGCAGTTGGTCGGAACATACATCTGACATGCCGTACGCACGGCCAAGAGCCCCACCTTCCCGGCCACGACCAACGATGGCTAATATCGGCCGTTTCCGGCAAACACTGCAAGACAGAGTGCCGAGGGCGCGCTGAAGCCAAAGCGGCGACATTCATGCCGGCACTTTGCTGAGGTCGCCTAATGGGGTCGCTTGATTTCGCTTCGCTCCATCCGTCGTGAGCGCCGCCAAATAGTGAGCAAAGAGCGATATCGTTCGGGTGTGCGAATCAAGGGAACTCTTGTCGCTCCGTCCCGCCAGCCAATCGTCAAACAGCCTTTTGCGGCCAGCGCCGAGATCAGCGTTTCGGACAAGCGTGTCCCGCGCGGGATAAGTCCGTTCGCGTAAAACTACGCCTCCGAGGAAGCCGGCATTCCGCCATACCGTGATGTGCGCCTCCCTTCGCAGTTGCGGATGACCTTCCACGCTTAACTGTGGGCGCTTGAAGATCCTGGCCTCGATCGCTGCGAAGGGACCGATATTCAAGCGAATGGTCTCGGACCCGTACCGTCCGTTCTTGTTGTAAATATCGGCCGGCAGTTGCCGCCAATTGCGCAACGACACGCTGGTCTGCAGAAGGTCGAGGCGAAACAGGCAGACGGTCTCGCGGCTTCCGGGACGCCTTGCGGCTCCAGACGAGACAATATCCGTCTCACCCCAGAACGGTGGCGCCGGAAACTGTGCAGCGCCTGGCGCATCGCCACGAAGCCTGCGGACCGCATCCGGGCCAACCTGCCCGACCTGGTCGGCGGCGGTCGCCCGGTGGACATCAAGCTCGACCGCCAGCCTCCCGAAGTGGTCCTCATTGTGAGCCAGCAGACCGGAGAGAATATCGATGTAGTGATAACCGGAATGGCAAAGCATTCCGTAGCCGTAGCGGTAAGGATGGTCCTCCCGGGAGAGGATCTCCTCCTCCGTGTTCCAGACTCCCGCGTGATGCTCGACACCGATGTAGGTGACCGGCGTGCCGAGGTTTCGGGAGGCGCGGCGCGCATAGCGTCCAATTAATTCATACACTGCGTTGTAGCGGCGCGGCGTCATGACCACGCAACGGCCGCCAGTCCGATCGCAGATTTCCTTGAGCTCGGCTACCGCATCAACGAGACGGTCCGCTGTAGGGCGTCCATTCGACCCCATCGGAAGAACGACGGGCTTGTCGACCAGGCAATCAAGGCCAAGTCCAAGAGCCGCGCGAAGGTAGCCCAAATGAGCCTTGGGTTCGGTCGAGACGATGACTTTTGCGCCGGGACGTGCAAGAGCCGTCAGGACGTCCTCCCCATGGCCGGAATACCAGATCGCCCGTCGCCGGAGATCGGGTACCCATGAGAGGCCCGCCGGCTTGCAAATGCGGGTCCGGAAAAAGGCATCCACATCGTCTCGCGCACTGTCGAGCTCGACGACATGGAAGGCCGATGCTCGACCGCTGGCCACGGCATCCTCGATCAGAGGAATATATTTCGCCCGGGCATAAGCACCGAGCCCGACGAGAATGATATCTCCTCGCATGCCTTCTGATACTCTCTCACTTTTCTCAATCAGAACTTCGGATGCGATGAGGGCAGACACTTGGTCGACCTGACGGATGCTGATAGGGTGAGATACTGCCTCCTCGCACGCCGAGAACCGCCGATATGGAGACGCCTTGAGTCCATCGATCGCTACGTCATGCGCAGGCGAGCGCACGGTTCTCGATATTCTTCAGGAGGGCGACCTGGCTCGGGCATTGGCCGCAGCCGCTGTTCGCCCGAAATTTCTTCAGAGCCGGCGAGGTACGCCAAACCTTCTCCAGGTCGAATTCCGGCGATCGGATATTGCCGAGGAGGAACTCGCGGCTATCGGGATCCCCGACGACGAAGGAACAGGGATACAAATCGCCGTTTGTAGAGAGGTAGACCGCGGTGGCACCACAGTCGCATTCGGTATATCTGACGTTTGGCCGCGGCTGCGAGGTATCGACGAAAATCGGCGGCGGCAGTTCAAGTTGCGCAGAGCTGGGCTGCGCAGCAATCTCCATCAGGGCTTCTTGCAGCTCTCGAATTTCGTCAGCCGATCCCAAGAGCGCATCCTCATTGCCGAGGGCAACGCCCGAGGCGAACATCGGCTTGACCCTGAAGGAGTAGACGCCGATTGACGACAGGAGCCGGTAGGCGTCAAGCGCCTCACCGATGTTGTGCCGGTTGGCAGTCATCCTGGCCTGCACCAAGGCCCCGCAATTGGCCGCCTCAGCCATCTGCCGGAGCGCAGAATCGTAAACCCCCGCCTTGCCCCGGAAGCGGTCCACCGTGTTTCGCTTCGCACCGTCAAAACTGAACTGGAACGTCAGCTTCTCGCGATCGTCAAAGAACGAGGCGACGTCACAAATTGGCACTTGGCCGAGACCCCCTGTATTCAGCTGGACGTGAAGCCCCCGCTTGTTTGCACGGGCCATCACGGCTGCCGTGCGAGGAAACACGTGCTTGAGAAGCGGCTCGCCACCCGTCAATGAGACTTTTCTCAGCGAATACTTGTCGACGAGAAGGTCCACGAACTCCTTCATCTCCTCGATGGATAGTTGTGATGGCTCCAAAAGCCGCTTGTATTGATCCCGATACTCTTCGGGAACATAGCAGTGCTCGCAATGAAGATTGCAGTAGAAGGACACACAAATTCTCGCGTGGTTGAAGACAATGGGTAGTGGATGGTCGCTTGGCATGGCATCCTCCCGGCTTTCTGCCAGAAAGGTTGCAGCAGGATTTATGCCAGTGCGACGCGCCGAATCGCTGACGACTTTGATGGTGCAATGTCGCATTCAAAACAGCTTGGCGGATTCGCGACATCAGGCGTGTTTGGTTTGAGACAGACGCACGCGCACGCTCCCCAGTCACCAAGCGGGTCTACAAACTTCCAACAGCGCGCCCGGCTCCATCGGCGTTTTCAGCCGCGGCATTGGCAGCGATGAGCAATTCATGTCCTACCCAATAAAAGTCGCCTCATCCGTCCCACCGACCACAACGCGTCGATGAGCAGAGCGCGGTCAGCGAGCGCCAATTACGGGAACAGCTCTTCTTGCGCGTTACGGAGCAGCGACTTCTGACACTTCCTACTAGTGGGGGAAGCCGGCGTAACCAGAACGAGTTGTCGCGTAACACCCGTTCGATTTCTCTCGGGATTAGCGAAGCCCGTTAAGCCCGTCACGGCGTGCAAGAGACGATGTCGGACGCGCGTTCGTAAACCACGCCTCGCATCGGCTTCGCGAGTGGCACACCGATTGCTGAAACGAAGAAGCCGCCGGCAATACGGTGGGTCGATTCCGAAGTTGCCAATGAAGCTAGCCCGATGACTCCTGATGTTTGCGCCGACGAGACAATGTCGACGTTGGCGCTACCTTCGTCAAGCGGCTCGCTGTCGCTTGCAAACAGCAACGGACCACGACGCGTTTGCTGCAGGTCGGCGCCAAGCGGACCGTTCTAACGAGAGGCAGATATTGGCGCGTTGCAACCCAACGATCCTGTGCCGCCGACGTTTGAGCCATATGGATCCGGCAGAGGTTCGCTGAGATGCATACCATCGAGCTTAGAAGGATGATGATCATGAAGCTCGACGAACCTCCTTCGTGCAGGCCCGCAGCGCCGACCGTCTTTGTTGGCAAGAACCGTCGCGGCAACTGGATTGCCTGCGAGCAGAACGGCATTTTTGGCGGCTTCTTCGTGAACCGCGCCGAAGCATTGAAGTACGCATTGCGCGAGAATGGTTATCATCCAGAAACGATCGTCGAGCTGTCACATGAAATCGAGCTCGATGTTTCCGTCAGTCCGGACATCATGGGTACGACGTGCGTAGCTTGATCCGTCGAGGGGGCGATTGAGCAGGGTGACCGCCTGAGGTTCTTTTCTGGTCGACGAGGGGCGGCAGTCGCTGATATCACGGTTGCGCACGGCTAGCATGTCACCGAGGTGACGCGCCTAATCATGCCGGATCTGCCGCGCTCGATCATTCGAGGCCCGCCGCTGGGTCGGCCTCGCAGTGATATCGAAATCGGAGCCCACGGCGCACCGAAAGTGTGACGCACGCTGCTCAAACGATAATAGGTTGGGCTTCGAGACCACGACACGAGACCCATCCGCATCTTGCCATTACCCTAGGCGATCTCGCCCGCATCGGCCCGGAGATCATCACCAAGGCCTGACATACGCTGCGATCGCGAATCGAAACGAGTGTCCTGCGGCTGTTGATCATTGGCAGCGGTCGGGCGCTGAAGAGCACCGCCACACAGTTGGAAGCGAAACCCGACAAAGGAATGGCCGAATTTCTACCTTCTCCAGGCCGATGAAGAGGACGAGCCGATCAAAGGAGAGTGCTGTCGGCCGACGCAGCCTCTTCGCGTTCAAGGCCGTAGAGGGCGCGTTCAACTGACCCTGCCCGACGCACCGGCGACATCGTGACCACACCCTTGCACGAGGAGGCTCTGAACAGGCTATCACTATCCCGGCCATACCGAGATGCTAGCCGCGCTCAGGGGCATCAAGGGCTCAGTGATGATGCTGCCGGACGACAGCATGCGCCTCAGTCATGTCTCCACGCGGATCTGATTAAAGCTGAAACCCATGCCACGCCTAATTTGCGCGCTCATTAAGTGAGCGGTGTTCTACCCGCTTCTCGTCGTGAGCGATCTCCCCGATCGGGCGAAACGCCTCGGTCAGTTTGGCTCCCCTGGCGAAGCAGCTTCAGCCAGACGAGACTGACGAGCACGATCGGCCAGCGCGAAATCGTTTGGTGTGCCCTACGCTTCCGCGCGTGTTTCAGGCGCTATCGCGATCGACACGAGGCAAGCACCCTTGCGATATGCACATTTGCGTGCGGTTGGAGGAACACAGCAGTAGTCCACCTCTGAAGTAACGCAATCCGCGATGTACGCGCCCAGCGCGTTGGCCTAGCCCGCATCATTGCACGCGAATATGTGCGCATGCCTCTAGGACAACAAATTGACTCATCCTTGCGGCCTGATGAACGGCTGACCATCCGGTGCTGCACTGCAACTTCTGTAGGTTTGTCAATTTGGCTAACGTCGACTTATGACGAAACTTTCTTTGATTTTGCGAGCTCCGCGTCCGATAGCATCTGGGTGCCGATGATGCCCTCCTTTGCCAAGTGACCGATCTCGGTGTCGGAGAGCTCGAGAAGCCCTGATAGGATCTCTTTATTATGTTGTCCCAGCGTCGGTGCCGCTGTGCGGATCGCATATGGCCGCGCACCTTCACGAATCGGTATCGAGGGTTGCGGATGCGGGCCAATGAAAGCGCGTTCGACTTCATGCAGAAATGCACGGGACTTGAGATGTGGATCGTTGAGCAGGTCAATTGGCAGGTGAGCCACGCCGGCGGCGACCCTTGTGGCCTGCAACTCGGACATCGCCAGATCCGCATTCCGGCTGAGCGTCCAGGCTTCGATAGCTCTCTCGATCAGATCCTCGATCCCGCGGCGGGCTTCCGCGGATTTCAGCGATGTGTCTGTGGCCCAGTCTGGCCGGCCGATCAGAACGGCGAGTCGCTGCCACATGTCGTCATCGGTCGCGGCTACCATGATCCAGTTGTCCACACCCACACACCGGAAGCAGCCGTGCGGCACAAACTGAGGATGTCGATTGCCGTATCTTGTCGGCGGCAGACCGCCGATCGACTGAACGGTGATCCATGGCGCCGCGAAGGGCATCATGCATTCGATCTGCGCCAAATCGATGAACTGCCCCTGACCACTGCTGCGGGCGTGAATCAACGCGACCAGAACCGCGGCGCAGCCGTTGAGCCCACCGACCGGATCTCCGAAGGCAGTGTGGCTCATAACGGGTGGCCCACCGGGGATTCCGACTACGCCCGGCAATCCCGATGCCTGTTCGAGAGTCGATCCGTACGCCCGGCAATCGCGATGGACGCTGTTCGAACCAAAGGCTGACATCGACATCATGACGATGCGAGGATTGAGCGCTTTGAGAACGTCGTAACCAAGCCCGAGCCTTCGCAGGACATCGACGGAAAAATTGTCAGCGACAATATCAGCTCGCGCCAACAGCCGTTTGGCGAGAGCGAGACCTTGCGGCCGCGTCAGGTCGAGTGTGATACCGCGCTTGTTGCGATTCATGATACAGAAGCGCACCGCCTTTTCGTACATTTGACCGTCAACGTAAGCAGCCCGCCTGTCAACGCCGCGCCACCAATCTGGATATTGTATGGCCTCGATCTTGATTACATCTGCACCGAGATCAGCCAGCGTGCGCGTACACAATGGCCCCGCCCAGCCCATCGTGAAGTCGATTACTTGAATCCCAGCCAAAGGCTGCCTGCGGGGATCGGCACAGCCAGATGAACCCGCCGCATTGAAGGACGGATTTGTTCGGTTCCTTGCGAAAGCCTGCTGCTCGCCGGGAGCCGGAACCTTGCCGCCTCGACGAGGGCCCGTCAATGTCAGGCGCTGCATCGAACCAACAGTTAAGCCCTCTTCTTCGCCAAGCAACACGGGCACAATCGCGCCACGCGCGCTTTTCTCGGTGTCGAGTAGCAAATCAGATATTTCGGGTACTGGCACGATCGGAATCTTCCGTTGCAGTCCCTCTACAAACCACTCCTGCGCCGTCCGGGCTTTAAGCTTCGGCAGAAACTGTCTTTCGATCTCGTCCACGTATGGCAGACGATCTGCACCGAGGACCAGACCCGGATCATCACGTAACTCCGATAAACCGAGCATATCGCAGAATGATCGCC
This sequence comes from Bradyrhizobium diazoefficiens, assembly GCF_016612535.1. Classification (NCBI taxonomy): domain Bacteria; kingdom Pseudomonadati; phylum Pseudomonadota; class Alphaproteobacteria; order Hyphomicrobiales; family Nitrobacteraceae; genus Bradyrhizobium; species Bradyrhizobium diazoefficiens. The sequence continues at coordinate 138,844 of NZ_JAENXS010000006.1, forward strand.
ATTGCGCAGGCGTTAACGTTGTAACTCCGAGCCATCCTTTTTTGGTTTCGTAAATGCCGGCCGGAAACATCGGCCAGAAGCGGTTAATGCCGATCCGGCGTGTCATTTCGTCTCGAACATGGGCTTCGAACATGTGATTCTCGCTGAGAGCGAGGTTCGCTTCAAAAATGCTGACCGACCACGATCGCCCTGCCCCACCCTGCGTCCGAGCAACAATCGAAGAAGCCACGGCTATGAAAGCCCAGAGGCCTGCAAGGATGCCCGTCTGGAAATCCGGAGCGTACAACGGCGGCCCCTCAACCGGACCGACCAGCTTGATGAGCCCGGCTAGCGCACGTACCGTCGAATCAGTTGCCGCGAATCCTGCATAGGGCCCGCGGCTGCCGAACCAGCTCGCTTCGATGTAGATCAAGCTGGGACGACGTTGCCGGATGGTGGCGACATTAATGGACTGGCAATCTGCGGGATCGACATCGCGACCGTCGATCAGAATGTCACAGCTTTCAAGTAATGCCATCAACCTCGTCATCGCGTGTTGGTCGGCCGGATCGATGATAACGCTTGACTTGTTGAAGTTCAGGAAAGCAAACCACGCGCTTTGGCCCCCCGGCGTCAGTGGCGCGGCGCGGCGAAGTGGGTCCCCTGGGGGCGGCTCGATTTTCTGAACATCGGCGCCAAAATCGGCAAACAACCGTGCGCAATAGCTTGTTGTGGCCGAGCTTCCGATCTCAACGACTCGCAGACCTGAAAACACTCCCATGATGACTCCAAAGTTCCGACCATGCTGCTGCCACGAATCATTGCCTGTTAAGCGATAGGACGCTGTCGATGCGCAGAGGACGGCGCGGCTTTACTAGGCACCGACGCGTGGATGGTTTGCGATTGGCCCGAGGTGGCGGCAACGTGACCAAGGGAACCGGCTCGGTACACGGCTGCCGAATGATAGCATAAGCAAGATTCTTGATCGATTTTGGATGGGGACACTCGCGAACTCAGACCATCAGCATTCAAGATCGATGCTGTTCACGGGCCAATTTTACACACTGCATTCCACACCAACAGTAAGTCTCTTAACCGCACCTACACGTCCAAGTGTTGATGGCTCTCCGAGCAACAAGCAAGGACTGCGCCAGCGCGGACTGCGGTGGAGCAATAGCTGCTGCGGAATTGGATGACGTGAACCCGGCCGGTGTTGTCGGAATGTTTGACATCAGAATACATCTACAGAGAGAGGCGTTTTGTTCTTATTGAGAAGAACGTAAAGCTGTAAAGTACGCAGCGGCTTTGCAACCGCCTATTTCGTACGCCACGCCATGTATGCCCCATTGAAGACGTGCGTTGTTCCAATCCGAGAAGAGCAGCTCACAGTCAGTGGGTAAAAGTTTGCGAGCAGGCGAGTTTGTGGTGCCGAGCGAGGCGCGCATCAAAAGCTCTGCGAACGTCGGGCGATCGCTCGAATAAGGAAGGAAGCCGGTGCGGTCCCTTCCAGCAGGCATCGACGAAGGCAGCTGGCTAGCCGACGACTCGGCTGCCTAACGAGGACGATGCGCACTGATCCATCAGATTAACGCGCAGTGGGCTCGAATCCGCTGGTCGGACATACAATTGGTGGGATTGTTGAGGTTCAAGTCCGAAGTGAAAATTGATTTGATTGAGTGCGCCCCACTAAGCACCGGTGCAATATGCCCGATCCCAGCCTTGGCACCGGCGCTTCGGCTCCAAAGGGCGGCAAAGGCGTCGGACACGTCCGAGCGGGCGGGGACAACCCCTTGCGAGTATTTATTCTCGGCAACGATGCGCGAAGGACGTTGGCCTGAAAAGTAAAAACATGCCTCGAAGTCGAAGACCGACCTGGGACCTGGCGAACCTTCATGTTGTTGCATAGAGCCTTCACGAGCTATTCCGCGCGAGCGTCATCGTTATCTGACGGAACGGGCCGGTCCTTCTGGGGGGGCGGCGGTCGTGTCACTCATTCCCAAGATGCAGTCGCACAACCGCTCTATATCGCGGGTCTCATGATCGGCCGTAATACACACTCGGATCCCCGCCCTTCCCTGCGCAACGGTGGGGAAGAACGTCACCGACGTATAGAACCCAGCATCGAGAAGCTCTCTTGCGATTGCAATCGCCTTGGCTTCTGATCCTGTTGCGATCATTCTGATCGGAAGTGAATTGCCTTGCTCTGCAGTTAAGACGCGACGGTCAAAGAGCTCGATGCGTTGCGTCAACCGCCTCTGCCGCTGACCGAGTTCTTCCGAACGGTGAATCTTGCACGAGCCAAGTGCCGCTCCAACTGCCGCTAGATTGGGAGGTACCGAGAATGCGTAGGGGACGGAATACCGTCGAAACAGAGCCTCCTGGTCGGGCGTCCCGAGCATCAACATGCCGCCTGATGCGCCGAACCCCTTGCCCAGTGAGGCTGCTATGATCGTCCGGTCACCGAGCCGGTGCGGAAACTGGGAGCGAGCAAATCCTTCACCGTGCCGTCCAAATAGCGATGTGCCATGTGCATCGTCGATGTAAAGAAAGAGGCCATAGCGCTCCTGAAGTTGATGCAGTTCGTTGATCGGCGAATGGCCTCCCATGGAGTACACTCCATCGCATACATAGGCGACCACCGGCTCCTGGCGGCACAGGCGTTCGAGAGCGTCAATGTCGTTGTGCGCAATCGTTTCCACCCGTGTTTCATCAGCGACCACGGGCTTGTGATAGGCGAGCGAGACGTGCGCAATGCGATCGAACACAACGACTGGTTTCCTTCCGCCCGTTAGTTGGCCAGATGCAAGGAGGGGCATTGCGCCTAAATTGGCGAGCATGACTGTGGAATAGGTAAGCACGCGCGCGCAGAACATATCTGACAGCGTTGCTTCAAGCTCTGCGAGGAGGTCGAAATTGAGTCGCGTTCGCGCGCAGGACCAGTGCAATGATCGATGCGCCTCTATCGCCTCTATCGCGCCAGCGACGATCACGGGATGGTTGTCGAGGCCCAAGTAAGAGCATCGCACGAAATCAATCACCTGCGGTCGACTTTCAAGCGAGCCGGAACCCAAAGCAAAAGCCCGTCCGATCGTTGAGCGTCCATGGATACCCATGAGGCCGGCCGCATGGGCCGCATCGAAATACCTCCTGCTCTCCTCGATCACGTAGGCGGTGTTACGAAAATGTCCGGTCGGCCGACCACCTCTAGAGAGCACATCTTGTTGCTGCATTACATTCTCCATTCCATCTGCGAACCCGTCGCCTTCGATAAGCGCGGCGCAATGGGCGGTCTAACGAAATCGGCGGAACTTGAGATGCCGCGCGAGGCATTCCGGGCAGCTCGGTCGTCTGCTCCGGCCACCAAACCACTACCGACGCCACTTGTGCAGCTACCAAGTCAGATGGGTTGGCTAGATCGAAGCGCCGCGCAATGTAGGAGGTGATAAGGAACGATCGCGCACTGGCCAGAGGCCGGTGTGGCAAATGTCTTCGCCATGATGTTGAAGTGACGGGCTGTAGCGGCCTTACTCCACCCCTCGAACCACAAAAACAACTTGGCACCTCGACCCTTCAGCGTCATGGGCATTCTTGTGGGTGTCTGTTCGGTTCTCCGCGACTCGCTCATGTTCGGCGAGTTCAGATTTCTCGGCTAGGACAGAATGGACAACAGCAATGCGGCTCAAATTCTCAAAATTGAGGAGTCTCTTTATGGATTTCACCATCTCGCCCAAACAAACGGAATGGCTCGAGCGCGTGCAGTCCTTCATGACCAAGCACGTGCGTCCGGCGGTGCCTGTTTATGACGAGCAGGATCGCAACGGCGAGCGCTGGAAGGTGATCCCGGTCCTGGAGGACCTCAAGAAAAAGGCGAAGGCCGAGGGCCTCTGGAACATGTTCATGCCGCCGAACGAACATGAGGATGACGAATTCCGCGGTGCAGGATTGACCAACCTCGAATACGCGCTGCTGTCGGAGGAGATGGGCCACATCTCCTGGGCCTCGGAAGTGTTCAACTGCTCCGCGCCCGACACCGGCAACATGGAAGTGTTCATGCGCTACGGCTCCAGGGAGCAGAAGCGCAAATGGCTGCGGCGGCTGATGGACGGTGAGATCCGCTCCGCCTTCCTGATGACGGAGCCGGCGGTGGCCTCGTCGGACGCCACCAACATCGAGACCCGCATCGAGAAGGATGGCGATCACTACGTCATCAACGGCCGCAAATGGTGGTCGTCCGGCGTCGGCGATCCCCGCTGCAAGGTCGCGATCCTGATGGGCAAGACCGATTTCAACGCCGCAAAACATCAGCAGCAGTCGCAGATCCTGGTTCCGCTCGACACGCCGGGCATCAAGGTCGAGAAGATGCTCCCCGTATTCGGCTTCGACGGCGCGCCGCACGGCCACGCCCAGGTGTTGCTCGAGAACGTGCGCGTGCCGAATGAGAACATCCTGCTCGGAGAAGGCCGCGGCTTCGAGATCGCGCAGGGCCGTCTCGGCCCGGGCCGCATCCATCACTGCATGCGCACGATCGGCAAGGCCGAGGAGGCGCTGGAGAAGATGGTGAAGCGGCTTGCCTCGCGCACCGCTTTCGGCAAGAGGATCGTCGAGCATTCGGTGTGGGAGCAGCGCATCGGCGAAGCTCGCACCAACATCGAGATGACGCGTCTGCTCTGCCTCAAGGCCGCCGACATGATGGACAAGGTCGGCAACAAGATCGCGCAGGCCGAGATCGCCATGATCAAGGTCGCAGCGCCCAACATGGCCCTGAAAATCATCGACGAGGCGATCCAGGCCTTCGGCGGCGCGGGCGTCTCGGATGAAGCGGGCCTTGCCAAGGACTACGCCCACATCCGCACGCTGCGGCTCGCCGACGGTCCGGACGAGGTGCACAACCGCGCCATTGCCAGACTTGAAGTCCGGAAGTATGCAAACTCCTCCAAGCACTAAGGACGGTGGAGAGCGCACCCTCGCTCTCGTTGCCGTCATTCCGGCAAGGTCCGAAGAACCACACCCGGAATCTCGAAATTCCACAATGCGCAGTTGCGGATAGCGGTTCGCCTTTTCGAGGCGCCCCGAAGCGACGGGAAATAAGAAAAACGGGGAGCGTCATGGCTGGCGGCGTCAAGAAAGACGAGGAGTTCTCGGGCACCAAGCCGGTCGAGGAGCGGCATCGCATCGACGAGCTGCGGCTCGAGGCCTGGATGCGCGACAGCGTCGAAGGCTATGAGGGCCCGCTGGTCGTCCTTCAATTCAAGGGCGGTCAGTCCAATCCGACCTACCGGCTCAACACGCCGAAGCGCTCCTACGTGATGCGCCGCAAGCCGTTCGGCAAATTGCTGCCCTCTGCGCATGCGGTCGATCGCGAATATCGCGTCATCGCGGCGCTCGGCAAGCAGGGCTTTCCGGTCGCCCACGCCTACGCGCTGTGCCAGGATGACAGCATCATCGGCGCTGCCTTCTACATCATGTCGATGGAAGAGGGCCGCGTGTTCTGGGATCCGTCGCTGCCGAGCCAGGATAACGATGCCCGCCGCAAGATCTTCACCAGCAAGATCGAGACGCTGGCCAAATTGCACATGTACGATCCCACAGCGATCGGCCTCGGCGAGTTCGGCAAGCCCGGCAATTATTTCGCGCGCCAGATCGACCGCTGGACCAAGCAGTATCGGGCGTCCGAAACCCAGCACATTCCGGAGTTCGAGAAGGTCGCCGAATGGCTGCCCAAGACCGTGCCGGAGCAGGCCCGCGTCTCGATCGTCCACGGCGACTATCGTCTCGACAATATGATTTTTCACCCGACGGAACCGCGCGTGCAGGCCGTGCTCGATTGGGAGCTGTCGACACTCGGCGATCCCATGGCCGACTTCACCTATCTGCTGATGCAGTGGGTCATGCCGGGCCTCGACGGCGCCGACGTCAAGGCGCTCAACATCCCGAGCGTGGAGGAGGCCGCGCAGATCTATTGCAACGTCACCAGGATGACGGTGCCGGATCTTAACTGGTACTTTGCCTACAATCTGTTCCGCCTCGCCGGCATCACGCAAGGCATTGCGGGCCGCGTCCGCGACGGCACCGCGGCGAATGCCAAGGCGCTGGAATCCGCCAAGCGCACCGTACCGCTGTCGAAGGCGTCGTGGGACTACGCGCAGAAGGCGGGCGCGGTGTAGACAAAGCTTCCCAACCAACTCACCGTCGCTTGTCGCAAAGCGCAAGCTTTGCACAATCAGGGTGAAATCATCCTATGCTGGCGAAGAGTTGTGGGAGAGAGCGATCCCGGAATCACATGCGAACTTCTCGTCACGTTCGAACCTCAGCCTCGGGAAGCACTACCGGAACGAGTGTCGGGCCCTCCGTTTGCCTGAACCCTTTCAACGAGCCATTTCGGTGGCGTGATGCGCGGAGGAAGGAACAGGGCGCGATAAAGCCGGTTGAGTTGTTCGGCGCTGCGTGGAATGTCGGCCGATTCCAAGAGCTCGGTCATCATGCGCTTGGAATAGAAGCGAGGCTCGCGCTTACCCTCGCCTATCAGCGCGGCCTGAGATTGCCGGGTAAGGGATCCATCTAATAGGCGCAGCCACACCTCACAGAAAAGCGCGTAGGCATAGTGTTGCGCTCTGGTCTCTAGGGAGAGAGCAGCCTCTGAGGGCAACACGGGGAACTGCAACTCGCCGATAATATCCCCCCTATCAGCCAGCTCGGAAAGGTAATGAACGGTCACTCCGAAGCTCTTGTCGTCATTGAGTATGGCATGCGTCCGCGTAAAACTGCCGCGGTATTGGGGCAGTGGAGCCGGATGGAGATTGATTCCTCCTTGATCAAAGCGCGAAAGAGTATGGGCGGAGAATATCTTGGGCCAAATCACGCTGACAAGAAAGCTTCCATGGCAGGGAATGTCGTCGATTGACTCGAAATATGGTATTCCATATCGGTCTGCGACTTCCCAAAGCTCTTCGGTGGTTTCGTCGCTCCACCACGTTTTCTCGTTTCGGTTTGCGCCGAGAATTGCTGAGACTAGATCTTTCCCGCAGGTTTCGATGATAAACAAAATGCAACGGGTTGCGAGTCCCCTGGTGCCAACAAATACGAGTCTCTTACCTATAATGGACATTCTGGACCTCATCTCCTACCAAACAGCCTGCTCGGGCAATCCCCGTAATCAGCAAGCCGGCAAATGTCGTAAGATGCATCACAAACTTCCTCCTCTTCGGGAAGCTTGCAAACCGTATGATCAACTTAGTTGGCAGGACCCGACAAGACCGTAAACTATCATTTCTAGCAGATTGAAAAACCTCGATGGGAGAGCAACGCTGCGCCACAGCCGTTCGCCGAATACATGGTCCCAGCGAGCGCGGTTGACCTCCGTGCCGATGGCGACGCGGTTGCTGGCGAGGTGAAATCTCATTATGAATGATACACCAAACATCAAGGATCGCGGGCCTCGCCTACTGGACTCTGCCGGTCACGCTTGCACGTCCTCTCGGGCATCACTCAAGACCGTTAGCCAGATGTTGAACAGCATGTACTCCCGTGTCTCCGGCCAAGCGGCCCTCAACCGCGGGACGATCGCGTTTCGCGGCATCACCAAGCGATTCGGCTCGGTCGTCGCCGTCGACGGGATCGACCTGGAGGTTGGCGCTGGCGAATTCCTCTCGCTTCTCGGTCCATCAGGTTCGGGCAAGAGCACATTGTTGATGATAGTGGCCGGATTCGAAACGCCGACGTCTGGTTCGATCGCCGTAGGCGAGCGGGACCTCACGTACGTCGCGCCGAATAAGCGCGGGATCGGTATGGTGTTCCAGCGCTACGCCCTGTTTCCGCACATGACCGTCGCGCAGAACGTTGCCTTTCCACTCAGAATGCGCGGCGTGCTCAAAACCGAGATCGGCCCCCGCGTCGAGCGCGCGCTCGCGCTCGTACACTTGCAACACTATGGTGCCCGGATGCCGGGCCAGCTTTCCGGCGGTCAGCAGCAGCGCGTCGCGGTGGCGCGTGCGCTGGTCTTTGAGCCGCGGGTGCTGCTGATGGACGAACCGCTCGGCGCACTCGACAAGAAGCTGCGCGAGGAACTGCAGATCGAGATCAAGAAGCTGCATGAGAGGCTCGGGGTCACGATCATTTACGTGACGCATGACCAGGAAGAGGCGCTGACGATGTCCGATCGCATCGCCGTGATGGACAAAGGCAAAATCCAGCAGGTCGGTAGCCCAACAGCGCTCTACCATGCCCCCAATAGCAGCTTCGTCGCCGACTTCATAGGCAAGATGAACTTCCTCAACGGCTACGTGCAGGCAATCGACGAAGCCCGGGTGAATATCCTTGTCGCCGGCGGCATCGTCGGAATCCCGCGCTCGCAGCTCGCGCCCGGAACAGCGCTTGTTACAGGGCAGCCAATTCGGATCGCCGCGCGTCCCGAAAGCATCGCCGTTACGGAGACCTCTGCGGGCTCAATTTCCGGCGAAATCGAGACGTCTGTCTTCCTGGGCTCGCACCGCAAGCTGATTGTGCGAACCGATGACGGAACGCAGCTTCAAATTCAGGTACCGTCCTCCTCTCGCGCCTCCAACGAGCCGAGGCGCGGCCGGACTCATCTCACCATCGATGCGACAGCCGTCCGCCTGTTTCCGCACGAGGTCTGAGCATGGAACCCTCCCCGAATACCTCATCCGACATATCGAATGCCGGGCAGCTTTCGCGTGGCCTGTCGCTCGGTCTGGCCTTGCCACTTGTCTTGCTGCTCGGCTTCGCTTTCCTCCTGCCGATCGGCAAGCTGCTGCTGGGCAGCGTCTTCGCGCCGAAGGCGACGGCCGAGCACTATGTAAGGATCGCGCAGGAACCGGTCTTTTTACGCATCCTTCTGCGCACGATCCAGACCGCGGCCGTCGTCACGATCTCCTCCTTCATACTCGGCTATCCGGTCGCGATCGTGATGGCCCGGCTCCAAGGACTGGCCGCCATGCTGATCGGGGCCTGCGTGCTGATCCCGCTCTGGACGAGCGTGCTGGTGCGATCCTATGCTTGGATCGTGCTGCTTCAGCGCAACGGCATCGTCAACAGTGCGCTCAAGAGCTGGGGGCTGATCGACCAACCCCTCCGGCTGATCTACACTGAGGGCGCTGTCATCCTAGCGATGACGCATGTGCTCCTGCCCTACATGATCCTGCCGATCTTCACGTCAATAAAGTCAATCCCGCCGGAGCTCGATCGCGTTGCGCGCAATCTCGGTGCCTGTTCTTGGAGGAGCTTCGTTTCCGTCACACTCCCGCTCAGCTTGCCCGGAATCTATGCGGGCGCGATCATGGTGTTCATTCTCTCGCTTGGCCTCTACATCACTCCGGCCTTGGTCGGCGGTCCGCAAAACCTGACCATGGCCACACTGATTGGCCAGCAGACGACTGATATGCTGAACTGGCCCTTCGCCGGAGCGCTCTCCGGCCTGCTGTTGGCGGTTACGCTCGCTCTCGTCGGGGCGTTCAAGCGATTCCTGCGTTTCGGAAAGGGCGCCTGATATGCCGGTCACAGCCTCTACCTTCCCGACGTACAGTGGCTTCGGCCGCAGGAGGATGGAAAGGATTCGGTCCCTGTCGTTCGGGCGCTGCCTTCTCAATCTTTTCGTTGCTCTCGTCTTGGCCTTCCTGTTGCTGCCGACTCTGCTCGTCGTGCCGATGTCACTCGGCGAAGCTTCCTATATCCAATTCCCGCCAAAAGGCCTGACGCTGAAATGGTACCGGGTCTATTTCGGCGACATGGACTGGATGAGCGCAACATGGTTCAGCCTGCGCATCGCACTGGCTACGACGGCAGCGGCAACCATCATCGGGATGCTGGCGTCCATCGCCATCGTGCGCGGCAAGCTGCCGGGCGCCCAGGCGATCCAGGCGCTGACGCTCGCCCCCCTGATCGTCCCGCATATCGTGCTCGCGGTCGCACTGTATCTTGTCTTCGCGCCGCTCGGCCTCACCGGCAATTTTGTCGGGTTTGCAATTGCCCATACGATGCTGTCGGTGCCCTATATCCTGCTGACCGTGACGGCGGCACTCCAGCGCATTGATCCTATCCTCGAACTCGCGGCGCTCAACTGCGGCGCGTCGCGAGCCCAGGGCTACGTCCATGTCGTGCTGCCCAATATCGCTCCGGGCGTTGCTGCCGGCGCGGTCTTCGCCTTCCTCGCCTCCTTCGACGAAGCGACCGTCGCCTTCTTCATCTCCGGCGTCGAAGGCAAGACGCTCACGCGCAAGCTGTTCGAGGACATTGACTATAACCTGACGCCGGTCATTGCAGCCGCATCGACCGTCACAGTCGTCCTGTCGCTCGTTTTGATGGGCGGCGTCGAGTGGCTGCGCGCACGCAGTGCTACCTCGGCGTAGAGTGCAACAAGCCCGAACAGGCATGCGACTGCGAATTGCACATCGCCAGAGGAGGCCCCGCATGACCGGTAGAAGCAATTCCACGCGCGTTGATCGTCTAGTGCAAGGATGATCGCGGCTGAGGTAAAGCGACACGGTCGTGTGAGACTTTCTAGGTTATTGCTGCCGGCCACGATCGGGCCTGCGGCCACGTTCTCTGGTTCACCCTGCAAGCCAGTGATAGACGTGCTTGTATTTTCGCTCCAGCCAAATTCCTGACGTACGGTTCATGCGGCGTGCCAGCGAATAGAGCGCTCTGAGTAGTGTATTTGCCATAGTAAGCGATCCACCCCAACCATCGCGTATAGCTCGCGAGCAATATCGTCCACTGTCATTCCGGTTCGCCTACGTCGGCCGCACGGCGTTCAGCTCGTGATAAGGTACCGAGAAGCGTGCTCTATTGACAGCTCACGGGTTGCAGCGGTTTCGAAGAGCGCTCGACTGTGGATCAAGACGGAGGCGGGCTTGTGGGTCGCGGCGCTGCAGGATCCCGGCGCGTCTCGGCAAGCCCAAAATCGTTCGCAGGGCACCAAGTAGCTTGTGACGGAGAACTGGCGCGGTCGCGCTTTTCCCGCTATTTGACGCATCACGCAACACAAGGAAACCATGCCGGGGCACTTGCTAGCAGAGGCCGTGACGCCGATCGTGCGTCAATCCAATCTGGGCGAACTGACTTACGAGCGGCTCAAGCAGATTATCGTGGCGCGCTCCTTTCCGCCCAACGAGAAGCTGACGGTCAGGTCCGTGACGGCTGCGCTTGGTGTGAGCACACCGCTGGCACGCGGATGCGATCAACCGACTTCTGATCGAAGGCTCACGCGTCAACGAGGGACTCAAAGACGGTCACACTACCATCTCTTATGGTGGAGGCTCTCGACGAGATCACCGCGACCTGGCTCGGGCTCGAAGAATTGGCCGCCGAGCGCTCGCTCCTGAAACATCACCCGTTCTGACATCGCCGGCCTTGAGCAGATGCAGAAGGCTATCAATGCCGGCCTCAACCACGGCGTTTATTGCGAAGTCCTGCGGGTCAATCGCGAGTTCCACTTCCTGATCCGCCAACGCTTCGGCTGGACGCGTCTCGTCGGGCTGATCGAATCGCTCTGGCTTCGGCTGGGTCCCTCGCTGAACGGCCTTTATCCCGGCTATGCGCAAGAGCGGCGCGACGTTTCGAACCATATGGCCGCCATCGAGGGGCTGTGCATTTAGAACGGCACGAAGGTGCGCGCCGCGGATGGAGCAAGATATCCGCGACGGCTACGGACCGTTGAAAGCCTTCGTCAGATCTACGCGCTAACGTGAGAGATCTCTCGGCACTCCCATGCTGCCAATCCTCGGGCTTCAGAACTGGCACCGGTATTTTAGAAGGTTTCACATAGTCGAAACGCCCGACGACGCGTTTGACGGTGCCCGTCTTCTGCTTCGTAAGATCGTGCGCCCATTGCTGTTTCTATCCCATGGCGAGCGCTGCGTGACGCCGCCTTCGCAGAGAAGCCGACGATAAAACCGCTCGCTCATCGTAAGTTCAAACTCTCCCCTATGCGAACACCACCACATTGTAGAGTCCACGCTTTATCGCCCGGGCCACAGACGCGACGCCAAGGCCGTTCCAAACAGGTCTGCCCTGTTCATCATCTCTTCCTACTCCGATCGCCCGACGGGCGCTCCCTCCTTGTGTGGCGAATGCCGGCCGGGAACGGCCTTTCCTCAGCCCGGCTTGCCTCCGCCGACGCGCAGATAGGCGCCGGCGACGTAACTGGCCTGATCGGATAGAAGCCATGCGATCGCCTCTCCGATCTCCTCGGGTTCAGCGACGCGGCCGATTGGAATCCCGGTCGCGGCAGCTTCGAGCACGGCGACATCGGGCATCCCGGTGCGGGTCGCGCCGGGGCTCACCGTGTTGACGCGGATGCCTTCGCCCGCGAGCTCCTGGGCTAGACCGAGCGTCAAGCAATTGAGTGCGGCCTTCGAGACGGCATAGTGGATCTCGACATTGGGAGCGCCGCTTGTGGACAGCCCCGACGAGACGTTGACGATGCCGCCCCCCTCCCCGCCGTTCTGCAACGACATGCGCGGGATCGCTTCGCGGATGCAGGCCATCGCGCCGAAGAGGTTGACGTCAAAGACCCGCCGGACCACAGCATCGGGAACGTCGACGTAGCGGCCGCGCATGCCGACGAGTCCAGCGCAGTTCACCAGTCCGCGCAGTCGCCCCAGTTCGGCGTCGCAGCGCGCGAACAGTTCCGCGACGGCGCCCGCATCGGTCACGTCGGCCTTGATCGCGGTCGCCCGCCCGCCTGACGCAACGATTCCTGCGACGAGGGCATGGGCCGCGTCGTCGGCAGCGACGTAGTTCACCGCGACCGCCCAGCCGCGCTGCGCAAGCAGACGGGAGGCGGCCGCGCCGATCCCCCTGCTGCCTCCGGTCACGATTGCAACAGCGCGGCTTGCATCCGCAGTCATTTGCTGAGCAGGTCCATCACGCGGCGGGAGATCATCTCCCGATTATCGGCGATCCATTTCGCGTCCGGTTCGATGGTCCTGCTCCAATTCGTCGGATTGGTCGGCATCGAGCCCCACTCCGCCTCGCTGAGATATTCACGGACTGCAGAGCTGGGAGTTGCGACCCCGACGTCCTCAGTGAATGCCGCATGTTCCTTGGGGTTGTGCAGAAAGAATTCGAGGAACCGATAGGCGGCGTCGCGGTTTGGCGCATCGCGCACGATGCTCCAGTATGTGACGTTCTGAATCGACTCGTCATAGGAAAAACGCAGCGGCACGCCCTGCGCGATCGACGGCACGACGCGGCTGACCCAGAGCAGGCCCATCACTGCGTCACCATCGCGCATCGCAGCCTGGCTCTGCTCGCCCGTGCTCCACCAGACAGAGACGTGTGGTTTGATCTCCTCCAGTTTGCGGAGCGCCCGCTCGACGTCGAGCGGGAACAACCGTTCCTGTGGGACACCGTCGGCGAGCAGGGCGACCATCAGCAACCACGGATGGGCTGAGGGTGTGCTCGGCAGGCTTCGCGGACCTGGAAAAGTCTTCATATCCCAGAAATCGGCCCAGTTCTTCGGCTGCTTCTCGTTGAACTGCGTCGTGTTCCAGGTCAGCACCCCCGCTCCGATGCTTCGCAACACGCCATGCGGAGTGCAGGTGTTGGGCAGTTGGTTCTCCTTCGCGGCGGGAATCCGCGCGCACTCGATCGGCTCGAGCAGTTCCTGATATCGACCGATCAGATCCTCCGGAAAGGCGGTCACCACATCCCATTCGGTGCTTCTGGCCTGCCGCATGGCCGCGAGGCGCGCCCACTGCGGCCCGAGGCTGGCGCCGACTGGCGCGATGCGGATTGCCGTCTGGTTGGTGAAAGGCTGATAGAAGTGTCGCACCAGAGCTCGCTCGAAGGTCCCGCCGCTGGTGACAACGACCAGAGGCCGTTGCTGCGCCTGGCTGCCGGCGCCAAACACCATCAGAGATGCGGCGAGAATCGCAGCAAGCCTCAGACTACAGTTCATCGGACTTCCCCTCTTTATAGCGGTTGCTCTCGCGGCAGTCTGGCTGTGCCAGGGCGGCAATCTCGCGCGCGCTTCTCGTCTCGATATCCAACAGAGCGTCAAGGAGCCGCTCCGCCTGGGGGGCGCCAAGGCTTGGCCTCACCAACACGTGGAACTTGCGCGCGATCTCATCGAGCCCGAAATGTGGCCCCCCCGGCGCTCCCCCCGGAATCTCTGCGTAGCCTTCACGAACAGATCCGTCAGCGAGCATAATCCTCAATCGGAACGGCAGCAGCGACCGCCGGAGGAAAGCGTCGTCCGCACCCGACAGGAGCGACAGAGAAACCTTCGCTGCCAGCTCCCGCGCTTGCGGCTCTTCAAGTGCGCTTTCGACCAGACCCTCGGCAGAGGACCGCCCCAACAGTTCGAGCGCGATCAGCAGGGGAAGATGAAACTGCGCTTCGATGATTGTATCCGGCCACTCCCCGGCGAAGTCGCGAACGATTTCCCCAAACGTTACGACCTCGATGCGAGCAACTTCGGCCGGTTTAATCGGCTGTTCGGCGGTCAGTGCGCGAAGGACATCCAGCGCCGGATGTACCCAGCGACAGCAGCCGTAGGGCTTGCAGCCGACCTGCATCAGTCGGAACTCGGAGCCGAGCCCTCGAGCCATTTCCGCGCTATCAAATCGGTCCGATCCCGCCATTCGCCAAAAGCCGGTTTCGCCATCGAAGATGTCGCGGCTTCCGGCAAAGCCGCGCGCGGCGAGCGCGCCGGCGGTGACCGCGCCCATCGTTGCCCAAGCGTAATTGTTCTTCAGCCACGGCATCGGGCGGCCATGGAACTTCCGCAGGAAGGGGACCGGCGCGTGCTGCGCCGCGAGGCCGAAGACGTCGCGCGTTGCTTCGGGCGATAGGCGATGAAGTCGCGAGACCGCGCTGGCCGCACCATAGATCTGCCAGGTCGCGAGGCCGAGAACATCGGCGGCGCGCTCCGGCGACGGGCGGATCGCGGCCCCCAATCGCAAGGACATCTCGTAACCTGCGATGATCGCCACCAGCAGTTCGCTACCGTGCCGATCAAGCTCTTCGGCCACCGCGATCGCACCAGGGATCACCGATGTTCCTGGATGGCCGAGCCTGACGAGGGAATCGTCGAAGCTCAGCAGCGTCGCCGCATAGGCGTTGACGGCGGCCGCCTGGGGAGCAGGCAGACGCGTTGATCGGCCGAACACCGCTGCCGTAGGCCTGCCACCATGACTTTCTTGATATTCGAGGAAGCTGGCCGCTATGCCCGTCTGGGCACCGGCGATTGCGCAGGCAACATTGTCCGCAACAAGCCATTTCGCCCAGGCTATGACGTTTGAGGGCAGGTCACCGTACCTGATCCTCGCTACATAATCTGCGATCTGTGCGGTCACACAGCTTTGCGTCGCCGGCATCGCATCGGGGTGGGACGCGTCGTTCAGGAGACCATTCGCGGTCACCCGTCCAGCAGCTTCTGCGGTCCAAGTGTGCTGCGGGATTTCGGTCGAGATATGATGCTGTTGTGTCATGGGCAGTCTCCCTGATCCCGGAGTGCCCGGCGGCGGCAGATCGCCCCGCCATCGGCACGCCCGCAGTCGCTTTACCGCTGCTCCTGTAGCGCGGGACCACGCTTGCTAACAATTTGCTCGGCGGGACTCCGCGACGATACTGCTGATGCGCCTCTGTCGTGACTATTGATCAAGCTTCTCAACTCGTCGCCGGTGGTCCAGAGAAGCCAATCGTCGTCCACAATATCCTCCGCCACAAGCTGCAGTTCGGATCCACGAGGTTCAGAGTGCGCTACATCGTACACGCGCTTATCTATCGACCAGCGCCCAGCAAGTGCGCACGTAAAGTCAGGGGCCCACATAGCGAGTGACACGCCTCGCATTATCCCCGCCATGATCTTCGTTAGACCTTGCCCTCTAAAATCTGTTCGCACCCAAAGGTCCCCGTGATAGACTACCTTTCCGGTGATCCTCCGTGCGCTAGGTGCATTGCAGATGCAGCGATCTTGGGGATGTGCCTGTTTGTCCGGGTCTGCATAAAAGAATTTCAGAGATTGGAGATGTTCGGCGAGGTTGCTTTGCGAGAGGTCATATAGCCGAGCCGCATCGACGAGAGCGACCTCATTATTCGCATCGACGCCCACCACCCAATATCCTTCGCCAGTTTTGATGGGCGAGCGATCCGGCCGGAAGATTGGGTACGTCTTTCCTTTAGTTGGAGTCGCCTCTGTTATCGAGACATATTCATGAAAGTCGAATCCTATCGAAAGATTGATGCCCGTCTGGATGGCTGCCTCGTCGTACGACTGGATGAAGCGCGAGACGCGCAACGGATCGACTAAGCCTTTCATTGTTATACCCTCTCTCTTATCGCCCGTGGGGCCACGTAGTAGGTCACAGTACATGATCGAGGAGCGTCGGGAGACTACCTACTCTGGGAGGACGTTGCGACCTGGCTATGCTGGCCTCCGCAACACAGTACGTAGTATCCCGTTGAGCCGCCGCATTGTGCCGACAAATGGGTTTGGCGGGTGCAGGAACCCGCACGCACGACTCTGGTTTGCCGGAAACACACCCTGGCACCATCTCACACTCTGCCGTCGGGCCGTTGACAGAGTCTTTTGCACTGCTCACCGCAAAGAAGCATATCCGTTAGAAGATGTTCTAGGACCGCATTATGAGAAACAGCAACGCCGCTCTGCACGAATGAGCGAGCGAGCAACCTTCAGCCAGCAGGATCGATCTTGAGTGTGGATCATTATGCCCACGCGTTCTTTCCCAAAGGGGTCGACGAAGTGGAGCTGCTTCAATTGGGAGGATCGACTTCCGCTAGCTCATCCTCTGGAGTCGCAGACGGGCCGAACGCCACACCCGGCACTGCTCCAGCACTGGAGTCGCGTCCCGTTCAACAGGTAGTCCCGAGATGTGGCTCATTTTGAGAATTCCAATGCTTCAGCAGATCCGCGCCTTTGACGGCCCGACCGGCTCCCGAGATTTCGAGAGGAAAATTGTCGAGGAGAGGCAAGGGACCAATTTCCCTCTCCAGAAGGAGGCTGGGAACGGGCAAAGCACCCGATGATCGCGCAGTTATCAAATCATATCGTCCTACCCCGAGCGCATCAAAGCATCGCGTTGAACCAATCAGCCGCACATTTTCGGCCCTGGACGAACCCACATTAGAAGAATTCGGCTTGATAGCCGGATATACTTGCAGAGCTCCTGACGGCCGGAAAGGAACAGTGATGAATGTTGTCGAGCCTCTCAGCGTCAATTCGGCCTTAGATGAGGCGCTTCGCGGTGCCATCGGCTCCTATGTGGCGCGCAATCCCTGCAGTGCGAAGCAGCATGCGTCGGCGTGCGCAGCCATGCCCGGCGGCAACACCCGCACTGTGTTGTTCCATGAGCCGTTCCCGTTGACGATCCATTACGGGAAGGGCTCCGCAGTGTTCGACGCCGACGGCCATCGCTATTTCGATTTCATGGGCGAGTACACGGCGGGCCTTGCCGGGCATTCCAATCCGTTCATCGGCGAGGCAATCAAGCAGGCGGTCGACAACGGACTGAGCCTTTCGGGCCACACGCGCGTGGAGGCGGACTTTGCTGCGATCATTGCAAAGCGCTTTCCAGCGATGGAGCTGTTGCGTTTCACCAATTCCGGAACTGAGGCGACGCTGCTAGCGTTGACGCTCGCGCGCGTCGTGACCGGCAAAAAGAAGGTGATGGCTTTTGATGGCGCCTATCATGGCTCCGTGTTCGCTTTTAAGGCAGCGGTCAATCAGGTTAACGTGCCGTTCGATTGGCTGCTTGCGCCCTACAATGACGCTGCCGCGGCGGCAAAGCTGATCGCGCGGCATGCCGGCAATATCGCCGCTGTCATCGTCGAACCGATGCAGGGCTCTGGCGGCTGCATTCCCGCCGAACGAGATTTCCTGTTGGCGCTACGCAAGGAGACCGAGAAGGTTGGCGCGCTGCTAGTGTTCGATGAGGTGATGACCTCGCGTCTTGCGCCTGGCGGACTGCAGACGCGCTACAGCATTCGTCCAGACCTGATGACGCTTGGCAAGTATGTGGCAGGCGGTCTGTCATTCGGCGCCTTCGGCGGTCGCGCCGACTTGATGCAGCGTTTCGATCCGCGCAAGCCCGGCGCCCTCGCCCATGCCGGCACCTTCAACAACAACGTGCTTACCATGTCCGCCGGCGTTGCGATGATGACGAAAGTCGTCACGCAGCACGCGCTGGATCGCGTCAATGCGCGCGGCGAGGCGCTGCGTACACGGCTGGAGGCGCTGTGCCGGGAGCATCATGTCCCCCTGTGTGTCACCGGGGTGGGTTCGCTGTTCACCATCCACGGCGTCGCGGGACCGGTGAGATCGATTGCCGACGTCAACGCGCAGGATCAGCGCATCAAGGAACTAATGTTCTTCGATCTTCTCGAGCAGGGAATCTACTTTGCCCGGCGCGGCATGGCGGCGCTTTCGTTCGAGATTGATGACGCAGCCTGCGAAGCTTTTAGCGCCGCTTTCGAGCAATTTCTCAAGCTGCGGGGACCGTTGTTTGCGACAGACGCGATCAGCCCACGCCGCGCTCGCGGCTGATCCGCGTCTCGAGGGTGCGCAACAATTTCTCGAACAGAACAATGCGCTCGGAGCGCACATTCAGGGGCACGTCCATGTCCAATCCAAGCCGCCGCACCGTGCTCGCTGCTAGCGCCACCGCGCTGTCGTTGCGGTTCATCGGCCGTGCGTCCGCCCAAGCGCAATGGCCGAGGCGGGTGGTCAAGGTGGTCGTACCGTTTGCAGCCGGCGGTACAACCGACATTCTCGGCCGGCTGATGGCGCAAAGGTTATCTGAGGAATACGGCCAGCAGTTCATCGTCGAGAACAAGGCAGGCGCCGGGGGTAACCTCGGCGCCGATTACGTTGCGAAGGCTGATCCGGATGGCTACACTCTCGTGATCGGCACGCCCGGTCCGCACGTCATCAACCAGTATATCTACAGGAATCAGCCGTTCGACGGCGCAAAGGACCTTGCGCCCGTCGTGGTGATTGCGCGCGTGCCCAACCTGATCTCGGTCAATCTCGATGTGAAGGCGAAGACGCTGCAGGAGCTCATCGCGCTCGCCAAGGCCAACCCGGGCAAACTGTCTTACGCATCGCCGGGCACAGGCGGCACTGGCCACGTGGCGACCGAGCTATTGAAGTCGATGGCCGGCATCGATTTGCTACACGTGCCCTATCGCGGCAGTGCGCCGGCGCTCACTGACGTGATCGGAGGCCGGGTCGAGATGTCGCTCGACAATCTTCCTGCGGCGCTGCCGTATGTGGAGGGTGGCAAGCTCCGCGCACTCGCCGTCACCACCGCAAAACGCTGGCCGGAATTGCCGGACCTGCCGACGGTCGCGGAAGCCGGGGTCCCGGGTTACGAGGCCTCGTCCTGGTTCTCGATCGCGGCTCCCGCCAACACGCGGGCAGACATCATCACCAGGCTCAACAGGAGCGCGAACAGCTACCTGGCGGACAAGGAGATGGCAGGGAAGATGCGCAAGCTCGGCGCCGATCCGGTCGGCGGCTCGCCCGAAGAGATGGCGAGGCTGATCGCCGGTGAGAACGTCAAATGGAAGAAGGCGATCGAGTTCGCCGGACTTAAGCCGGAGCAGTGAGGCTACCCATGTTGAAGCTCGACAGACTGGCGCTGAAAGGGTGGGCGCAAACGGTGCTGGGGATCGTCGACCCCGCCGCCTTAGGACCCACTTTGATGCACGAGCACATCATCTGCGATATCACGCCGCCGAAATATGTTGCGGCCGGCATCGAAGACCTCGAGATCGAGCTTTGCAATTGTTGGCAGATCAACTACGGGCAAAGGCGATCCGGCCTCAAAACCAAGCTCAACCAGCGAGATATCGCGGTAAACGAAATCCGTGAGATGGTCGCTGCGGGCGGACGCACCATTGTCGAGCTCACCTCGGGCGGCTTGAAACCGGACCCTGTCGGACTTGCGGATATCTCGCGGGCCAGCGGAGCTCATGTTGTGATGGGCTGCGGTCATTATGTCCACGAGTTCCAGGACCAGCGGAATCACGACCGAACAGCCGAGGACTTCGCGTCTGAAATGGTCTCGCAGGTCCTGGAAGGTGCGTGGGGAACTGACGTGCGCGCCGGAATCATCGGCGAGATCGGTTGTCAAGCGCCGTGGACCTGCCTTGAGCGGCGCGTGATGCAGGGCGCGATCCTTGCGCAGCAGGAGACCGGCGCTGCGATCAACGTGCATCCTGGCCGTCATGAAGACCAGCCGCAGGAGGTGGCGGAATTCTTCTTGAAGCAGGGCGCGCCGATGGATCGCATGGTGATAAGCCACATCGACCGTACGATCTTTGACGAGTATCGACTGCTGCGCCTTGCCGAGACGGGCTGCGTCATCGAGTTCGACCTGTTTGGCATGGAGCAGTCCTACTACAGTCACGCGGACATCGACATGCCGAACGATGCTGTGCGCCTACGCCTGATGCGAGCACTGGTCAAGCGCGGGCATCTCGAGCAGATCGTGATCAGTCACGACATCTGCCACCGTACGCGTCTAACGCGTTTCGGCGGGCACGGCTATCAGCACATCTTCACCAATGTGATCCCGATGATGCGTCGCCGCGGCTATAGCGAGACTGAGATCGACACGATCATCCTCCGGACACCGAAACGGCTGCTGACCTTCGTCTGATCGCGCACTCCTCTGGGCTCATCGCCGCAGCTCCCGAATGAACGGCAGCATCCGAGCGCGTTCGCAGGTCGCAATCAGCCGAGGTAGACTAGCGATCGTTCTCAGCTGCTCCGACGGGCACACGTCCCAATGGGGGCAGCATGAGGTGATCTGGTCTTCATAGGCTGGGCACGGTCTTCAATCGTCCGCCAGCCTGTTGAACACGTGCTCTGCACTCCGTCTGAGTAATGAAAGAGACTGGTGACCGAAACAGGTGCAACCGGCAATAGCGCGAGAACGAACCTAAGCGCACGGCTTTTGCCTTGGGGACGTAACCAAAGCCTCAATATTCCCGCTTCGCCTGTTTGAGGTGTCCCGCTAAGAAGGACAAATGCCTCATTACGCCGCTTTTCGACGCCGGGGCCAGTGACGCGAACGTCTTGCCTTCATCGGCGAGCTTCTTCAGCAGCGGTGCCGGCTCGAGGTTCGGGTCGTTGGTCTCCTTGGCGTAGAAGGCCAGGCGATCGGAGATATGCTTGAGGCCAACACTGTCGGCCCAGTACATCGGGCCGCCGCGGTAGATCGGCCAGCCATAGCCATAGAGCCAGACCACATCGATGTCGGAGGGCCGCGCCGCGATGCCTTCGGCGAGAATCTTCGCGCCCTCGTTGATCATGGGATACATCATGCGCTCGAGGATCTCCTCGTCGCTGACCACGCGCTTCTTGCGGCCGAGACGCAGCATCGTCTCGTCGATCAACTTCTCGACCTCCGGATCTGGCATCGGCGCGCGCGAGCCGGCTTCATACTTGTAGTAGCCCTTGCCGGTCTTCTGGCCGAAGCGGCCGACTTCGCACAGCGCATCCGCAATCTCCGACTTGATGCCGCGATCCTTGCGCGAGCGCCAACTGACGTCAAGGCCGGCGAGGTCGCTCATCGCGAACGGCCCCATCGGCATGCCGAATTTCGTCACCACGGCGTCGACCTGCTGCGGCAGGGCGCCTTCGAACAGCAGCTTTTCCGACTGCTTGCCGCGCTGGGCCAGCATGCGGTTGCCGACGAAGCCGTCGCAGACGCCGACCACGGCCGGTACTTTCGCA